>CAYNFK010000028.1:0-47052 GCA_964396405.1 uncultured Enterobacteriaceae bacterium
ACCAGCCCTGCGTGGACTGGCTCACCTTCTTCTGCTTCACCACGTTCACCGACCGCGACGGCAAGTACCAGCTCGCAGCCCTGGCCGAGTCGGGCTTCGATCCCCTGTCGCGAACCTGCCGGTTCATGCTCACCGAAGAGGCCCACCACCTCTCTGTGGGAGAAGACGGCGTCCTGCGCGTGCTGCTCCGTGCGATCGAGCTGCAGCGCGCCGAGCCCAATGGCGACGTGCGTAAGCTCGGCGGCATCGACCTCGACACGGTGCAGAAGTTCATCACCTACTGGTACAGCTACAGCCTCGACCTGTTCGGCAGCGAGATCAGCAGCAACGCCGCCCAGTTCTTCGCCACCGGTCTGAAGGGTCGCTACCGCGAGGCCGAAGGCTACGACGATCACGTGGCGCTGGACGGCACCTGGGGCATCCCGGTGATGGAGGACGGCCGGCTGGTGGAGCGCCGCGTGCCGCTCCGCAACGCGATGAACGAGATCCTGCGCGGTGCCTATGTGGAAGACGCGGTGCGGGTGGTCGCCCGCTGGAACCGGGTGCTCGAGGAGTCCGACACCGACTTCCGCGTGAAGCTCCCGTCCTCGCGCTTCTTCCGTCGTCAGGGCGTGCACGCCGGGCACCCCTTCGACTTCGAGGGCAACCCCATCTCGGCGGCCGAGTTCGAGCGTCGGTCCAGCGAGTGGCTGCCGTCGGATGCCGACCGCGCCTACGTGCAGTCGCTGATGCACGGGGTGTACGAGACCGGGAAGTGTGCGAACTGGATCGCTGCGCCGCGTCGCGGCATCAACAAGCTGCCCACCGACTTCGAGTACGTGAAGCACGTGTAGTGGATTCGATGCTCCGGTCGGAACGGCCCGGCTACACTGGCCCTGGTGGCCCGGCCGACGCGGGCTGCGGGAGGCCTCATGCCCACCACGTTCTCCCAGCGCCTCACCGTGCTCCTCGCGGGCCTCACGGCCTGCGATGGTGCCGCAGTCGATGCCTCCGCCGACCCCAATGACGTTCGGTCACTCCCAGGTGCCGAGGCGCTCAAGGACTGCGTCCTTGCGCCGCGCACTTATGACCGCGCGGAGGACGCTTTTCGGGTCCAGGCGTCGAACTGGACCGTCGTGGTGTCGGAGGGCGCGGACTGCGAATCGGCCGAGTCGGTTCAGTCGGTCTGGACGGAGCTGCCCTACCGGTCGAGTTGTGACGGCTTCGGTCGGGTGCTGTGTCTCACGGGTCGCGCGACCCGGACCGACACGTACGCCGCGCCAGGCGACACGGGGATGCAGCCTCCAGACGTAGGCACCTACTGCACCTACCCGGCGTTGATCGCCTACGATGGGACCGAGTGCGGCCGTCCGCTGCGGGACGAGGCGGGCCGCGCCGCCCTGCCCGACGTGATCACGACCGGCGCGCGCTGCCCCGCTGTCCTTGCAGCGGACCTCCCGGACGACGTGCGTCGCGCCCTCGCCCAGCGCTGGCTCCGCGACGCCCAGGCCGAGCACGCATCGATCGCGTCCTTCGCCCAGCTCACCCTCGACCTCCTGGCGCACGGCGCGCCCGCCTCGTTGATCGCCCGCTGTGCCCAGGCCCAAGCGGATGAGGTGGCGCACGCACGGACGGCGTTCACGCTCGCCTCCATGTTCCTGGGGCATGAGGTCGAGCCGGGACCGATGGCGATCCCGAGCTTGCCTACGCCGTCGGTGGCCGCGCTCGCGGCGTCCACCGTGCGGGATGGGTGCGTGAACGAGGCCATGGCGGCGGCCGAGGCCGTGCTGCGCCTTGCAGGAGCCACCCTGGAGCCCGTTCGTGCTGCCCTCACCGTGGTGGTGGAGGACGAGGCTCGCCACGCCGTGCTCGCACGCGACATCGTGTCTTGGGCGGTGGCGTTGGGGGGCGACGAGGTCGCGGGCGCCGTGCTCGTTGCGTGGGCGGACGCTCAGGAACAGCCCCCCGAGGTCGCGGTGGAGCCCGCAGTGCCCGGGGTGGGCCTGTGCGGGTCAGATGCGCTCCGCGCGCTCCACGCGCGGGTGCTGGAGGCTGTGGTTCGACCCGAGGTCCAAGCTGCGGCTGCTTGAGCGGTGTCCCCACCACCCGCCACACACCTCAAGGTACCGGGATCTTGTCCGATGAAGCGCCCAAAGACTGGGGTCTGTCATGCGAATCCTTGCCCTGTTGGGCCTCGTGCTGCTCGGGATGCCTGTTGCTGAGGCTGGCGTACTGCGCGCGGGCGACGCGCCTCCCGAGGCCGCTGCTGTCGATCGGAACGCTGACTCTCCTTCGTCAGCCAAGCGCCTGAGGGCCAGCGACTTCACCGGCGTCGCGAGCGTGTGGCTGTTCTTGCAGCAGCCTGATCAGCTCCAACAGCTGAGCGGTGTGCAGCTCGCAGTTCTCGGTGCCGACACGAACCTCGTCCGCTCACGGGTCGTCGTGGTCGTCCCCGAGGCGCTGGCCGACGCGGCTAAGGCCGCCGTCACCGGAACGCCGGTGGTGCTGGTGGTCGACGCCGGCGACGCACTGCGCCTTGCTTGGGCCGTTGAAGGGTCCGAGATGTACGTCCTCGACCGCGATGCCCGCATTCGACACACAAGCTCGCTCACGGGCGTGGACTTCACAGCCCCTGCCGATCGCTACGACCTGCAGGCCCGCGTGGAAGAGATCCACTTCGACATCGCGCGCGCCCGCTAGACCTCAGGGCAGGTCGGTGGGATCGACCTCGGAGATCACGCCCGACGGCATCACCCACCGCGCTACCAGCGGCGTGATCGCCGCCACCAACGGCAAGGTGATGACCTTGAGCGGGCGCGTGATGGCGTACGCCAGCGCTGCCGACAGCGGCCAAGAGAGCTGCTGGCCAGGGAGCTCGATGGTGGTCCCAAAGGTGCTGCCGATCCAGGCCACGAGCGGCCCGAGGTTCACGCCCCACCGCACCATCGGCGTGAGCACCACCATCTGCAGCGCCAGCACGCCGAGCAGGGACACGATGAAGGCCGAACCGTAGCGCTCCAGCAGCGACGGGGACTTGGGCTCAGGCATCGAAGGCCTCCTGGGCCGAGGGGTCTATTCTCCCTGCCAGCGCAGTTCACCCTCCAGCCAGCCTCGGCCGGGCGCGTCGGCCCCGACGGGGGTGACCGTGAGCAGCACGCCGACAGGCACACCGAGGTTGGGCTCCGGGTCCACCACCACCAGCCGCACCCCGACCAACGTCGGCGCGTCGTGGGCCGGTGCAAACCCAACGCCCCAGTCATCCTCGGAGGAGACGGGCGTGCCGTCGTCGAGACGCCAAGCCGCGAGCGAGATCAGCGCCCTGTCGGTGGGAAGCGAGTCGGCATCGAGGTCGAGGGTGGCTGCCAGGTCCACGTGCTGGAGGCCTTGGGTGCCGCGCACCAACGGCAGCGCACCGTCTTCCCCGAGAGGCGCCCAGTCGGTCTCGCCGAGGCCCATGGACACGTCGAACGCGGAGTCGCACGACGCGCCTTCCGCGAGGTGGGCCCAGGCGCAGTCGAGGGCGGAGACCTCACAGCCTGACGTAAGCGCCACAAGGACCAGCAGCCGCCCGTGCATCGATCCTCCGAGGGCAATCTAGCCGACCGTGAGGTAGGATGGCGCGGCAGGATGCGGATCCGGGACCCGCGATCCTCAGGAGGGAGGACCCATGCAGCGCTACGTTGTGTTCGGCTGGATGATGGTGGCGCTGATGGTCGCGGGTTGCGGCGAGTCGGGGCGGCGCATCGTCGACATCGGCGGTGAGTGTGTCGAGCTGGCCGACTGCGTCACCGGCGCTGTGTGTGCGAACGACGGCACCTGTCAGGTCGAGGGATTTCCCGGCACGCTCGCGCAAGGTGCGATCTGTGTGGCGTCCTCCCAGTGCCGACTGGGGCTGGCGTGCTCGGCCGGCGGCATCTGCGAGACCGATGGGTCGCCGGGCACGGCCGCGTTCGACGCCACCTGCGCCGGTCCCACCGACTGCCGCGCCGGTCTCACGTGCTCCGACGCGGGCGTGTGCAAGGGCATGGAGCTTCCGCTGTGGTTCGGCACCACGTGCGCTGAGGAAGAGGAGGGTCCGTTCCGCGTGCACTTCGAGGTGCCCGGCGAGGAGCCGCTGGCCGACTTCTACCGCCTCCCCTTCCCCAACGATGCGCGCGTGGGAACGGATGGCCGCATCAACATGGCGGGTCACCCGTCGCCAGGCGCGCTGATTCCGCTCGTGGGCGACGCCGTGGGAAACCTCATCCGCGTGGTGGAAGAAGATCTCGACGGCAAGTTCGGTCCCAACCAGGCGGTGTTCTTCCGTTTCTCCGCCTACCCGTCGACGTCGAAGCTGCTGTTCGGCATCCCTGGCAAGGGCACGATCGCGCTGGTCGACCTCACCCCGGATGCTCCGGATGATGGGTCGCTGCCCTTTCGATACGAAGCGCGCAGCCGCGCCACGCCCTACATCTGCGACAACTGGCTGGCGCTGACCACCATCGACGGTCGTCCGCTTGAGCCCGGCCGCACGTACGCGGCGATGGTGGCTTCGGCGGTGGAGAACGACGCCGGCGAAGCGATGGTGCAGGACCCCGACTTCACGGCCATGCTCGCCGGTACCGCCCCGTCCGATAGTCGCCTGCAGAACGCCTGGACGGCGTATGCGCCGCTGCGGGCGTGGTTGGTGGCGAAGTCGATCGACCCCGCCAAGCTCGGCGGCGCCACGGTGTTCACGATGCAGGATCCCAGCCAGCGCGCGCGCTTGGTGCGTCAGGCCGTGGATGCGCAGGACGCGCCGTTCCTCGAAGGCGCGGTGCTGTGCGATGGCAGCAGCGATCCGTTCGCCGTGGCCGGCGACAGCAGCCGCGGATGCTCGGGCACGACCGGCGCGTGGGACGAGGTCCAGGGCACGCTCTCGATGCCGCAGTTCCAGGTGGGCACGCCCCCGTTCAAGGACTTTGCGGACGGCGGCGCGATCCCCTCCACCGGTGCGCCCCCGGTGGCCCGCTCTGAGACCGTGCACGTGGCCCTTTCAGTTCCCACCGGGGTGGAGATGCCCGCCGCAGGCTGGCCGGTGATCGTCTACGGCCACGGCACAGGCGGCTCCTACACGTCGTTCCTGCGGGAAGGACTGGCCGAGCTGCTCACGGCTGCGTCGGCCAATGGCACCACGGTACCGTTCGCCGTGGTCGGCTTCGATGCGCCGTTCCACGGGCCGCGCAACCACCCCGAGAACCACAAGACCGAGTGGCTCGATGTGGATCCCAGCGCCTACGACCCCGACGTGCTGTTCTTCAACCCGCTGAATGTGCGCGCCGCGCGCGACAACGGTCTGCAGCAGTCGGCCGACACCTGGACGTTGGTGCAGTGGCTGAAGGCCACCGACTACGTGGCCGAGACCTCCCCCACCGGCGAGGAGCTGCGCTTCGATCTCGACAACATCTTCTACCTGGGACACAGCCAAGGGGGCGTGGTGGGCACGGTCGCTGTCGCTTGGGAGCCCGCGATTCGAGGTGCGGTGTTCTCCGGCGCAGGTGGGTTGCTGATCCAGTCTCTGCTTGGCAAGACCAGCCCGAACGACATCCCGTCGGCGGTGCGTGTGGGTCTGGCCGATCCGGACGTCACCCGCGTGCACCCGGTGCTCAACCTGGCGCAGCAGCTCGCAGAGTCGGGCGATGGGGTGAACCACGCGCGGTACGTGATCCGCCTGCCCCAAGAGAACGCCGAGCCGCGGCATGTGTTTCAGGTCTTCGGCGTGGGTGACACCTACTCCCCCGACACGACCCAGTACGCGCTCGCTCGTCAGCTCGGCCTCCAGCAGGTGCCGAACGGGCAGACGCCCCTTGCGACCATCAACGAGACCACCCTGCCCGCCACAGGCAACGCGGCGTTCGGGGCCACCGGTGTGGTGCAGCTCTATGCGCCGGCTGCCGGCAGCGACGCACACTTCGTGCTGTTTGAGCGCACCGACGCGCCCAGCCAGGTGGCCGGATTCTTCGCCAGCGCGGTGCTCAACGGCACGCCCACGGTGCAGGCACCCTAAGCGCTCCGAACGGGCGGGTAGAGCCGGGCGAGGCGCTCGGCCGGCACCCCCCATCGGTAGAGCCAAGGCAGCGTGTTCATGGCCACGAAGGCGTGGAGAGGGTTCGCCTCAATGCGCCGGCCGGAGACCTGCAGCTCCAGCGGAAGCGTCGTCAAGCGGCCCTGTTGCCGCAGCCGCCGCGCCAGCTCCAGGTCCTCGAACAGGGGCTGCTCAGGCATGCCGCCCGCAGCCTCCAGCGCCGCCCGCTTCATGAACACGCCCTGATCGCCGTACGGTAGGCGGGTGTAGCGGCTCCGAAGGTCGGCGAGGCGAAGCAAGGGTCCAAGTCGCCAGCGCCCGTGGGACGGCACGGTGTGCAGCCGAAATGCGCCCCCCACCACGCCTGACGTCGTCAGCGCTTCGGCGATGGCCGGGAGCGCGCCTCGTGGGGGGAGCGCGTCGGCATGGAGGAACCACAGCACCGGCGACGTCGTGCACCGCACGCCCTCGGCGAGCTGGTGGCCGCGCCCACGTTGCGCGCCTGTGACCACCCTGACGCCAGCGTGGTGGGCGATGTCGACGGTGTGGTCCTCGCTTCCCCCATCGACCACCACCACTTCACGAGGACGCAGGACCGCGAGGCGAGCCAGCAGCGCTGGCAGCGCACGCTCTTCGTTCAGCGTGGGCACCACCACCGCTACGTCCAGGGGCCGAGCCACCATGCGATCCACCGCCGAATCCACGACGCTGTTCGCGGCGTCAGTCGCTGGCGATTGTAGGCGTCGCCGAGCTTACGCACCACCTCGGCGCGCGTCGGGTACGCGAACATCACGCTGGCCAGCGAGCCGACGCCCACGCCGCGCGACATCGCGAGCACCAGCAGGTGGAGGGTCTCTCCGGCCCCATTCCCCACCACGGTGCCTGCCACGATGCGGCCCCGACGGTCGACGTGCACACGTGCGAAACCTTCGGTGTCTCGCTCGGTCCGACCGCGATCGAGGTCGGCCATCGGGACGGTGAGCACCGAGAGGTCGGAGCGCTTCGCCAGCGCTGCCGGCGCCGGTCCCACATGGCCCAGCTCGGGCTGGGTGTAGGTGACGGCCGGTACGATCGCCGCGGACCACCTTCGACTCCGCACGAAGAGCAGGTTCTGCAAGACGATCCGGGCCATCGTGTCGGCGGTGTGCGTGAACGCCGACAGCCCGGTGATGTCGCCTGCTGCGAAGATTTGCGGGTTTGTGGTGCGCAGCCAGTCGTCGACGATCACGTTGCGTGGGGTCGCTTGCACGCCCCCCGCTGCCAGTCCCAGTCCGTCCACGTTGGCCTGGCGCCCCAGCGCGACCAGCACCCGCTCGCCGATCAGCGTCTCCGAGCCCTCGGGGCCGTCCACCACGACCTCGATGTGCTCCTCCGCCCGGTGCACAAAGACCACCTTCACACCCAGGCGCAGCGTGATGCCGTCCGTCTGGAGTTGACGGGCCACGACAGCGCTGGCGTCGGCGTCCTCGCGGGGAAGCACCTGGTCCGCTTGGTCGACCAGCGTCACGCGCGTGCCCAGGCGCGCCATCGCCTGCCCGAGCTCAACACCAATCGGTCCCGCCCCCAAGATGATCAGCGAAGTCGGACGTCGGGTGAGCGCGAACACGGACTCGTTCGTGAGCGGATCGGCCTCGGCAAGGCCCGGGATGGGCGGAATCGCAGCGCGGGCCCCGGTGGCGATCACGGCCCGGGCGAACGCGATGCGCTGACCATCCACCTCGATGGCGTTGCGGGCGACGAAGCACCCGTGGCCCAAGAAGACGTCGACACCAGCCGCTTCGAGGCGTGCCACGCCGTCGTGGTGGGCGATGCGTGATCGGACCTCGCGGACGTGCGCCATCACGCGCTCGAAGTCGACAGCAGGCGGTGTGCTGGCATCCACACCGAGGTCGGCTCGACCGCGAGCGGCATGAGCTGCATGGCCAGCCGCCAGCAGGGCCTTGCTCGGGACGCAGCCCACGTTGAGGCAGTCGCCGCCCAGCAGGCCCGCCTCGATGATCGCCACCTTCGCGCCGAGCCCTGCGGCACCCATGGCCACCACAAGTCCAGCGGGTCCGCCGCCGACGACCACGACCGCGTAGTGCGCAGCCGGGGTGGGGTTCGCACGACCTGGAGGCTGCAGCTCGGCGAGCCAGCGCGCGTCGTGCGAATCGCCGGCTACGTGGATGGGCGAGGTCAAGTGGCCTCCGTCGACGGGGGCAGGCGACGCTGCAGAGCGCGGCGCGCAGCACGGGTGACCACAGCCGTGGCGACGCCGGTGGCCACGAGGCCGACCCCCAGCAACACCGTGCGTCCGTCGAGCGTGCCGCCGCCGGTTGCCGCGCCTCCGAGCTCCCCGGCTGTTGCACCCAGCCACGCGTAGAGCAGCGTGCCGGGGAGGATGCCGACCGCCGTGGAGAGCGCGTACGCCCCGAGCCGGACCCGCGTGAGACCCAGGGCGTAGTTGAGCAGCCCGAACGGGAACAGTGGGGACAGGCGCAGCAGGAACACCACCCAGCCGCCCTCATCGCCCAGGGCCTCGTCGAGCGCCGCCATTCCGCGATGGGCGCTCACCCGCTCGGCCACGGCATCGCGCAGCACGGATCGCGCGAGGAGAAAGGAGAGAACAGCCCCGAGCGTTGCTCCCGGCCACACGGCCATCAGGCCGCCCAGCGGGCCCCAGGTGGCGCCGGCGGCGAGCGTGAGCAGGGACGCAGGGATCAGCGTGACCGTGACGGCCGCGTACACCAGCGTGAACCCCACGATGCCCCACGGGCCCGCTTCGCGTGCGGCCGCCACCCCGCGCTGAATCCAGTCATCGAGGGGCGTGAACCGGATCAGGAGCAGCAGGACGCCGACCCCCGCTGCGATGGCGAGCTTCTTCTGCGTGGCGGTCAACAACGCTCCGGGTGCGAGGTGGGGTGAGGACGTCGTTCGGAGCAGGTCGGTTACCGAACCACAAGCGGGAGGGTCTCGACCTCGAGTTCGGCCCACACCCGCTTGTAAGCCATGTCCGTGCCCAGGTCGTAGCGCATCACCCCTTCTTCGGTGAGGCGGCGCACGGTGGCAGCCTGCATGAGGTGCCCGAGCGACAGCACGCGGTGGGTGTCGTCGAAGCTGATCTGGAGCCCTCGGTACTCGGTGCCGCGCAGACCGCCGAGCACGTAGCCAGCAGGCTCACCGTCGATCCGCGCGAAGGTGACGCGCAGCTCACCCCGCCGCGCGAGTCGGGGCACCATGCGGGCGTAGAAGGTCCTCATCGGGCCCTCCGCGATGCCGTGCCCCTCCCTCGCCTTCCAGCTCTTCACCTCGATGCGCTGGATCTCGTCGTAGGCGGCGAGTGCCTCGCCCTCGCTGGTGGGGCTCAGGAACTCCACGCTCAGTCGACCTTCGACCGCACGCTGGAGGCGCCGAAGGTTCTTTCGAAAGGCCGGCGTGCGGCGTGCGAGAAAGCCTTCCATGCCGCCTTCGATCGAGGCCACGCAGCGCACCGTGGGGGTTCCGAGGCCCAGGCGGAAGCGACGACCCAGCCGGCGCACCAGCGCCGAGAAGTCAGGTCCGCCGCGCACGAGGCCCGACAGGAACAGCGCGTCCCACGTGCGGGGGCCCTGCTGCACGAGCTCAGCCAAGCGAGCGGCGAGGGCGTCGAGGTCGGGCCCGACCAGGGGTGCCGCCAGCCCCCAGGAGGCCTCCAGGGGCATCCACGTGGCGCCCAACGCCGTCACCCTCTCAGCCAACGGCACGAAGCCCTCGTCGAACTGGTGGACGCGGGTGGACGCCCCCTCGGTGAACGCCTCGTGCGCTGAGATCACCCACGGTGAGCCCGTGCAGAACCGATCGGGCAGCGTCGCCGACGACACCGCGTCGTCGTAGCCGAGATCGGGATCCTCGAGATCGAGCAGGTGTCGGATGGGCATGGCCTGCGTGGCTACCGTTGCACTTCGGGCGCGTCCACCGATGCCACGCTACGCACTGCCTGCGGTATGCTCGGGACCGCTCGGAGGGATGGATGGTGGCAGGCTTCACCGGCGGGGTCGGCGTCTTCGGGGCCGGTTTGCCCGCGGCGGCGCTTCCCACCATGGCGTTCGCCGCGGCTTTCGTGCTGGTGATGGTCGGTGCGGGCTTCCTGGTGGGGCGTCGGTACGGCACGCCGGGTGTGCTCTCCACCTCCCCCGCGCGCGGATCGGTCACCGATGCGATGCGCAGGTCGGCGAAGCAGGTCGTGGCGTCGATGGCGTCGGGCGAGACCGATGAAACGCTGTTCCTCCTCCTCAAGGACATCAACAGCCAGGGCGTCGTGGACGAGCTGTTCGGCGGTGCCCCGCTCGACACGCTGCTCTCCCTCGTCAACGAGCTCCCCACCTTGAGCCGCGAGCAGCGCGCGCTGGGCGATCAGCTCCTTCGCCTGCTCTCACGCATCGCCATCCACACCGACGACGCCACCCGGATGCGCATCCTCGGGGCGCTGGTGAAGGTGGTGCCCAAGTACCGCCACGTGGTGCCGTTCTTGGTCGAGATCTGCAAGCGCAACCCCGACGCATGGAACGATCTGCAGCCCTCGCTGGAGGTTGCGATCGACTTGGACGCCGCGGTGGCGCGCTTTCTGGCCGACAACGCAGGGCCCAAGGAGCCGTTCATTCGGGCTGCCACCGAGCGCTACATGACCTCGATGGTGCGCTTCCGGCGCCTGTGCGAGGATCGCGTAGCGGGCAGCGCCGGGTCGGTCGACGCTGAGCTGTCTGCGGTGATCGATCGCGAGTTCCGCTTCTTGCGCATTGCCGGCACAGCTTCGAGGCGGTTCGTGTGGCTGCCCGCACAGGCGCATCGTTTCCATCCGCTTCTGGCGGATGAGCACCTCGACCTCCTGCTGCGCGAGGCCCCTTCGGGTCTGTCCGACGTGCATGCGCTGCTCGGCCAGCTCGCACTGGCATGGGCGCTGGATGGCACCCAAAGCGCCCGCGTGCGTCGCGTGGTGGCTGCGCTGGAGGAGGCTGGGCGGGTGCATCCGAGCGCAGGCGATGCGCTGCTCAACATCTTCGAGGGCCTGCGTCCGGAGGATGCGAACTCGCAGAAGCCCGAGCGTGAGGAGCACCGTCGGCGCGCGTACTTTGCGCTGCTGTCGGCTGCGAACCACAACTTCGAGGTCATCAAGTTGCTCGGGTCGCACGGCATTCCGCGCGATCTCTACAAGGGCGCTGTGGACGCTTACTGAAGCGGCTCCCACAGCGGCAGCTCAGTCTCGGTGATCCCAGGGCGTGCCACCAAGCGGGTGGGACCAACCTCGGGCTTGTCTTCGGTGCCGAGCTGCCGCAGACGGCCGTTGTGGAAGTACACCGCGTCCATGCGCCCATCCGAGAGGACGCTGCTGGCGGTGGACCAGCCCGACAGGGTCCACACGCGCTCGGTCATGAAGCCGCTCGCTTTGTCGAAGATGCCCACGCTGTCGAGCTGCAGCTTGAAGAACGAGGCGTTGCCGGTGTCTTGGTCGCCGATCAGCACGGTGCCCTGCCCCACGCTCTGCACCACCACATGGCCTTGGAAGGGATCGACCTGGTGGAGGATGTAGGCCCCGCCGATCGAGTTGAAGATCTGGGGCGGGCGACGGCTCTCCATGGCCTCAGCGGCAGACTTCTGATCCATCCACGGGATCTGGAACAGCGTGGAGCCGTACTCCACCCACTGGCCTTGGCGGACCTGGTTCTCAGGCGGGAGCTTCATGTGGAAGCCGGCCATGGCGCGCACCAGGAGCTGCCGTGCCTGCTCGCGGACGGCAAGCTCCCGCATCGTTCCCTCGTTCAGGCCTTCCAGGTCGATGTCGTCGAGTCGACCATCCCAGTTGACCACGAGCTGCAGCCGTGCCTTGGACAGCGCGGCGTCGAGCTCATCGAGCACGCGCTGCGCGTTGGGCTCGCTCTTTCGCCACGAAGCGGCCTGGAGCGCCACGTCCTCGATCTGGCAGTCGACCTCGAAGAACTTCTTGCCGCGCCGCCACGTCTTCTCACACGCGACGACCAGCCGGATCTCAACGGCAACGGCCTCCATCATCACGTTCTCGACGGCGAACAGCACGTAGGGCTGCGGAAAGCCCACCTGGGTGTCGACGAACCAACGGGTGCCGTCCCAGCGGGCGAATAGGTCGCCGTAGACGACGACCTCTTCATCCTGGGTGATGCGGGTCCCCTCCTCGGAGGCGGCCGCGAACGAGGCGAGCAGGGAGGTCAGCAGCAGGGTCTTCATGGCCGGTGCCTAACCGATCTTCGCCGCCCGTTCTGTGCGATTCACAACCAGGAAGCGTCCTGCCAGCCCGCTTCACGCATCGCACGAGCCTTCGCCACATAGTCCAGGGTAGACGCCGTCAGATTCTCGCGCTCCTCCGGGCGGAGGGGTCGCGCCACCTTGGCTGGGCTCCCCAGGATGAGCTGGCCAGGTGCCGTGTAGTCCTGACCCGGTACCAGCAGGGCGCCAGCACCGACGAGGCAGTCGGGTCCTACGTTCACGCCGTTCAGGAGGATCGCCCCCATCCCGATGAGGCTGCCGGCGCCGATCTTGGCCCCGTGCACGACGCACCGATGGCCCACCGTGACACCGTCGCCGATCTCGACGGGGAAGCCCGGATCGGCGTGGACGATCGTGCCCTCTTGCAGGTTGACCCTGGCCCCAATGCGCAGGGGGGCCACGTCGCCCCGGAGGACACAGCCGAACCACACGCTCGCCTCCTCGCCCACCTGCACATCGCCCACGAGGATCGCGCCCCTGGCGATGAACGCGCTGGAAGCGACCACCGTGAGGCGCGGATCGAGGGTGAAGCGAGCGGGCTGCGACATGGGGACTCCAGGAGGGGCCCGCGTAGCGCCTGGCCTGGGCCGGGTCCAGGGTCGGTCAAGGGCCTCGGTCCGTGCCCCCGGCAGGGCTAAGACCCCGCTGGGAGGTGCGCATGCGGTTCGCGCTCGGGCTGCTGCTGGCTTTCGGCTGGGTGGGGGGCTGCGCCACCGGCTCGGCCGGCACCGATGACGCCATCGTCGACACCGATGGGGACGGTCTACCCGACCCCGTGGTGCTGGTCGCCAATGGGGTCAGCTGTCCCAACCCCATCCGTCCCGCGAAGACGCTGCAGTGTGCTGGCGAGACCCCCGTGTGCTGCCTCGGCGGCGCGCTGGGCATCACCCCGCGCTGCGCTGCGACCCTTGCCGCGTGTGGTCAAGACAGTCGCCTGGCCTGCGATGGAGCCAACGACTGCGACGACGGCCAGGCGTGCTGCATCTTCGAGCAGGGCGGCGGTCAGAAGACCACCCTCGTCGGTCAGTGCAAGGACCGGTGCACCCTGCTGGAGAAGCAGTCCTGCAACGGCACGGGCACCTGCAAGGGCGACAAGGTCTGCTGCCAGCTCGAAGGGGATGTGTGGGGCGAGTGCTTGGGCTCGTGCGAAGGCTACGGCGACAGCGGTCGGTAGCACACCATGCGGCACCCCCGGCGGCGGGTCGCGGGATAAGCGGCGCACCCGGAGGGCTGGCATGTCGAAGGCACGAGGGCGCGGCGTGCTCGCGCTCACCTTGTTGGTGGCCGCCGCGTGGTGGCTCCGCGAGGTGATCTGGGCGGGTCTGGAGGTGGTGGCGTCCTCGCTGATTCGGCGGCGCCTCAAGGGCTACCGGGTGCGCGAGAACCACGTGGACACCACGCGTCCTACGAAGGTTCAAGCCCCCCATCGGGTGGCGGTGATCGGCGCGGGTCTGGCCGGCGTCTCGGCCGCCGTGGCGCTGGCGGAGCGCGGCGTCGAGGTGGTGGTGTTCGAGCGGGAGCCCTACCTGGGCGGCAAGCTGGGCGCGTGGGAGCACCGCTTCGAGGACGGAAGCACCGCCCCCATGGAGCACGGCTTTCACGCGTTCTTCGGCAACTACTACAACCTCAACCGGTTTCTGCGCCGGCTGGGCATCGAGCAGAAGTTCGTGCACGCCAAGGACTACCTGATCCTTCTGCGTGACGGCGCATCGATGAGCTTCAAGGACCTGCACCGGGTGCCAGGTCTCAACCTGATTCATCTCGCCACGCGCGGCTTCTTCTCGTGGCGCGAGCTGGTGATCGACAACCCCGGCGTCGACCGCCTGAACGACCTGCTCAACTACGAGCCCAAGAGCACCTTCCAGCGCCTCGACAACGAGTCCTACGCCTCCTTCGCCGACGCTGCGGGCCTGCCCGCGGCCATGCGTCTCATCTTCAAGAGCTTCACGCGGGTGTTCTTCGCCGAGCCACATCAGATGTCGATGGCGGAGCTCGCGAAGAGCTTCCACGGCTTCTTCCTCTCCCACGACCACGGCCTCGTGTTCCGTCACCCCACGGATGACCACGGTCGCCAGATCTGGGATCCCGTGCGGCAGCACCTCAATGGCTTGGGGGTCGACCTTCGGCTCGGCAAGCCCGCCGGGCGGCTCGCTCGGAAGGGCGGACGCTGGCGGGTAGGCCGCGAGGCGTTCGACGAAGTGGTGCTCGCTACCGACGTGCGAGGGGCCTTGCGCCTCCTTGAGACGGCGGAAGACCTCGGCGATGCAGGCGCGACGCTCACCGAGAACCTGAGCAAGATCCAGCCGGTCAACCGCTACGCGGTGCTGAGGGTGTGGCTCGACAAAGACGTGAAGCGTCCCCTGCCGAACTTCACCTCCACCGACCGCATTCGCGCGCTCGACTCGATCACCCTCTGCCACCGCTACCAGGAGGTCTTCGCCGACGTGACGGGCAGCGTGATCGAGCTTCATTCCTACTGTGTGCCCGCGGGCCTCATCGAGGACCAGGCCATTCGAAACGCGCTGTTCGCCGACATGATCCACTACCTACCCGAGCTGCGGTCCGCGGCCGTCGTCCGTGAGATCTTCTACCAAAAGGACGACTTCACGCCCTACTTCGTCGGGATGGACGCGTTTCGACCCCGCACCTCCAGCGGCGTCGAGGGCCTGTGGCTGGCGGGCGACTGGGTCAAGCAGGATGCCCCCGTGATGTTGATGGAAGCGGCCTTCACCTCGGGTCTGCTCGCCGCGAATGCCATCGCCGCCGCCCAAGGCGTGCAGGAGGAGCCGATCTACAGCGTACCGAAGGAGGGGCTGCTCTACGGCGTGCGCTGAGGCCGCGTGCACCGGCGTTTGCCGCGAAAGTGCTTGCACTGTGGACCACACCGCGTAGGATGGGACCGTCGTCTACTGCGCCTACGGCCCCTCGACCCAGAGGTCCCTCGATGTCCGCTCGCACCCTCCCCGCCTGGCTGCTCCTCCCCTTGGCCGTCGTGGTCGCCGGCTGTCCGCCCGCCCCCCCCGACGACAAGGACGAGACCGACACCTCCGACACGGATCCTCCCACGGACGACTCCGAGACCGAGACGGACACCGACTCGGACACCGAAACGGACACGGACTCGGACACCGAGACGGAGACTGAGACCGACCTGACCGACGACACGGACACGGACACGGACACGGACATCGTCAACACCGACGAGACCGACACGGACACCGTCAACACCGACGAGACCGACACGGACACGGTCGACACCTCCACCGTGGTGGTGCCCGCCGGCCTGATCATCACAGAGGTGGTCGACTACACCACGTCGGGGATGCACTACGTGGAGATCTGCAACCCGACCGCCAATCCTGTCTCTCTGGCCGGTTGGGGCCTCAAGATCTACCGCAACTCGGCCACCACGCCGTCCCGTGTGGCGCTCAACACCATCACGCTCGCCCCGGGCGATGCCTACGTGATCGCCAACAGCACCGTGCCCAACAACCAGTACGCGGCCGCGTTCGGTGCCCTCCCCGACCAGGTGTCGCTCGAGGTGGATGGCAACGGCAACGACGTGTACGCCCTCGACTTTGGCCGTCGCAATGTCGACGTGTACGGCGTGATCGGACAGGTCGCTGCACCCGGCACGGGCTGGTACTACCTCGACAGCTCGGCCAACCGCACCGACCTCACCACGGTTCCGCGCGCCACGTGGCTTTCGTCGGAGTGGGTGCTGAGCAACAACTTCGGCACCAACACCAGCCTCGGCCGGTGCCTGGAGACGGTCGACACCGACGAGACGGAGACCGACACCGACTCCGACACCTACGACCCCTTCCTCGGCGAGACGTACGAGACCGGCCCGGTCGACACGGGCGAGATCATCGAGCCTTACGACATCTCGGACCTTGGCGTGGGCGACCTCGTCATCACCGAGATCATGGCGGATCCGCTGTCATGCGCCGATGGCCGCGGTCAGTACATCACCTTCGTGAATGGCATGGACCGCCGCCTCCTCATCGACGGGCTCGTGCTGGAGAACCAGGCGGGCGACACGGTCACGCTCGACTACGAGCCCACCGTGCGCATCGGCCAGGAAGTGGTGGCGTGGATCGACCCGGGCCCGCCCCTTGGCCACTGCTACTTCCCCGACGGCTTCGACGTGTCCTACGAGACCTTCACCCTGAACCCCGCGGGTGATGTGATCCGCATCAAGGCCAACGGCGTGGTGATCGACCAGGTCGACTTCCGCGGCTGGGCCTCTGAGGAGGGCAAGGCCTGGGAGTTCTCCGGCGGATTCGACGCCTCTTTGGCGGGCGCGGCGCTCACCAACAATGATGAGTCTTCGTGGTGCTTGTCGTCGCAGCCGATCTTCGGTGCCACCGGCGACTACGGTAGCCCCGGTCTCGGCAACGACGCCTGCCCCATCGTCGATACCGACCCCGGCACGGATGAGACCGACACCGACACGGTGATCGACACCGACACCGACACCGACACCGGCCCCACGCGCACGCTGGTCACCGACCTGTCTGTCGGAGACCTGATCATCACCGAGATGCTCAGCGACCCCAGCACGCCGTGCTCGAACGACGCGAACGGCGAGTACATCGAGGTCTACAACACCACGGGCAACAGCATCGACCTCACCGGTCTGTTCGTGGAGTCGGCGGCCGGATCTGCGGAAGTGCAGGCCGGCGCCCACGTGGAGCCAAGTGAGGCGGTGGTGCTCTACCGCACGCCTGCTGGCACCGCGTGCTTCGCGTTCGCCACCACGATTGCCTACGATGCTTACCCCTACGCCGGGAACTTCGTGTTCGATGATGTAGCGGGCGATCTCGTGCGCATCACCGACGGAACGCGCGTGCTCGACACCGTCGACTTCCGAGCTTGGCTGGTCAAGTCCACCCGCGGTGCAGCCTTCTCCCTCGACAACGGCTCGGTCGACGCCACGCAGAACGACAACGAGTCGTCCTGGTGTGCTTCGGGCTTCAGCGTTGGGCCGGGCAACATCGGCACGGCTGGTGCGGTCCTGGCCTGTCCCATCGACACCGGGACGGCTCCCTAGGGCGGTCCGCGATGCAGAGGTCCCTGTTCGGGGAGGAGCACGAGTCCTTCCGCCTCGCGGCGCGCGCGTGGATTGACGCCGAGGTGCGTCCGCACCAGGAACGTTGGCGCAGTCAAGGCTGCGTCGACCGCGAGATCTGGCGCAAGGCCGGTGAGCAGGGCTTCCTCTGCCCGTGGATGGAGCCTGAGCACGGGGGACCGGGTGGCGACTTCCTCCACTCGGTCGTGTTCTTGGAGGAGCTCGGGCGGGCCTATGAGTCGGGCTTTGCCGCGGCGCTCCACTCCGACATCGTCGTGCCCTACCTTCACAGCTACGGCAGCGCAGCGCAGAAGGCGCAGTGGCTTCCAGGGTGTGCGTCGGGCGATGTGATCACGGCCATCGCGATGACCGAGCCCGACACGGGTTCGGATCTTGCGGCGATCCGCACCCGGGCGGAGCCGAGCGGTGAGGGCTGGGTGCTCACGGGCAGCAAGACGTTCATCTCGAACGGGACCTCGGCCGATCTCGTCATTGTGGCGGCGAAGACCGGGCCGGCGGACGCCCCGCCCCACGCGAGCTTGTCCTTGTTCTTGGTGCCCGCCAGCGCGCCGGGGTTCGTGCGTGGTCGCAGGCTCGAGAAGATGGGCATGGCGTCGCAGGACACCTCAGAGCTTCACTTCGAAGCGGTTCAGCTGGGCCCCGACGCGCTGCTGGGGGAGCCGGGTGCTGGGTTCCTCATGCTGATGCAGAAGCTCCAGCAGGAGCGTCTGGTGGTGGCCATCACCTCACAGGCTGCTGCCGAGGTGGTGCTCGAAGACACGCTGGCGTGGTGCAAGGAGCGCGAGGCGTTTGGCCGACCCATTGCGCGCTTTCAGAACACGCAGTTCAAGCTCGCCGAGTGTGCCACGGAGGTGGAGGTGGGCCGTCACTTCCTCGACGCCGTGGTGGCGCGCCACGTGGCGGGCGACGACCTGGTGAAGGAGTGCTCGATGGCCAAGCTGTGGCAGACCGAGATGCTGCAGCGTGTGTGCGACACCTGCCTGCAGTTCTACGGGGGCTACGGCTACATGCTGGAGTACCCGATCAGCCGCGCGTTCATGGACGCGCGGGTCCAGCGAATCTACGCGGGCACGAACGAGATCATGAAGCTGATCATCGCGCGCCGTCTGGGGATCTAGACGCGAAGGGGTGGGCGATGTTGAAGGCCGGTGATCGGCTGGGGGCCTATGATCTCGTCCGTCCGCTCGGCGAAGGGAGCTTCGCCGACGTGTGGCTGGCGCGTCACGTCCACCTGCTCAGCCGGCACGCCCTGAAACACCTCGATCCGCGGTGGGGTGCCCACCCCGGCCTGCGCAGCCGCTTCTTGTCTGAGGGGCGCATCCTCGCGCAGCTGCGCCACCCGGCCATCGTCCCGGTCACCGACCTGATCGACGAAGGTCCCGATCGCATGGCGCTGGTGATGGCGTTCGTCGAGGGCGAGACGCTGGCCGATCGCGTGGCGCGGGAGGGAGCGCTGGCCCCGGCGGAGGCCGTGGAGATCGTGCGCACCTTGTGCATGGGACTGCAGCACGCCCACGAGGCCGGCGTGGTGCACCGCGATGTGAAGCCTGCCAACGTGGTGCTGGTGCCGCGGGCCGGTGGTTTCGACCCCGTCCTGCTCGACTTCGGGGTGGCCAAGCTGCTCGACGAAGCCACGGTCGAGGGTCGGTCGGCCCACGGAACCCGGGCGAGCACGCGCCTGGGCACCCCGCAGTACATGAGCCCCGAGCAGATCGAAGCGAGCCATGCTGTGGATCCTCGCAGCGATGTGTTCTCGCTGGGCACCGTGCTCTATGAGCTGCTGTGTGGACGGCCCGCGTTCGACGGCGCGACGATCACGGAGATCCTGTTCCATGTGTCGCGCGGCGTTCGGCGGCCGCTGGTGGGGCTCCCCGACGACGTGGTAGCCGTGGTGGACCGCGCGATGGAGGTGGACCCCGAGCGTCGGTATCCTTCGGCGCAGGCGTTCGAGAAGGCGCTCTCGGAGCTGGCAGAACTGCCTACGAAGGCGCCTCGTCAGGGTGCTCCTCCCTCGGCCGAGCGGGTTGTGCAGCGGGCTGCCACCCAGCCGACGCTCGCACCCGCTTCACGGTCGAACGCGCTGGTGGTCCTCGGTCTGCTGTTGGCAGGACTGGGTGGGGTCGCCTTGGTGGCTGGTATCCTGCAGTCCCCGCCTGCATCGTCGGGCGCCGTGGCGGAGGTCTCTGCCGACATTCTGCCCGTGCGGGATCCGCAGCCCGTTCCGGAGCCCGTGCCGGAGCCGGAACCTTCGGCGCCGACTCCACGTCCTGAACCCGAGCCGGCGCGCAAGCCGCCCGAGGTGAGCACCCCAGCTCTCCCTCCGCCCCCTCCACTGCCGGTCAACGAGGACCTCAAGCAGCTGGACGCCGCCTGGGCAGCGCAGGCGGGGGCGCTGGGCACCTGTGGAAAGCCTGGCGCTGCGGCGACGACGTGGAAGATCGGGGTGAGCGTGGGGGCCGACGGCTCGGTCGTCGCGGCATCCGCCCGGGCCACGCGCACGGACGACGCGGTGTCGCGGTGCCTCGTGGACCGGGTGCGTGGCTTCTCGTTCGGCGCGGTCTCTGAAGCGCGTCGCAAGACCTACTCGATCACCCTCCCGCCGAGGTGAGCATGGACGTCCACGAAGCCCTCCGCCGCCGTCGAACGCCGCACAACTTCTTGCCGGATGGCGTGCCCGACGAGGTGCTGGTTCGGGCTGTGGAGGCCGCGCACCAAGCACCCAACCACAAGCTGACCTACCCGTGGCGTTTCTGGATCCCAGGGCCGGTGACCCGGGGTCGAATCGCCGACGTGGCGATCGCTGCAAAGCGAGAGGCCGCCCCGCTCCATGAGGCCCAGGTGGCGTCGATTCGTGCTCCGCTCGCCGATCGCGGAGCGCTGGTCGTCGTGGGCCAGCACCAGCACGCGGATCCGTTCCGAGCCCGCGAGGACTACGCCGCGGTCGCGTGCGCCGTGATGGCGTTCATGCTGTCGGCGCAGGGGGATGGATTTTCGGTCAAGTGGGGTACGGGCGCCGTCACCCGCCACGCAGACGTTCGCTTGGCGCTTGGGCTGCTCGACCCAGAAGTGAGCGTCGAGGGCTTCCTCTACGTGGGCAAGCCGGAGTCCTTGCCCCCGATCGTGCGCCCCCCAGCCTCCAGCATCTGGACGCGTTGTCCATGAGCGGTTGGACAGTGGCCGCCGCCCAGCGGTAGAGTCCAGTCCTGGGTACTGTGCACTGGGCTGGAAGTGGCAGGCGGATTGTTGGGGTGGATCGCGTGAGAGTTCTCTCCGGCGACCGCCGAGGCGTGTCGGCCCCTCGCCTGCCGGTCTACGCCCTCTCGGGCTTGCTCGCCGCGTTCCTGTACGACGTTGTTGGGCCCGGTGTCGCTGTCGACCGCTACGTCGTGCATGGGATGGCATCGTGGATGCCTGCACGGGCCCGCGGGTCAGGTCCGGTGCTCCTGATGGTGTCGACGGCCGATGTGGATCGGTGGGGTCCGCTGCCGTGGGAGAGCGACCTGTGGGCCCGCGCGCTGCAGGCGCTGCACGACGCGGGCGCGACCACGGCCTGGGTGGTGGATCCCTCCCCTCGCCTGTCCGTGACGGCGGACGTGTGGGCACGGCCGCCGGTGTTGGGGGCTGTGGTCAGCGCTGGCAGTGGTCCACCTGATCCCTGGCTGGGCGTGGTCACCGAGGCGCAGCCTGCGTGCGCGAACGGCGCGTGCGGTCCCGTGGGCGGCTGGGTGTTCCCGCGCGCTGTCGATCTGGCCCGGCTGTCGGTGTCGGACCTGCTGGACGCGCCACCCGGAGCGCTGGATCTGACGGGCAGTGCCGCCCTCGTCGGCATCGAGGCTGCCGACTGGCGGCGCGGCGACGGAGCGCCTCCCGCGGAGCGCATCGCGGTGGTGCTGGCAGCGGTGCGCGCCGGGGATGTGGCGAGTCCCCTCGGACCCGGTGGACGAGCCGGCTGGCTGCTCATGAGCTTCTTGGTCGCGTGGACCGCTGCCGCGGCCAAGCCTCGACCCGGGCGGTGGGCCCTGGCGTCTGTCGCGTCCCTGGCCGCCGCCGCGCTCGCATGGGTCACGCTGGGGTGGGCGGTTCCGCTGGTGGCCGCTGCAGGAGCTGCCGCGGCGCCGTCCTGGGGTGGCCGGCTGGCGGAGGTGCAGGCGCTTCAGGCACAGGCCCGACGACTGTCGCTGCTCGTTCTTCGCCTCGCTTCGCGCGCCGGCACGCTGCGGCGGCGCATCACCGATGCCGACGCGTTGTTTGAGCAGCTCGACGAAGCCACCCGCGCGTTGGTGCCCGCCGCGCCGGTGGCGCTGTTCCTCGATCAGGGCGGACACCCCAAGCTGCATGCGTCGTCGGTGCCCGATGGCTGGGACTTTGTGTGGGCGTCCGTCAGCGTGAGGTCGCCCGACTTTGCTGCGGCGCGGGAAGTCCCTGACGGCATCGTCAGCTTTGGCGCCCAGCATGCAGGCCAGTCGATTCGCATCGTGGCGCTCTCGGGCACCACCGGGCGCATCGGCTGGTGGGCCATCGGCGGCGGCCCTGTGGTGGTCGATGAGCGGCGGATGGGACGCTTGGCGCGTTGGTTAAGCGAGCGCACCGACTTGTCGCAAGGTGCGAGCGGAGTGGCGGGCGCGGGTGCGTCGCAGCCGACCCTCGACCCTGCAGCCACCGAGGCGCTGTTTCTTGCGGCGGACGAGGAGCGGCGGCGTTGGCAGACGGCGGTCGTCGCCGTGGGCCTGCCCGCCATGGTGCTGGATGTCACCGGTGGGGTGGTGCTTCTCAACCCGGCCTTCGATCGCGAGTTCGAGGCCGAGGCGCTGCCGCGGGTGCGCAGCTTCCAGGAGCTGGTCGCCGCCCTCGAGCTGGAGGATCGGCTCGGAGAGTGGACCCGCCGCCTCTTCGTGGACCAGGAGCCGATTGTGGTGCCATGGTCGATGCGGCTGGCGCTGCACCTGCGCCCGATCGCCCTTGGTGCGTCGGGAGGTGGCGGTGAGGAGCCGCTGCTCGGCTACATCGGCTGGTTGCAGCCCGCGGTGGACGCTACCGCCCCATGATTCCCCTCTTCCCCGAGCACGCCCTCGACAACTCGCTTCACACCGCGATCCTCGTGGGGCTCGTGGTGACCTGGCTGCTGTTCGAGGCCTTCGGCTGGGTGTTCGCGGGGTTCGTGGTCGCTGGCTACCTCGCCGCCCTCGGGATGGTGGCGCCGCCCAGCCTCGCCGTGGTGCTGGTCGAGTCGGTCCTCTGCTACGGCCTCGTGTGGATCGTGGCCTCAGGCCTGTCCCGGGTTGGGGTGTGGAGCGCGGTGTTCGGTCGCGAGCGCTTCTTGCTGTTCGTGCTGCTGGCGCTGCCTGTGCGCATCGTCGTGACCGGCCTCGCGATGCCCACGCTCACCGCGAGACTCCTCGGCCACGGTGTTGAGCCGGATGCGCTCGGGCACGGGCTGTTCGGTGTGGGCATCGTGCTGGTTCCGCTCACCGCCAACACGTTCTGGAAGCTGGGTCTCAGTCGGGGCCTCGTGCAGATCGGCGTCAGCGGTGGACTCACCTGGGTGTTGCTGTCCCAGGTGCTCGCCCGCGTCACCAACTTCGGCTTTGGTGAGTTCGAAGGAACGTTCGACACCCTGGCCGTCAGCGCCTGGGAGTCGAGCCGGGTGGTGCTGGTGCTGGTCTGCACCGTGTTCTTCGGCGCGCGCAACAACCTGCGCTACGGCTGGGACTTCGGCGGCATCTTGGTGCCCGCGCTGCTGGCGATGCTCGTGTTCACGCCGCTCAAGCTGGTCTCTACGCTCGCCGAGATCCTGGTGCTCACCGTGGTCTACAAGGCCGTGCTGCGACTGCCGGGCCTGCGCTCGCTCGACCTGGAAGGCCCGCGCCGCATCGTGAGCATCTTCTTCGTGGCCTACCTGTGGAAGTGGGGAACCGCCGTCGCTGCCGATGCGCTGCAGCTGCCCGTGCGCGCCTCCGACCTGTACGGGTTTGGTTACCTGCTCACGAGCCTCGTGGTCGCACGCGGGCTCAAGTCGGGGAGCGTGCTTAGGACGCTGGTGCCAACGGTGTGGACCACGGCCCAGGGGGTCCTCACCGCGCTGCCATTGGGCTACGCGCTCACCTTGCTGGTCCAGGAGTCTGCGCCTGACATCGGCCAGGGCACATCGCTCGATGAGCTCGCGCGGGACGTACCGCTGGCCGCGGCGAGGGTGGCGCGCGATCCCACCCACGCGCCGAGCGAGCTGACGTGCGTGGGCTGCGGCCGCCCCGGCCCGCTGCTCTTGGTGCTGCGTCCCCACGGCGACCCCGACACGGGCTGGCTCGCGGGGTGGCTGGCCGCACGCGGAGGCGTCGGCGGCGTCCTGCTGCCGCCCTCTGATCCGTCCGAGCATCCCACCCGCTCTGCGCTCGCGGATCAGGTGGCGGCGCGCGCGGTACGTCAGGCGCGTGCCGCTGCGGGCGACGCTCCGATGTGGGTGGTGGTGGGCACACAAGGGCCCCCACGGCTCTACCCGAGGTCGCTGGCCCCCGGTCTGGCGGCGGTAGCGATCCTGGGCGTGCCGGAGCTCGCGACAAGTGTCGGTGCGATCCCCGAGGCGGCGGGAACGTGGTGGGGCTTGCTCGGTCCCAACGACGGCGTGCTCGCGCTTCCAGCCTCCCTCGCCGCCACGGCCGACCCGGTGCGGCAGGGCTGGTCGGATCACCTGGGCACCCTGCCTCTCGGCGAGCCTACGCCTGCGGAGCTGTTGCCGCTGGTTGTGCTGCCTGCGCTGCGACGGGCTTCGGATCGAGGTGCGCTGGCGGGGCGCATGGTGGGTCCCCACTTGGCCGCACTGGTGGGTGGAACGTGGGCCGAGGTCGAGGCACCCGACGGGAGTGTACACGGCCTGCTTCGGCGCCCTGTGGACGGGGGCGTGGGCGAAGATCGATGGTGGGTGCGGATGGAGGGGGGAGAAGGCGTGGTCATCGCAACGGACGCCTACCGTTGGCCGGGTGTCGAGGCCGTGGCGGCCTCGGCCCACGTCGCGCTCCGGGCGCAGACCACGTGGATCTCGGGGCATCCTCCGAGGGACCCCGATCGGTGGCCAGCCTGGGACGATCCGGCTCGCGCGTGGATGGATCAGGTCGCGCGGGCGCTCCTGCTCCCGCCGTCCGACTGGCGGAGCTCGGGGGCGGCGCATCCGGCTGGCTCGGTCGTGGTGATCGAAGTGGCCCCGCCCGGCACCGAGCGCGTGCTCGTAGGGGATGGTGACGTGGGGCTGCGCCCCCCGCCGATTCCAGGGCTGTCGTCATGGCTCGATGCGTGGCCCGGACACGCCAGCGCCGGAACGCACCCAGGCGCCGCGGCGTGGATGCCGGGACTCGCGTATGCACTCTCCTACGGCGAGGCTGTGTTGGATGGGGGCCTTGCCGTGGTGTGGCTGCCTGCAAGTGTGCTGCGGGAGCCGCGAACTGCACCCGATGCTGCGGCGCTCGGTGCGTGGGCAGTCACCCAGGGGGTGGCCGTCGAGGACGAAGCGTCCCCCGTGATCGTGGCCCCCAGCGTTGAGGTCGAGGCTGCGCGCCGGACGGACCTGCAGCGCCTGGCCGATGCGCCCACGGATCGTGCGCTGGCCGGCTTCCGCGCGAAGTGGGGTGGGCGTATGGGCCTGCGCCTCACCGAACGAAGGGTGCAGTGGTGGCATGAGGACGCCGACTCGCGGTGCACGGCGGTCCGAGGTGGACCCGTGACCGGCCACGATGCGTGGTCGGCCTGTGGGGTCCGTCCATGAGGCGCTACGACCTGCCGGGGGTGGTGATCTTCGTGGTGCTCGCCTTGGCGGTGGTGTGGCTGGCTATGGCTCCGGCCCCGCGACCCTCCGCTGAGCGCTCCCTGCGCACGTTCGTGGTGGAGGCGGGGTCTCCGCTCGCGGTGGTGCTTCCCCCAGGCACGGCGCGCATCAAGGTCATCTCCATGGCGGAGCTGAACACGGGCGCGAGAGAAGGACTGGACAGAGCGCGCCCCTATGCCTTTCGCGTGGTGTGGTGGGACGTGTCCGGGCGCAGGGTAGGCAGCACCGAGGTGGCACTGGCTGCAGCACCCGCACTCGGTGCACCCTGGGACGCGGTGCGCTCGTGGGACGCCGGGGTGCTGCTGCCACGGGCCACCCAGCTCGACGTCCCGGCTTCGACCCCATCGGTCGTGTCGGTGTCGCTGGAGGTCGACGCAGGGCAGCCCGTCCTGCGGGCCCGCCTTTATGGTGAGCGCACCGTGAGCCTGGAGACGCCCGAGCTGGCGCTGGTCCGGTCCGACGAGCGCTCCGTGGAGGCCGCCGTGCGCCAGCTTGGGCTCGCGAGGTGGTCGGACGTGACCATCGGCGAGGCGCTGGCGGTGGAGGCGGATGGTTGGGAGGCGCTCGTGCCCCTGCGTGGTTCGCAGGGCGAAGCGCGCACTGTCACGACCCGCCTTCCCGATCCGCCCCTCTCCCCCGGCGCTCGCCGCACCTTGGGTGAGCCGCTTGCTGCCGGAGAGGGTCGGGCCTGGTCGCTGGTGGGACCTGCAGTCGTCTGGGTTGTGGGCGACGGCGATCTCGACAGCCTCGCGATCCACACCGTTGTGGCGGAGAAGGGGCGGGTACCGATTCTTCCTCTGGCCGTGCCGGCCCCCGCGTGGTGGACTGATGGGCGCGCGCGCCGGATCGCGCTGCCGGCCGGCGCACAGAGCTTGCACCTCTTGGGCGGCACGACGCCGCTGGATCGCGTGCTTGTGGTGGTTGAAGATCCCCTCGCCGTGGGAACCGATGCCGAGGCTGTTCCTGTCGAGAGCTTCGCAGCCGAAGGTGGCGATGACCGATGGGCCGTCGCGCCACCCCGCCTCACGCTCAAGCGCGCACGCGTGGGCCAGCAGCCCGCCGTCTGGACGCTCCCCGTGGGCGTCGCAGGGGATCAGGTGGCGCTGGAGCTTCGACCGCTCGGTCGCTCCGCCCGCGTCACCGTGCGTTTCCGCGGCGGCGAGCGTGAGGTCGACGCAGTGATCGAGGTGCCGATGCTGGCCGATCCTTACGATCGTGCGGGACCCGCAGACGCACCTGCGCCCCTGCCCATCGCAGTAGGAGAGCCCGTGGTGCGCTACCTGGCACCGCCTGCCTGGGCCGAACAACTCACGGTGCGCGCGATGCCTGGCGAGGATGCGCTGGTGTCTGTCGACCTGCATGGGCCTGAGACGGGCAGTCGGGAGCGGTCCGACGACGGCGGCGTCACCACCGTTCGCTACGCGCGCGGCGCGCGGACGGCGTGGCACGCTCTTGCTGCCGACGACGAGGAGGTCTGGGACCTGTGGGTGATGACCCGTCGAGAGCCGCTGGGTACCGAAGAGCGCATTGCGCCCGCTGGGTGGCGGTCGCTCGAGCACGACCCGGTGGGGGGGGTGCGTCCCGGCGCGCCGTGGTTGCTGCCCGTGGGGCCGGAGGACGCAGCGACCATCGGCCCCGTGTGGTGCCGGGCGGTGCCCAACCAAGACCTTGCCATCGCATGGTCGGCCGACGCGGCGCGCGAGGTGGATGGCGTGCTGTTTGGCGCGCTGTGGGCACCATCGGGCCAGCCCGACGGGTCGGCATGGGCGATCGATCTCGACGGTCGGCCTGTTGCGCGGGGTCGTGCGAGCACGGCGGTTGAGCGGTGGTCTCGGGCGGCCACACCGGGTCGGCTGCTCCGGCTCACGGCAGCACCTGGGACGGTCGCTTGGGTGCGGGTGCCGGCCGTCGATCGCGTCCCGTGTGCCCGGCCCTGGCGCGCCCGCGACACGGTTGCGAGCGAGGTGGGCTCGGTGGCGCGGTACCATGTGGACGGCCCCTCTGCGGACCGGTGGTTGGTCGTGGGCGCCGTGGGGTCGGGGCCCATCGACGTGGAGGTGACCCTTGGAGGGCCGAGCGTGGCGGGCATGGTGACCGATCAGTGGACGCCCCGTCGGCGTGTGCTGCGGCTCGAGCCTCGCGAAGACGGCGCGTCGGCCTGGGCGCTGGATCGGCCCACCCATCACCTCACGGCGCTGGCGGGTGCAGGCCTGCGGCTGGGGGCGGATGTCGGTGCCAACGCGGCCGTTCAGGTTCGCCAAGTCTCGGGGGCGCCGGCGCGGATCTACGTGTTGGCCGAGCGCAAGTTCGGCGATCCCGAGCCGATTCGTGGGCCAGTTCGCGTGAGGTCCGAGCAGTGAGTCGTTCATGGTGGCCTTGGGCCTACTTGCTGTGCGGAGCTTCAGCGATGGCCAAGGACCATGCGTCGGCGGACGCCTTTCGCACCTGGCTGACGCAGCACCACAAGGCGCTTGCGTCGGCGTCGGTGTGGAGCAGCCCGACCGAGATCGAGCGGCGAGCATGGTCGCAGGCGCTGGGTGTGTTGCTTCGCGATGGGGCCGGGTGCGTGGCAGACGAGCGCGCTGCCGTCGGGCCGTTGCTGCTTGAGGCCGGCTATGGGGTGGAGGTGCACGCTTGGCCCACCGGGTCGGCGGCGGTGTTCACCGAGGTCACGCCCCACGGCGGCGGCCTCCTCGTGCTTCGGTGCGGCAGCGAGAGCAGCCTGATCGTTCAGGCCCCACACAGCCGCTACGATCTGGGCACCGGCGACATCGCGATGTCCGCCGTGGCGCTCGGCGATGTGCGCGGCGGCATGTGGAACACCGTGCACCGCTACCGCGCCGTACCTGGCGAGCAGCCCGCCGACCGTGTGCACGTGGGCGACGTCGCACACCAGGCCACAAGCTTGTTTCACACCGCCACGCTGGCGTGGGCGTGGGCCGATCCCACCGCGCGCTTCGTGCAATTGCACGGCTTCGATGCGCGCCGCAGCGAGGCTACCGCCGTCCTGAGCTCCGGACGGGAGGATCGCCCCCCCACCCCCGTTCGCGCCCCGCTGGCAACTGTGCTCGGGGTGCCGGAGTCGGCGGTGCTGGTGTTTGGTCTGGACCAGGACGACCTCGGGGGCACCACCAACGTTCAGGCCCGTGCGCTCGGCGCCGCCCCCGTGCCCCGCTTCCTCCACGTGGAGCTCTCCCGCACGACGCGTGAGACGCTTGAACAAGCTCCTGAGCGGGTGGTCGCAGTGGTCCGCGCACTCGACGGCGTGCCGTGGGCTCCATGATTGCGTTTCTGCTCGCGCTGGCGGCGTGGGGAGCACCTGGCGATCTCGGGGAGCTACACGAGCGGCCCGCCCGTCAGCTTGGCACCTTCGAGCATGAGGGGCGATCCTGGGCGGCCTATGAGGCGGGTGCAGAAGACGACGTCCACCTCCACTGCCGGGGCGGTGCGGCTCCCCAGCGCATCGCCGTGCTTCCCGAGCGTGGGAGCGTCACCCTGCTCGACGCCCCGCTCCCTGAAGCCGTGACGCTGCGCGGCCACTGGGTGCTGCCCCAACCCGGTCCAATGTCTCGCTTCTGGGCGGTCGACCGTCCCGACTGTGGACTCACGCTCGTCCGCGTGCGCGCGTCGGGCGACGCCTACGACCACGCGGAGTGGGAGGCCACCGATCCTGCCGACCTGCCCGCTCCACTCAACACCGTCGTTCCACACGCCCCTTGGGTCCAGCACCTCCTCGATCGACCGATGGGCGGGTTCGCGACCGTTCGCCAGCCCCTTCGCCCCGACGGTGGAGTTCGGGTTCGGGTGCAGGGCAGCGCGTGGGAGGGTGAGCAGGCGTGGGAGGTGGGGGCCTACGGTACTTGGACCGTCCGAGGCCCCGCTCGCGTGGAGATCAGCGGCCGCGCGCTAGGACCGCCGGCGGCGCTATGCCTCGCTGTGGATGGCGTGGTGGCCGCCGGTGCCTGTGTGGTCTCAGCACCGATCGAGGATCTCCGGTTGGACGGCGACCACCTGCGCGCGGAGGTCCCGAAGCAGGGCGACAGCGCCCTCGGCCGGCTGGTGCGCTGGCGGGTGCTGGTGCCTGAAGGTCGCCATGTGATCGCGGTGGACCGCCCGATGGTGGCTGTGGGACGCATCGACGAGCTCGATCATGTGCCCGCGTTGGGCCCGTGGCCTGCGCTCCCCGCTGTGCTCGCGACGCCCGATGGCTGGAACCTTCCGCGGGCGCCGTACCGTGCCGACGTCTCCGTCGAGCGCACCGTGCTGCTGGGCCCTGCCCGCTGGACGGCGCTTCAGACCGATGCGATCTCCTGGCTGCGACCGGCAGACGTGCCTCCGACGGCCACGTGGTGGGATGCTGAGGCGCGCTCGGCGATCGTGCTCTCGCCCTCGGGGACGGGCGCGCCCCGCTGCACGTTGTCCTTCTCGGATGGGTCATCGTGGACCACGGCGCAGGATCGTGGGCTCCACACCTTCGTGTGGACGGGACCGGGAGCACCGCCTGCAGCGCCGCCTGTGTTGGAGGGGTGCGAGGGCCGCTTGCGGACTGTGGGAGGTGTCGCCCAGCACCCGGATCGTTTCGTGGCTGTCCCACTGGATGTGGTGGAGCGCGACCAGACCCTCTCGTTGGTGGCGCCCGTGGACGCTCGCGGTGGACTGGTGCTGCGCGCGCACCCCGCGGATGGGGTCTCGACCTTGGTGATCGAGATCGCGGGTGAAGGCGGTGCCACCACCTCCTTCACACTCCATGTCCCACCGGACGCGCCCGGCGTGATGGATGCGGACGGCCGCGCGTGGGGCCCCGGTGCCGACCTTGGCCCCATCGACCGGCTCGTCACCGGGGACTTGAGCCGCCTCACGATTCGCTCGAGCTCTCGGGTGGCCCTGCGCGTGCTGGCGGAGGTGCCCGCTTGGGTGGACCCCGACGCGCCGCCGGTGGTGCTGGGCGAAGCGCCCTCCCCTGTGGCCATCGCAGCGGCCGCCGACGACGTCAGCCGGGGCCGGCTGTTGCAGCGACGCGGGATGGCGCGCGCGAGTCTTGGCGATCCTCGAGGGGGCCTCTCGGACCTGCTCCTTGCGGACGCGCTGGGCACCTTCGGTGACCTCCGAACCCTCCAGCGTGCCGCGAGCGATGTGTCGCGGGGTGTGTGGGCCCAGCCCAACTCCTGGGTGCCCGTCGACGAGGTGTGGCTCCCCACGGCGGTGGCAACGCCTGAGCGCCTCGCGGCCGCGGCCCGCGCCGACGCGGTGTCCGTCGCGCGCTCGCTCGACCGCTCGCCCCCGTCGCTGCGCTACTGGCTCGCTGCAGCACGAACGCAGACCCTCACCGAGACCGACGTGTTGGTGGCGTGGTCGGCGCTGCTGAACAGTCCGGCTGCTCTCGATGCGGACGACCCGCGTCTCGGAGCCCTGCGCGCCTGGACCCGTCCCACCCCCGCAACGGCTTGGGAGGGCACCGACGGGGCGCGCTGGGTGGGCGAGCTGTTGCCCCCCGAAGACCTGCCCTTCCCTGATCGCTGGCCTGACGTCGAGCGCATCGCGCTGACCGCGGGGTGGCGCACCGCGCTCGGACGTCAGCCCGCTCGCGTGTCGGCCCGCTGCCTCGCCTTAGACCCTCTGGCGCTGCTGGAGCCATGTGAGGTGCGTCAGCTTGGCCCAGGTGGTGCGCTGCTCGCCTCGTGGACGTTGTCATCTTGGGGGGCAGCGTCGGAGCTGGAGCCCGTCCCGGTGACGGGGTCGGTCTTCACGGTCAAACACTCCGGACGGGTGCGGGCCGAGCTGCGGGCGCCCGTGTCGTCGGAGCGCTGGCGTCCTGTACGGGTGCTCACGGAGGGGGTGGCCCGCCTCGACGTTGCCGGGCCCACGGTGGTTGACCTTCAGCTCGCGCGATCGAGCGGAGGGGTCGCGCGGATTGCGGTGGAAGGCGGCACCCCGGTCGAGCTGGCGCTGTCGGGGCGAGCCGCGCGCACAGCCGTGGCCTGCGAGCGCGAGCGGTGTGTGCTGCGGGTGGTCGCGCCACCTGGCACGTTGCTCGATGCCACGGTCCTGGAGGCGCAGACGCCGAGCTCAGAGCCTCCCGAGCACCGCACGCTGGTGATGGCCGTGGCGCGTGGCGTAGCGCCCGATGCCGACCAAGGTGTTGTGGAGCTGCCCACCGCACGACGGTGGCTGCAGCCTCCTCCGCACGCCATGGAGGGCCCCCCTCTCGCGCTTCTGGTCGAGACGCGGGTCGGGGTGGGTGGAACCCTCGAAGAGGACGTTGAGGCGGCGGGCGCAGTCCCGCTTCGCGGCATGCAGCGTGTGGGTCTCTTGTCGCGGCCTCTGGCGGCTCCGTGGTGGATCGACCTGCGGCTTGGGGCGATCGAGTCACTGGGGCAGGCCACCCTGGCCGAGGCGCGGCTGTGGACCGAGGTGGGCTGGAGCCGCCCGATGTGGCGCGGCTACGTGGCGGGCGAGGTGCTGACCCGCTCCAGCTTCGCGGATGACCTCGTCACGCTGCTGCGAGGACGTGTGGACGTGTCCGCCGCTGTGCGCCCGCGGGCGTTCGTCGACGTGCGCTGGACCGCCTCCCTGATGGTGAGTCGGCGGGTGGGACTCTGGCTCCCCGAGCTGGCCGAGGTGCCGGCGCAAGACCTTCTGTGGTCGAGCTACCGCGAGGATCACCCGCTGCAGGGCTTCTTGAAGATGGAGGTTCGCACGTTCCCTAGCGCATGGGTGCGGACGTCGCTGCACGCGTACGGCGTGTCCAACGCGCCAGGGGATCCCCAGCCCATCGACGCCGCGGGGGCCGGCCTCGACCTGCGCTTCGGCGTGCCGGCCTTTCGGGCGGGCATCGATCTGGCGCTGGAGGGTCGGTTCATCGATGCGCACCGACTGGGCTCGTACTTGTCGCCCCTTCTCGGCGTGGAGCTGCGGGGGACCCTGTGGCCTCACGACGACGTGTCCGTCGACCTCGTCGCGCGGGTGGCTTGGCAGAGTGCGTTTCGCCGCATCACAGCGGACCTCGGCGTCGACATCGGATTCGGCCGCCGGCCCGGACTGATGGAGCGGGCGCCTCAGCGCATGGACGCCGCCTTCGTGTCCGCGTGGGGCGAGCCCGATCGGTTTGTGCCCCTGCCCCCGCCTTGACCCCCTAGTTCTTCTCTCCATCGACGAGGTGCTTGGCCTCGACGGCTGCGCGGGCCAACCCGACCCGCCCGCGGCCCAGGTCTTCGTAGAGGCGATCGGCGCGGTGACGACGCCGCGTGCTGCCCACAATGTCGACGCTCGCGGTGAAGGCTCGCAGGGAGTCGGTCCAGCTGGGCGCGCTCACGCTCCCCGCGTCTCTCAAGGCCTCGCGACCGCGCCGGGCACGCTCGACGCTGGCGAGCGCGGCCTCGGCATCATCGTCCAGACCCAGACGCGAGAAGCGACCCCCATCCCTCAGCGCTGAGAGCGAGGACGCCGCGGCGCGGGCGTCGAACAGGCCCCATCCGTCGTAGGCGCTGATCCGCTCCAGCGCTTCGCGAACCTGCGACGCCTCCCCATCCTCCAGGCTCCTCAGCCAGCCCAGCACCCGGTCCACCGACACCCAGCGGTACACCAGGTCCAGCCCGGTGCCTTTGATGTTCGCGCACCCCAGCAGCGTGGCCTCCGCCCCGCTCGGCATGGCGCGTCCGATGGTGGTGAGGATGGTGTCGCCTGAGACCTTCGGGTCGAGCAGCGGCATCACACGGCGCGCGAGGAACACGATCCCCTGGTCGATCGCTGCGTCGATGGGCCAGTCCCCTTGGAGCCCGTGCAGCCACGTGACCTCTTCGCACCACGCTCGGGCTGCCGCCTGACGCTCTGGGTCCTCGGTCCCCGCCCACGTGTCCGCGATGACCGCGTCGGCCGCGTCCTGCGTCATCGGGCGACGGCGGAGGCGTGCACAGAAGCGCTCGAACAGGCGACGCCGACCGTCCGCACCATGCCCGAGTTCGAGCCACCGGGGGCGCAGCTCTTGCCGCAGGTCGCTGAGGATGGCGTCGGTGCAAGGGCCAACGTTGGTGCCGATCACGACGATGCGCTCGGCCGACATGTCGAGCGCAGCGATGCGGGCGAACACGGCCTGACGCGCGAGTCGGTCACCGCGGTTGTTGATCACCAGCACGAGCCACTGGTCGAGGCCGGCGCGCGGACCGAAGGTGTCGAGGTCCATGCGCTCCCAGTTCGACAAGAAGCTCGCGCGGTCGTTGGCCGAGTTGCCCGCTGCGTACGACAGCCGCCGGCCCTCCACGTCCACCGGCCCATAGACCTTGAACGCGCCAAGGTCGGTCAGCACGTGGTCGGCCATCGTGCGAATCGCCACGTCCTGCGGGACGCCGAGCTGCTTGGCCAGCGCTGCCACGAGCGCCACGTTGCGGTCGTACTCTCTGTAGGGGAAGCGATCGATCAGGTCACGGGGGATGAGATCCCAGTCCTCGTGCCGGCAGCCGACAAACGTGCTGCCCCGCTCCAGGGCGCGTCGGGCCAGCACGGGCGCCATCTGCTGCTCGGAGCTGACCAAGCGACCCTTACGCGGCGTGAACTCGCTGATCACGTCGGCTACATCGCGTCCCGAAGGTCCCTGGATGTCCTCGTGGTCCGGGTAGGTGTTGGTGACCGTGGAGAGGTCGTCGCGCATCCACTCGAGCTGGAGCAGCTGCGTGTAGGCGGGGTTCAGCGCCATGCACTCCCACAGCATCACCTGCGCCTTCAGGTTGGCCGCGAGACGGAGCACGGTGTGGTTCTCCACGATCGTGGCCTTGTCGCGCGGCCTGTAGAGGAAGACCTCGGCGGCTTCGGCACCGGGGATGGCCACGAGCACCATCGCCTCGCAGCCCGTGCTCTTGCACAGCACGGTGAACCCAAGGCCATGAAACAGCGCACCCTTCAGGCGCTCCACGCTGCTCTTCCCGCGGGATCCCCAGCCGCCCACCACAAGCGGGATCGCCTTGCGATCTCGGGTCACCCGACGCTCGGCCAACAGCTTCTGCAGCGTCCAGGTGCCCATCGACGCAGCGCTGATGATCCCGAGCTGCACAGCGGTGGATGCGTCACTCGCGCCCACGGCACCCAGCCAGCCCAGGCCCGGCCACACAGCAGACATCCCGGTGCGTCGGACCTCGAAGCCCTCTTCCGTCAGCGCGCGATCCCAGGCGGGTGTGGCTTCTGCCGGTGGCTGCGCGCCGAGGCGCTCCCGCAGATCCGAGAGCGCGACGTAGTGACGGTGCGCGCTCCACCGCGCGCGAGCCGTCGTGGGGCGCAGGGTGATCTGTCCTGCGGTCACCCGCAGCCGGACCCCCTGACGCCCGGTGGCGATGAGGTTGGCGGGCAGCGGGAGGTGCTCCTTCCACGCCAGCGTGGTGGGACTCGACACCCGACGGCCCGGAACCGTCGTGGCGACGACCTCCGCCATGTGGGCGGACCATGCGACCAGCTTTCCGGGCGGGAGCGCGTCCACGGTGTGGTGCCAGGCCTGACGCTTGTCGTGTCGCGGATGCCGCGCCTCGTGAAGCACGCGCCACGCTGCCCGTCGGCTTCGGAGGCCGACGTACACCCTCCACCCTCCCGCTGGGACGGTGGTGCCTTCCACGAGATCTGGGGTGCCCAGCGGATCGGCCGACAAGTCCACGTCGTCCTGGGCCAGGAGGTACAGCAGGTCGAGCAGCATGTCGGATGAGCAGGCCGCAACCGGGCCCGTCGGGTAGGCGCGCGTGTCGCCTTCCGATGTGGCCGTCACGTCGGCGCGGAGGACCTCGAGGGCGGCGAGGAACCCAGGCTGCTCTGCACCCCGGGCCCAGGTGGCGAGCACGTCAGCGAGCCGCTGGACATCGGCTTCGCTGCTTCGCACCCACACGTCGAGGGCAGGCGACCAGGCCTCTCGTACGCGGGCGGCGAGGTTGGGCCCCAGCACATCGGCGCGCACCCGCTGCCACAGGCCATCGAGCACCACGCGCGCCGCCCGCCAGGAGCGTGCGCCAGAGATGCGGGTGCCTACCAGCTCCAGGTGTCCCCGATCGATGAGGGCGAGCGCGCCGCGCGCCGCCACCCGCCAAGACGCCTCAGGCCCTCGAAGGAGCGCCGCCACATGCTCCCGATCGGTCACCCGCGTCGACGCAGCCAGGGCCTCGACGGCAGCCATCGCCACGTGCTCGCTCGGGTCATCGAGGAGCTCGCGCACCAAGCCCCATCGGCCTTGGGCCGCCGCATGGCGCGCCACCCGAGCGCGCAAGAAGCGATGATCACGGTGAGCGCCTTCCGTGCGTAAGGCCGCGCTCAGCAAGGACTGGGCGGCCTCTGGGGTGACGTCTTGGAGTGCTGTGGTCAGCGCGGCGTCCACCACCCATGGGTCGTCCGACACATCGTGTGCCAGCTCTTCGAGCGCGTCGTCGAGCTCCACCCGTCCCCGTGCCTCGAGAGGCGCGCTCCTGGCCAGCGCGCCCAAGAGCTTCGCGGTCGCCACCCGAACCGGCCACCGGATCGTGCGATCGGCCACGTTCCGAAGCACCAGGCGCGTGAGCTCGTCGCGGACTTGCGCCGACACCTCGGTGAGCGACACCTCGGCAGCGAGGCACGCGATCAGCTCCCACTGCTGGTCCATGCGGTGCCGCCCGCGCAGCAGACGATCTTCGAGGGCCGACGCGTCTAGCCAGCGACCCATGGCCTGACGGTCGGCGCGGCGGTCCGCTGCGCTCCCCTCTCGGTCGAGGAGCTCGGTCACCGCGGCTTCGCCTCGACCGCTTGCACCGGCGGCGCGAAGGGTCTGGGTGTCGGCATCGATCCGCCGCAGCGCGCGCTCCCGCTCCTGACCCACGCTCGCAGCGACCCTCGCTACGGCTTCAGGCAGCGAGCCACCCAAGGCGCCCACACGGCCCATGATCTCGCGGATTTCAGCCACCGCCGCGAGCCTAGTGACCTCGGGCAGCGCCCGGGCACACAGGGCTTCCAGACTGGAGCTGATGATCATGCCCGACGCTCCACCAGCGCAGCGCCTGCAAAGCCCAGCGCCGCCGCCGCCAGCGACATCAGGTAGGGCAGCTCGGCCTCCCAGAGGTGCGCTGCCCCCACCCACACCACCAGTCCAGCGATCAACGACACGGTGGCCGACCGCGGTCCGCCCCATGGCGTGAACAGCGCGAGCGTTCCGACGACGAACACGCCTGCACTCCCGAAAGCCGATGCCTCCTCGACCAGCAGGAAGACGCCGTCGACTGACTGCGCTAGCGCCCAGGCGCACACTCCTGCCACCACCACGCCGACACGCGCGATCCTCACCTTCTGCCGCTCGTCCAGCGTGGGCCACAGGGGGCCCACAAGGTTGTGCTCCACGATGCCGCCGGCCGCGAGCAGCGCGCTGTCGACCGTGGACAGGATCGCGCTCACCAGCGCTCCCGCCAGCAGCACGAACAGCGCCGGCCCCAGGTGCGCCTTAGCGAGCGCAGGCAGCACCATCTCCCCGGACTCCAGCCCTGGCAGCACCAAGCTCCCGGCCAGGCCGAGGTAGACGGGCACCAAGCCGACGGCGATGTAGAGCAGGCCAGCGACCAAGCCAGCACGTCGTGCAAGCCCTGCGGATCTCGCACCCAGCACCCGCGCAATGAGCTCCTGCGCCAGCACCGAGCCACAGATCGGCACGGTCCACGCCTCAGCCGTGGCCCACCAGCTCGCCTCGGCGCCACCTCCCCAAGCCTGACGCTCGACCGTCTGCGCCGCCAACACCGCCCACGGGTCGCCCGCGAGGGGCAGCACCACCACGCCCAGCACGACGAGGCCCACCACCAGCGCCGCGCCCTGCACGAGATCGGTCACAGCGTCGGCCAGCAGGCCTCCCATGGCGGTGTACGTGATGGCGACCACGGCAGCCACCGTGATCGTCACCGACAGGTCAAGCCCCGAGCTCACCGAGAGCACCGTACCGAACGCCCGCACCTGCGCCGCCGCCCAGAGCACTGAGGTGGGCACGACCATCAGCACCACGAGGCGCTCGACCCCTGCCCCAAACCGAAGCCGAAACAGGTCGGCGATGGTGGTGATGCCAAGCCGGTGCAGCGGCGCCGCATACAGCGCTCCCATGAGCAGCAAGCAGGCGCCGTAGCCGAAGGGGTCGATGGTCGCCCCCGACAACCCGTCGTCGTACACAGCACCGGCCGCGCCGATGCAGGTCTCGGCCCCGAACCACGTCGCAAACAAGCTGGCCGTGGTCAGCACGGGCCCGAGGGACCGTCCTGCGAGGAGGTAGTCTTCCTCGGTGTGCACCGAGCGCGACACCAGGAACCCGATGCCGAGCTGCACCAGCACGTAGACGAGGATGCCTGCGAGCTCGAGGGTCATCGGGGTCTTCCCACCCGGTCGGGTAGCCCGTGGATCGACGGGGGACCCCCGCCGACCGTCACCCCTACTTGCGCGCGAGCTCTTGGTCGATGATCTCCGAGAACGCATCGATGGGCAGCGCGCCGCCCAGGAAACGACCGTTCACGAAGAAGCCCGGTGTGCCGGTGACCCCGACGGCTTGACCCGCCTCGAAGTCGGCCTGCACCTTGGGCGCGTGCTTGCCGGAGCCCAAGCACTCGGTGAACACGGCGGCATCGAGGCCCAGCTCGGTGGCGTAAGCCTGCAGGGCTGGTACAGCGAGCGCCTGCTGGTTGCGGAACAAGACGTCGTGGTACTCCCAGAATTTCCCTTGTTCCTGGGCGCAGATGGATGCCTCCGCCGCCTTGCGGGCCTCGGCATGGAAGTCGAGCGGGAAGTGGCGGAACACCACGTTCACCTTGTCGCCGTACTTGGCCTTCACCTGCGTGATCGTCTCGGCCCCGCGCGTGCAGTACGGGCACTGGAAGTCGCTCCACTCCACGATCTGCACCGGGGCCGAGGCGCTCCCCGAGGCCGGCGCGTCGGCGGGCACCGTGAGCGCCGTGCGGGGCGGATCCAGGAGCATCTGGGCGTCGCCGGCGGCCTTGAGCTCGGCGAGCAGGGCCGCCATGCGCGTGCCTTTGCCCTGCTGACCCAAGAAGGCCTCAATGCGCGGCTTGACCTCCTCGAACGGGGGATCTCCCATGCGGGCCTTGTTGGACTCGTAGAGGCGCATCACCTCGGCAGGGTCGACAGGCGGCAGCTTGGCATCGACCTCCGCCACGAGGAACGCATCCCGGTCCATGCCGCGCTTCGCCGCCTCGGCATCGAGCAAGCGATCGGCGATGAGGCCTTCCAGGGCAGCCTGACGCGCATCGAACAGGCCCTGACGAGCCTGCATCAGCGCGGCGCCGGCCTTTGCATCGACCTCGGCGAGCGTGATCTCCGTGCCGGCCACGCGCCCGACAACCTCGGAGCCCTCCGCACCCGCCGGCGCGGCCGCAGGGGTCGCGGCAGGGTCGGTGGAAGGAGCGCCGGTGGGCGCCGTGCCGCACGCGGCGAGGAACACGAGGATCAGGGCCTTCACGCAAGCTCCAAACACCAGAGGTGGCGACGATTCACACACCCTCGGGGTCCTGTCCACCCCCGCTCTCGGTCCCGATCGGGATCCAAGTAGCGTCCGCATCTTGGGGTCCGGCCTCGTCGGCGCTGATCGGGCTGGGATCGTGGCCCGGCGTGCTCGCCAGCTCAGGATCCGCTTCGGCACCGACCGCCGACCACAGACCCTTACGAGCCGCACGGGCGGCCTCACGACGGCGCGCGCGCTCCAGCACGTCGTCCTCGGCGGCTGTCCGAAACGCTTCCGCCCACGGGGGATCGTCGTCAGGGTTCCGCGCCATGCGCCCTCCTGCCGCCATCGGTATCCTACTCCACGCGCGCAAACACCCGCGCACGGCGCGGACAGCGCCCGGTTACGCAGCGTCGTGCGCGTCCTGCTCCTCACCGCTCCGATGACCCAGCTGAACGGGGCCTTCCCGGCCACCGCGTACCTGTTGCCGTGGCTGCAGCGGCGCGGTCACGAGGTTCGGCAAGACGACCTCTCGATCCGGCTCGCGCTGCAGCTCTTCTCGTCGGCGGGTGTGGCGCGCATGGCGGCCCACGCCGGGCTGGATCTGAGCGTGCACGTCGCCGTGGCCGACCGGGTGCTGGCGTTCCTGCAGGGTCGCGACCCCTCCCTCGCTTACCGGATCGTCGGGCGCAGCTTCCTCCCCGAGGGGCCGCGCTTTCGAGCGGTCGACGATCTGGCTGGCGACGACGGATCGGGCCTTGCCTGGGCCTTCGGTACACTCGGGCTCCAGGACCGTGCCCGCTGGTTGTCCACGCTGTTTGTGGCCGATCTCGCCGACACCGTCCGCGATCACGTCGACCCCCAGTTCGAGCTCGTGCGCTACGGCGAGCAGCTCGCTGCCAGCGCGGCGTCCTTCGACCCCCTGGCGAAGGCGCTCGCAGCCCCACCCAACCTCGTCACCGCCACGCTGGATGGGCTGGTGGAGACGTGGATCAACGCGTGGCGTCCTGAGGTCGTGGGCGTGAGCGCTCCGTTTGCAGGCAACGCCTACGGGGCCTTCCGGATTGCGCAGGCTGTGAAGCGGCTCGACCCCGAGATTCGCACCGTGCTCGGAGGGGGGTGGCCCAACACGGAGCTGCGCGATCTCGACGACGCCCGGGTCTTCGACGCCTTCGACCACATCACCCTTGATGACGGCGAGACCCCGCTGGCACGGCTGCTGGAAGGAGGCGCGCGTGTGCGCACCTTCTCCCGACAGGCCGGTCGCGTGGTTTTCGAAGATGACGGCAAGGCCACCGAGCCGTCGTTCGACCAGCGCCCGGCGCCATCGTGGGAGGGGCTGCCGCTGAACGACTACCTGGGTGTGCTCGACACGCTCAACCCGATGCACCGGGTGTGGTCCGACACGCGCTGGAACAAGCTCACCGTGGCGCACGGCTGCTACTGGAAGAAGTGCTCGTTCTGCGATCTCAGCCTCGACTACATCGCCCGCTACGATCCTGCGCGGGCCAGCACGTTGGTGGACTGGATGGAGGCTCAGGTCGCCCAGACAGGCCAGACCGGGTTCCACCTCGTCGACGAGGCCGCGCCGCCGAGGGTGCTGGAGGCGATGGCGCGGGAGATCCTCGCGCGGGGTCTCGTGGTCACGTGGTGGGGCAACCTGCGGTTCGAGAAGGCATTCACGCCCGAGCTCTGCGCGCTGATGGCGTCCTCCGGCTGCGTGGCGGTCACCGGCGGCCTCGAGGTGGGCCACGATCGTCTGCTGGAGCGGATGCAGAAGGGCGTCACGATCGATCAGGTGGCTCGTGTCACCCGCGCCTTCGCCGACGCTGGCATCATGGTGCACGCCTACCTGATGTACGGGTTCCCCACGCAGACCACCCAAGACACCGTCGACGCGTTGGAGATCGTGCGCCAGCTGTTCGAGGAGGGCTGTCTGGTGTCGGCCTTCTGGCACCGGTTCACCGCCACCGTCCACAGCCCGGTGGGACGGGATCCGGAAGCGTTTGGCATCCGGCTCGTGCCCCCCGCTCTGGTGGGTCCGCGATTCGCCCGCAACGATGTGCCGTTCATCGACCCCACGGATGCCGACCATCGCGCGCTCGGCAAAGGCCTGGAGAAGGCGCTGTTCAACTACATGCTGGGCATCGGGCTGGATCGTGAGGCCCACACGTGGCTCGGCCGCCGGGCTCCAATCACCACCGTCGCACCCGACCGCGTCGCCCTCGCGCTGGCGGTGCCGCCACCTTCTGCGCCTCCTGGATGAGCTCCCCTCGCTCACGTGTTGCGGTGGCCGCAGTCGTCGCAGCGTGGACGGGGCTCTTCTATGCGCTGGGCGGGGCGATCGACGATCCGGAGGGTGACGCACGCAATCGTCTCGTGGACGACGTCCGGCCGGTGGGGGTGGTGCTCGGCAACTCGATCACGCGCACCGATGTCGACCCGCTCGCCCTCTCACGGGCCCTGCCGGGCCAGCCGTCTGTCGTGATGCTCACAATCGACGGCTCGGGTCCCAGCACGTGGGCCGAGCTTCTTCAGGAGCACGTGCTGGTGCGCGGCCATCGACCCAAGTGGGTGCTGGTGGTCACCGACCCTGCGTATGCGGTCGGGATGGCCCCCGAGCTGGCGCACGGCGTGGTTCACAGGCGGACCACGGGGGCTGCGGAGCGGGTCGCTGCCGGGCGTGAGCGTGCGAGGGGTGTGGCCCTGAGGGAGTGGCGTTGGGCGGCGGCCCGCGCGCTGGCAGCGGCGAAGGGCACAAGTCCCGCACGCGCATCGGCTTCCCTGTCGAGCGCGCTGCACCACTGGCTGGAAGACCCAGCGCACCTGCGCGAGGACGCCGTGCCTGCGCCCTCGGGAACGCCCGACCTTGGACCCTGGCGCGCGCTGGCAGAGACCGTCGGGGCGGGCGGCGGCCACCTGCTCGTGGTGGAGGCACCGCGGCGCACGCCGCTGCCACCCGAGGCGCGCAGGGCGTTCCACGAGATCGCCGGGGTGGTCCCGATGGCCCCCGGGGTCGAAGACCTGGCCTGGATCGACAGCACCCACCTGGCTCCGGAGGGACAGCAGCGCTTCACCCAAGCTCTTGCCGCCGCGCTCGTCGATCGTCTCCCATGACCTTCCTCGCGCCGGCGTTCGGGCCTCTGGTGCTGCTCGCGTGGCTCGTGGGGGTCCGGCTCGCTCGCCGCGCCCAGAACGCCGTGCTGCTCGCTGCGAGCTTGATCTTCTACGGCTGGGTGTCGCCTCACCTCGCGCTGTTGCTGTTGGGCTTGGCCTTCACCGGGTGGGGCATGGGGCGCTGGGTCGCCGAAGACCCGCGACGGGGTCGGGCGGCATCCGTGCTCACGTCTGCGCTCGTGGTGATCGTGCTCGGCGCATTCAAGTCCCAGCAGTTCTACCTCCCGGTCGTGGAAGGGCTGTGGGGTGCCGACGGTACGCACCTGGGTTCCCCGGCCCTGCGCGTGCTGTTGCCTGCGGGCTTGAGCTTCTACAGCTTTCAGGTGCTCGGCTACGTGCTCGACGTCGCTGCAGGCCGAACCTCGGGACGCCGGGACTTGCTGGACGTGCTGGTGTTCTTCACCTTCTTTCCCCAGCTCGTGGCGGGCCCCATCGAGCGGGCGAACGACTTCCTGGTGCAGGTGGAGACGCCTCGCGCCATCCGTCGCGAGCATGTGGTGGCAGGGCTCGGGTTGGTGGCGTGGGGTGCTGTCCAGAAGCTCGTGGTGGCCGACACCCTCGCGCCGTTCGTCGATCACCTGTTTGGTCTCGCCGAACTTCCCGGCGTGCTGGTCTGGACCGCCACCTTAGCGTTCACGGTGCAGCTCTACGCCGACTTCGCCGGCTACACCGACATGGCGCGGGGGTTGGCGCTGCTGTTCGGCTTTACGCTGTCGGAGAACTTCCACGCGCCGTACGCAGCCACCAGCCCGTCGGACTTCTGGAGGCGCTGGCACATCACGCTGGGGCGTTGGTTCCACGATCACGTCTACAGCCCGCTGCGCGGGGCGACGCCTGGGTTGCTCCGCACGCTTGTGGCCGGGTGGGCCGTGTTCTTGCTGTCGGGCCTGTGGCACGGCGTCGGGCTCACGTTCCTGCTCTGGGGTGCTTGGCATGCCACGGCGTGGACGGTCGAGCGCGGGGGCCGGGCTTTGCGGTGGCCTCGCCTGCCCCGTCCCGTTGGCCTGACAGCTACGTTCTGCGTCACGGTGGTGGGGTGGCTGTTGTTTCGTGCGCCCAGCGCGGGTCAGCTACTCCGCTACGTGGATCAGGCCCCATGGACCGGCGATGCGACGGCTTGGCTGGCTGCGCTCTGGCTCCTCGGCCTCACGTTCCTGCTCGCCGGCGTGCTCGCAGGGGCTCGGTGGGCACGCCATCTGCCGGGCCGTGAGCGGTGGGGGTCGATGTGGATCGCCGCCGGTCTGGGCTGTGCGCTGGCCTTCTGGAACGACCAACCGCTCGCGTTCCTCTACAACGCCTTCTAATCGAATCCCTCGACGGGCCCGCGCGCGTCGATGTGATCCGGGGTAAGGTGGAACCCGTCGTGGAGGATACCCATGCGCGTCGGGTCGATCTGGATGAGCGCGGCCCTTTGCGCCTGCGCGCCCCTCGACGTCATCAAGGATAAGCTCATCGAGACCGACTTCGACGCCGACTCCGATGGGCCAGGGAGCACCGACGAGACGGACGACACTGACCCCGTCGCACCCGAGACCGCCACCATCGACACCGCCCCCGGCCCCGACACCGACGACGTCGGCGGCACCGTCAGCTCAGGCGGCACCACCGGCACCACCGGCAACGGCGAAGAGACGGACGACACCTGGACCTTCGACACCGGGTTCAACGACACGTGGCTGCCCGACACGAACTGGCAGGACACCTGGGTTCCCGACACGAACTGGCAAGACACCTGGGTGTTCGACACGAACTGGCAGGACACCTGGGTTCCCGACACGAACTGGCAAGATACCTGGGTGTTCGACACGAGCTGGGGCGACACCTGGCTGTCCGACACCTCCTGGAACGACACGTCGAGCTGGGACTCTTCGTGGACCGACACGTCGAGCTGGGACTCCTCGTGGACCGACACAGCGACCTGGGACTCTTCGTGGACCGACACGTCGACCTGGGACTCGTCGTGGTGGGTTGACTCTGGCGACGACTCCGGCTGGGACACGTTCGCAGTCCTGGCCCGCCGGGCACCCACAGCTGGAGATCAGGCGGCGTGTGCCGCGCGTCCCATGCTGGCACCCAGGTCCTTGGTTCAAGCGCGTCGGCTCGGCATGCCTTCCGTGCCCAACCGGGCGTGCGGCGCGGGCGTAGCGGCGTACGTGAACGGCGGCGTCGCTTACTCCACCGTTTCGGAAGCCATGCTGGCGGCACCTGCGTCCGCCACCGTCGACGTGTGCCCTGGCACGTGGCCCCTCTCGGCGCGGGTCCACGTGGATGGTCTCACGCTGCGCTCGGTCAGCGGAGATGCGCGCAACACCGTGCTCACGGGTGAGGGTCGGCGTCGCATCCTCAACGTGGGAGCCGGCCTCGATCTGCGGGTGCAGGGCGTCACCCTGCTCGACGGCTACTCCCCGCGATCGGGCGGTGCGCTGCACGCCAAGGACGCAGGCCACATCACGCTGGAGGGTGTGCGCCTGATCGGAAACCGCGCCGGGGAGCGCGGAGGCGCCGTGGCCGTCGGCGCGGCGGTCGGGCGGGTGGATGCGGCGCTGGAGCTCGTCAACGTCGACGCCATCGGCAACAGCGCCGTGCAGGATGGCGGCGCGATCGCTGTGGGCGGACCCTCGAGTGGCCCTGTCGAGCTCACCCTGTCCGCCAGCCGTCTGGTGAGCAACTGTGCCGACGATCGGGGCGGGGCGGTCAGTGCGCTCGGGCCTGTCACGGTCAACGCCTACGGCGGCGGCCTGTGGTCCAACCATGCGGATGCGCTCGGTGGCGGCATGCACCTTGGCCTCGATGAGGGCGCTGTGGTGGGCCTCTACGACCTTGAGCTGCACCTCAACCGGGCGGCCGATGGTGCCGATGTCCTGGCGCAGTCCTTCGCCCTCGATGGCGAGTCAGGGCACGTCATCGTGGAGGGCGGGCAAGCCGCATCCTCCACGGTGATGGCGGACCTCGGCGTGGCCCTTGAGCGTCGGCCCTAGTCGTTAGCTCGGCACGCAGACGTCGAGGCCGTCGGTGGGGTCGCTCCCACATTCGGCCTCCAACCCGTCGTGGAATCCGTCGCCGTCCGTGTCGTAGAGGAACGGGTCGGTACCGAGCAGCCGCTCTTCGATGTTCTCGAGGCCGTCTTCGTCCAGCTCGTCGGTGCGGTCGAGCACGAGGAACCGCGCCACGTTCGTGCTCACCAAGCTGCCGCGCGACACGTACGCCGCCTGGGCGAAGGCCTCGGTGAACGACGAGCGGTGCGGCACCACCACGTCGAACGTAGTGCCTCCCTGCCCTCCCGTGATGCGCGTGCCGAGGAGCGACGCACCTTCACCGAGGTCGAGACACGCAGGGGCCACCTCGGAGGGGCAGTAGCCGTCCTCCTGCTCGGACAGTGCGACCGCCAGCCCCACCGTCTTGTACGGCGGCGTGCCACGGACCTTGAACGACATCTCCTCGCCGCGGAAGACGTAGTCGCCCTCGGAACACGCTGTGGCCCCGCCAAACAGCAACGCGAACGTGGGCGCCATGAGGTCGGCGGCGAGCGGCGATGCTTCTTCGTTCGCGTCGGCGCAGGCGAGCGAGACCAGGAACAACGGAACGAGGTGGCGCATCGAGATCTCCAGTAAGAACAGTCTACTCGACTTAAGGGAGGTTCATCCACCGTGACGTTCGGTGGCAAGCCAATCGCTGCGAGTTGCGGTAGCTTCGGCCGAGCGAAAGTGGGAGTCCAAGGATGAGAAGGTGGGCAGCCGACGTCCGGGGCAGCATCGTGGTCTTTCTGGTGGCGCTCCCGCTGTGCCTCGGCATCGCGCTCGCCTCCGACGCTCCCCTGGCCGCTGGACTCATCGCCGGGATCATCGGCGGTCTGGTGGTGGGCGCTCTCGGCGGGTCCGAGGTGAGCGTTTCGGGTCCTGCGGCGGGCCTCGCCGTCATCGTCGCCACAGCCCTGGCAGAGCTGGGCTCGTACCCGGCGTTTGCAGCAGCGGTCGTCGTGGCTGGGCTCCTGCAGATCGCGTTCGCGTTTCTGCGGGCGGCTGCGTTGGCCGACTACTTCCCCGTGGCGGTCATCAAGGGCATGCTGGCGGCCATCGGACTGCTGCTGATCTTCAAGCAGATCCCGCACGCAATCGGGTTCGACGCCGACTTCATGGGCGACGAGTCGTTCGTGCAGCCCGATGGTCACAACACCTTCTCGGAGATCTACTACGCGGCGGGTGCCGTGCACGTGGGGGCCACCATCGTGGCCCTCATCTCCCTGGCGATCCTGATCGGGTGGGAGCCGCTCACGCGCAGGGTCAAGGCGCTCGCCGTGGTGCCGGCAGCGCTCGTGGCCGTGCTCGTGGCGGTCGGCCTGAACGCGCTGGTCTTCGTGGCCTACCCGAACCTTGCGATCAACGGCGACCACTTGGTGCGCCTGCCGTTCGAGGGTGGCGTGGGCAGCTTGGTCGGGGCCTTGGCTCTGCCCGACTTTCACGCTCTCGGCGAGCTGGCCACGTGGCGGGTCGCCGTCACGATCGCGGTGGTGGCGTCGCTGGAGTCACTGCTGTCCCTCGACGCCGCCGACAAGATCGACCCGTTCAAGCGCCTCTCCGACAAGCGTCGTGAGCTCATCGCCCAAGGACTCGGCAACACGGCTTCCGGGCTGGTCGGTGGCCTCCCCGTCACGGCCGTGATCGTGCGCACCAGCGCGAACGTCGCTGGAGGCAGCGAGACGCGCTGGGCTGCTGTGCTGCATGGTGTGTGGCTGATGCTCGCGGTCGTGGCGCTGCCCGCTGTGCTCAGCTTGATTCCCCTGGCGGCGCTCGCCGCCGTGCTGCTGGTGGTTGGCTACAAGCTGGCGAAGCCTGCGCTCTGGAAGCAGATGTGGGCGCTGGGCTGGTCGCAGTTTGTGCCGTTCACGGTCACGGTCGTTGCGATCGTGTTCACCGATCTCCTCGTCGGCATCGCCGTGGGCATGGTCGTGGGCGTGGGCTTCGCGCTGCGCGAGAGCCTGCACCAAGCCGTGGTGATGGTCGCGGACGAGTCGCACTACCTGCTGCGCTTTGCCAAGGACGTGAGCTTCATGCACAAGTCCGAAGTGCGGGGGATCTTGCGCGGCCTGCCGGATGGCGCCCACGTTCGCATCGACGGCTCGCGCAGTGTGTTCGTGGACCAGGACATCGTGGAGGTCCTCACCGACTTCGTGGAGGGAGCGTCCCGCCGCAACATCCGGGTCGACATCGTGCGTTCGCCCCTCGCCCTCAGCCCCTACTTTAAGGAAGTGGTTCATGGATGACGTTCGCCGC
>CAYNFK010000029.1:0-45582 GCA_964396405.1 uncultured Enterobacteriaceae bacterium
CAAGCTGGAGTTCCCAGGCCTTGGCGGTGAGGAAGTAGCGGTGGAGCGGGTAGTCGCGGTCGAATCCGAAGCCACCGTGCACGTGCTGGGCTGTGGCGACGATGCGGTGGCAGCCTTCGGCGGCCTGCCAGCGCGCGATGAGCACCTCGCGCTCCGCAGAGAGGCCCTCCGAGAGGCGCCAGGCGGCCTGCCAGAGGCTGGCCTCCATGCCTTGCAGATCGATCCAACCATCGGCCAGACGCTGACTCACGGCCTGGAAACTTCCAATCGGACGACCAAACTGCTGGCGGGTACCGGCGTACTGGGCCGTGAGCTTCAGCGCGCCCTTAGCGAGGCCCAACAGGTGCGCCGAGATGCCCACGTGAGCGGCCAGACGCCAAGCCTGCACGGCCTCGACGCCGCCCAGTCGCTCGGCGGGCGTGCCGTCGAGCACGAGCGTGCCCCAGGCGTCGCCGTTCGTGGCCTTCGCCGGCTCCACTGTGGCGTCGTTGGGGTCGACGCACCACAGCGCGTCGGCGGTGGGCACCAGCACGGCGGACGCGCGGGGAAGCGAGGGCACAGCCACGCGCTGTCCCCACAAGCGACCGTCGACAGCGCGCACCCGGCTCTGACGCGGATCCTGGGCCCCGTGCTCTGCGATCGCAGCGGTGAGCACGGCATCCGGCGCGAAGCGACCTGTGGCACGGGCCGCGCCTCCAAGCACCAGCGTCTCCAGCACGGGCGCGTGACCGCCGGCTTCGGCCACCGTGGTGATCAGGCTGCACAGCTCCAGCAGGCCGTCGACGCCCAGGAGTTCGGCGTCGACGAGCGCGGCCCACGGGTCGGTCGACCCCTCCACGATGGGCCGGGCAGCTTCCACGACCGCGTTCTGCATCTCGGTGAGGTTCCAGTCCATGTCAGCGCTCCGCGCGGGGCAGGCCGAGGCCGACCTGGCTGATGATGTCGCGCTGCACTTCGTTCACGCCGCCGCCGAACGTGAGCACAAGGGTGGCGCGGTAGTGACGCTCCAGCTCGGCGTGCAGGAGGGCTCCGGAGGACCCCGCCGTGAGGTAGCCAGAAGCCCCCAGCACCTCGATCAGGCGTCGGTGAGCGTCGACGTAGAACTCCGATCCGAACACCTTGATCGCGCTGGCCTCTTGGGGTGTGAGCGCGTGCTGGTCGAGCTTCCAGGCCTGACGCCAGTTCTGAAGCCTGAGCAGCTCCACGCCGGCGTCGACCCGCGCGAGGTTCTCCCGGACCCAAGGGAGATCGAGCACATGGCCTTCCCCCAACGGCTCTTGCGCAGCCCAGTCCCGGACCGCGCGGAGGTGGCGGGCCAGCGGCCCCACCATCATCAGTGCCACCCGCTCGTGGTTGAGCTGGGTGGTGATCATTCGCCAGCCGCCGTTCTCGGGGCCCACTCGGTGGTCGACCGGCACCACCACGTTGTCGAGGTAGACCGCGTAGATGTTGGCGTCGCCCAGGTTGGCGATGTGCGTGTACGAGACGCCGGGCGCATTCATCGGCACCATCAGAATGCTGATGCCCTTGTGTTTGGCCACGTCGGGGTTGGTGCGGCAGGCCAGCCACAGGTAGTCGGCGTGGTCGGCGAGGCTGATCCAGATCTTCTGGCCGTTCACCACGTAGGTGTCGCCGTTCGCTTCGGCGCGGGTGGTGAGCGACGCGAGGTCGGTGCCGGCCGACGGCTCGCTGTAGCCGATGGAGAAGTGCAGTTTTCCGGCGAGGATCTGCGGGAGGTAACGCGCCTTCTGCTCGTCGCTGCCAAACTGGATGAGCGTGGGGCCCACGGTGTTGAGCGTGAGCAGTGGAATCGGGAAGCCCGACCGGTGCATCTCGTCGAAGAACACGAAGGTGTCGACGAAGCTGCGCTCTTGGCCGCCATAGGCCTTTGGCCAGGAGATGCCCAGCCAGCCCTCCCGGCCGAGGCGCTGCATCGCCTCGTGGTAGAGCGGTCCGCCGGCCTCGGTGTGGACCAGCTCGGCCCGTAGAGCGGGCGTCATGATCTCGGCCATCAGGGCCCGGATCGTGGTGCCCAGCTGCTGTTGCTCGGGGGTGAGCGCGATGTGCATGCTCTAGCTGTCCTTTGGGGGGGTGCCCCGGATCACGGCGGTCGCCCGGTCGGGTGCAAGCTCGATGAAGGTGGCCTCGGCGCGTGCGGTGACGCCCTCGGTGTCGGACACGGATGCCGCGAGCTCGATGCGTCGGCCCTCACGGCTCACGAGCCACGCCTCCCACCGGAGCTTGCGGTGGAGCCGGGTGGGGCGGGGGTACGACACGGTGAGCTTGCCGGTGAGGCCCGAGGTGCCGTTCATGATCACGCAGTGCCCGAACACCTGGTCGAAGATGGAGGCCACGACGCCGCCGTGGACCATTCCGGGCGCGCCCACGTAGGCCTCGGGCAGAACGACCTCCACCACCGAGCGGTCGCCTTCCCAGCGCGCGACGAGGGGCGGCGCGATCGGGTTGCATCGCCCGAACAGGGCGCCGCGGTCCACATAGACAGCGGGGGCCGAGAAGTAGGAGGCGTCGGCGAAGGCCTCGGCCGAGGTTCGGCCCTGCGGCAGCAAGGCCAGGGCCTGCTCGATGTGGCCCTGGGCGGCGGCCAGCGCCTCACTGTCGGCCTCGGTGCGAACGCACCTGTCGATCGCTTGGCGCAGGCTGTCGGCGAGGCGACGGCGTGCGGACCATGCGGGCGCGACCTCGTCGGGCAGGGTCCACATGCGCTGCAACGGCGTGAGGGTGGTGGTCGTCAAAAGGCACCCCATCCGCCGTCGACCGAGATGACCTCCCCGTTCACGTACGAGGCCTCGTCGGACACCAGGAAGCAGGCGACATCGGCCACCTGGCTCGCTTTGCCCTGCGCCGGGAGCGTAGAGAAGTAGGGCGCGTAGCGTGCCATGCCCGCTTCGTTGGGCGCGTCGCGGGTGTGCATCTTGGTCTGGATGGCACCAGGTGCGATTGCCACACAGCGAATGCCTTGCTCACCGTAGAACCACGCGATGCTGCGGGTGAGGCCCAGCAGGCCGTGCTTGGACGCCGTGTAGGCCGCGCCTGCGCGCCCGCCCGAGAGCGCCGCTGCGGAGCACGTGTTGAGGATCACGCCGCCACCTTGCGTGATCATGCGAGGAATCACAGCCCGCGAAGCGTAGAACGGGCCGTCGAGGTTCACCGACATCACCTTGCGCCACAGCGCGTCCGAGATCTCGGCCACCGGCGTGAGCGCATCGAGCACGCCGGCGTTGTTGCAGAGGATGTCGATGCGGTCGCGATCCAGCATCGCCGCGACCTGCGCCGGATCCGACACGTCGGCGACGACCGCCGTGCCGCTCACCTCGGCCGCGACGGCGTGAACGGCTTCGTCGCGGTCGACACACACCACCGACGCACCCTGTGCGGCGAACGTGCGGGCCATCGCCCTTCCGATGCCGCTGCCGGCACCGGTGATCACCGCGATTTTGCCGGCCAGCTTCACGGGGTCTTTCCCCGCGCGATCGCCTCGGCCTGGGCCCAGCGGTAGTCGGCCTTTCCGCTGGGCTGCCGGTTGAGTGAGGTGACCTGCCAGAACGTGCGAGGCGTCTTGTAGCCGGCCAGCTGGCAGCGACAGTGTTCGGCGAGGCTCTCGGGCGACGGCGTCATGCCGTCCCTGGCGGTGAACAGCGCCTCGACGCGCTGCCCCCAGCGTGGGTCGGGAACGCCGACCACGACCGCGTCGTAGACGGCGGGGTGTGCTTTGAGCACCTGCTCGACCTCTTCGGCAAACACCTTCTCGCCACCCGTGTTGATGCACACCGAGCCACGGCCGAGGAAGGTGAGGGTACCGTCGCCGTTGACCTCGGCCATGTCGCCGGGAACCACGTACCGAACGCCGTTCTTCTCGAAGAACGTGGTGGAGGTCTTCTCGGGGTTGTTGTAGTAGCCGAGCGGGATGTGCCCGAAGCGGGCGATGCGACCCTGGCCGCCCGGGGCGACAGGGTTGAGATCGTCGTCCACCACCGCGGTGTGGGAGGGGTCCATCTCCCAGAGCGCCTTGCCGCCTTCGTAGAAGGCCGAGCCCTGGTGGCCGGTCTCGCTCGCTCCAAAGCTGTTGAGCACCATCGTGTACGGGAGCAGCTCTTCCAGGCGGGTGCGGACGGTGGGTGAGAGCACGGCGCCGGCTGAGGCCAGGACGTTGAGGTTGGGCAGCTCCCACCGACCAGGGTGGCGCTCCAGCGCGTCGATCAGCGGAAGCGCCATCGCGTCGCCGACGAGGTTGAAGGTGTGCGCTTCGTCGCGGGCGCACGCATCGAGGCTCGCTTCGGGATCGAAAGAACGGCCCGGGACCAGGATGGCCCGCCCACCGTTCATCAGCGCGATCCACACGGCGAGCTGGGAAGAACCGTGGATCAGCGGTGCCGCCGTGTGGATGTGCATGCCGTCGCCGTACTCCTTGAGCAGCGGCGCCATGGCGGCTGCATCCCGGAAGGGCTCTCCACCGGGCTGTCCGCCCTGGAGCGCTGCGTAAAACAGGTCTTCTTGTCGCCACACCACCCCTTGAGGGCGCCCTGTGGTGCCGCCGGTGAACAGGATGAAGCGATCGTCTTGGCTGCGGGGAGGGAAGCTGCGGACCGGCGACGCGGCAGCGATGGCCGCTTCGTACTCAGGACCACGCACCATGCGAAGCTTGAGGCGGGAGTCGTCGAGGGCGTTGACGTACTCGGCGAGGTCGGCCTCGTAGAGCACCGCCGTGACATCGCCGCGCTCGACGATCTCGGCCAGCTCGGCCGCCACGTAGCGGTAGTTCAGGTTGATCGTGCGGGCGCGGAGCTTCCACGCGGCCAGCATCGCTTCAACGTACTCGTGCCCGTTGTAGAGGTAGAGCCCGATGTTGTCGGAGGGGCCCAGACCCAGCGACGCCCAGGCGTGGGCGAGGCGGGTGGCCCGCTCGTCGAGCTGACCAAAGGTGAGGCGGTGCGGACCCGAGAGCACGGCCGGGCGCTCAGGGAACGCGTCGGCCAGCGACTCGAAGATGTCGGCGAGGTTGAACTCCATCAGGGACGCTCCGATCCAACGAGCCAAGTGGCGAAGAACTGCGAGCCGCCGCCATAGGCGTGTCCAAGGGCCACCTTGGCCCCGTGGACTTGGTGATCGCCGGCTGCACCACGGACCTGCAGTGCCGCTTCGGCGAACCGGATCATGCCCGATGCGCCGATGGGGTTGGAGGAGAGCACGCCGCCGCTCATGTTGATCGGCAAGCTGCCGGTCAGCTCGGTCTCACCCGCGTCGACGGCCTTCCAGCCGTTCGCGCGCAGGCCGAGGTTCTCCAGCCACATGGGCTCGTACCAGGAGAACGGCACATACAGCTCGGCGCAGTCGACATCCGCCGGGGTGAGACCCGACTCCTTCCACAGGTCGGCCGCGGCCATCCGTCCGGCCATTGGACTCACTTCATCCCGCCCGGCCACAAGGATCGGCTCGGAGCGCATGGCGGTGGCGAGCACCCAGGCAGGGTTCTTGCAGCCGGCGGTGTCGGACGACAGCACCATCGCGCAGGCACCGTCGCTGCTGGGGCAGGTCTCCAGGTAGCGGATGGGATCCCACAGCAGCGGTGAGGCCGCCACGGACTCGAGCGAGATGTCCGGAATCTGGAGGTGGGCGAGCGGGTTGCGTAGGGCGTTGAGGCGGTCTTTGACGGCCACCTTCCAGCCGATGTGCTCGGGCGCGCCGGTGCGTCGCGTGTAGGCCCGGATGATCGGCGCGAAGTAGCCGCCCGCACCCGCCGCCACGGGGGGCTGGAACGGGAAGGGCTGCGAGAGCGCCCACATCGCGTTGCTCTCGGACTGCTTCTCCCACGCGACCGTGAGCACGCGGCGGTGGATCCCGCTGCTCACGAGGTGGGCGGCTACGATGCTGGTGGAGCCGCCCACGCTGCCCGCCGTGTGCACGCGGAACATCGGCTTTCCGGCCGCACCCAGGGCGTCCGCCAGGAAGTACTCGGGGTTCGGCACGCCCTCGAACATGTCGGGGGCCTTGCCCATCACCACGGCGTCGATGTCGGACAGCTCCAGGCCCGCATCGGCCAGCGCCCGCAAGGCTGCCTCGCGCACGAGCCCTGGCATGCTCACGTCGTCGCGCTTGGACGCGTACCGGGTCTGGCCCACCCCGATGACGGCGCACGGGATCACAGGGCCTCCAGGGCGCACACGAGGTTGTGCTGCAGCGCAGGACCGCCGGTGGTGTGGGCCAGCGCGCGCCGCGCCCCGGACCGCACTGCAGCGGTGGCCTCGATGATGCGCAAGAGGCCCGCCACGAACGGCGTCTCGGCCACCAACGCGCCACCGGAAGGGTTCAAGCTGACCCCACCGGGCAGGCGAAGGGCCTGGCACACCAGGGCCTCCTGGGCGCTGTACGGCGTGTGGATCTCGGCCACATCCACGGACGCCGACCGGGCCCGTTCGCCCAAGACACGCAGTGCAGGCAAGCCGACGAGGTCGCGTGCACCGAGCGCGTGCGCCTCGATGCGGTGCTCGAAGGACGTGATGCGTGGGCCCACGGGGTGGGTGCTGAGCACGACGGCAGCAGCACCATCGGTGCGTCGGGCGGCGTCGTGCACGCGCAGGGGGGACGCCACGTAGGGTGCCGCCAGCAGGGCGTTCACCGAGGCGACGTCGAGGGCAGGCACGTTGGGGTTCTGAGCGCCTCGCGCCCGAGCGCGAGCGACGGCTTCTGCCATGGCTCGCTCGGTGAGCACGCCCGAGTCCAGCGCCATGCGGGCTTGCAGTGCCGCGATCGCCACAGGTCGAGGCCCGAGCGGCGCCACGGTGTACGGGTCGAGCTGCGCGGCGTACACATCGTCGATGCTGCCGGCCGACGATCGGCCGAACGCGTAGACCATCGCGGTGTCGATGTCGCCGTGCTGCAGCCGAACCCACGCCTCGTAGAGCGCGAAAGCACCGTCCATCTCGACGTGGCTCTCGCGGATGGGCGGCCAGGCCCCGACGCCATCCAGCGCCATCACGAAGGAGAACGGACGGCCGATCGTGTAGTCGGAGGACCCGCTGCACACGAAGCCGATCTGCGACCGGTGGAGGCCCGCATCCTGCAGCGCGAGCTGGGTGGAGGCCTGGACCCACTCGGCTTCATCGAGGTGGTGTTCTGCGAGCACCGAGGGAAGCTGGCCCATGCCGGCGATGTAGACCGGGCGCATCAGACGTGCTCCTGGAAGGAGGCGTAGGTGGCATCGGGCTCATCCGAGGGGCGGTAGTAGCGGACCGAAGCCAACGAGGGCTCGGGCACCTCGGACCACACGGGCGTGACGCGCAGGCCCATGCGGAGCACATCCACGCTGCAGCCTCCGACGATGTGCAAGAGCGGCACGTCGGCACCATCGAGCAGGATGTGGGCGCACGCGTACGGCGGCTCGAGGCGCTGGCCCTCGTACGGGAACCGCACGATCGAGAAGGTGGTGACGGTGCCGTTGGGCCCCACGGTGACCGTCTCGGTGCAGCGCGCGGCGCAGGTGGGGCAGATGCTGCGCGGCGGCACGTAGACCTTGTGGCAGTCGGGGCAGCGCCGACCCTCCAGCCGACCTTCCAGCAGCGCCTCCAAGAAGGTGCCGGTGACGTCGCCCGCGTGGATCGTGTAGTGCAGCTTCACCGGACCCAGCAGCGGATCCACCCTTCGCTCGCTCACGGCAGGACCTCGAAGCCGACCACGTCGCGCACCGACCCTGTGGGCGCGGCGGCGAACCTTGCGACGACCCGCGCACCGGTGCGGACGCCGGCTTCTGGGCCCAACACGACGTGAAGCCAGGGGATGGCAGCACCGTCGAGCAGAATGAGCGCCCAAGCGAAGGGCTGCTGCGAAGGATCGGTGGGGAGCGGCTCTGGGACCCACGACCACGACACGATCACGCCCTCGGGTCCCACGGGGACGAGCGCTTCGGTAGCTGTGCCTGTGCGAGGGTCGTACTCCGAGGCGGGAACGATCACATCCCCTGCCGCGGTGCGCGCGCCGAGGATCAGCCCTTCACCGAGCGCGCCGAGGAAGCGCCCGATGATCGGACCCGTGGTTCGCTTGTAGGTGTACGCCAGGGTGAACGGCGCAACGAAGTCGGTGCTCACAGGACCGGCCGTCCTGGATCAGATGTTTCCGGTGGGGAACATGTGCTGCATCTTGCGCGCCATCACGAGGTTGCCCGAGATGCGCATGCGACGCGTCATCACGGCACGCAGGCCGTTCATGTCGCCGTTGGCGATCTTCACGTAGTCATCGGCCGAGGCCGTGACGACCGCCGAGGGCTTCTCGTGCGTGCCCGTGGCGACCGACATCCCGCCGTTCTTGACGACCACATGCCACGTACCGCCGCCGTCGCCGCTGATGTCGAACTGGAAGACGGCCTCGACGCCCTTGGACGCCTCCTGCACGAAGCGCTGGCCGAGGGTGTCGAAGTATTCCTGAACGTTGTTGATGCGGGTAGCCACCACGATCTCCTCTCTGCCGCCCTCGAAGGAGGCCAGCTAGAACATGTTGCACTAGAACATGTTCTAGCTACCCCGCGCAACGCTTTTTCGGACCTTCGTCAGATCGCTCGGCCGAGGCCCGCCCAGTGGGGGTCGCGCAGCGTTCGCTTAGCCAGCTTTCCGTTGGGATCCCGCGGCATCTCGTCGATGTAGTCGATGCGCTTGGGGCACTTGAACTTCGCCAGCTGGGTGCGGCAGAGCCCCAGGAGCCCGTCGGAGGTGGTGTCGTCAGCGGTCCAGCCGGGGCGCAGCTCCACCACGGCGTGCACCGCCTCGCCCCACTCCTCGTCGGGCACGCCGAACACGGCCACATCGAGCACGGCGGGGTGGGTGACCAGCACACTCTCGATCTCGGCCGGGTAGATGTTGACCCCGCCCGAGATGATCATGTCCGCCTTGCGGTCGGAGAGGAAGAGGTAGCCCTCTGCATCCAACCGCCCGGCGTCGCCCACCGTGAAGTAGCCGTCGGTGTTGTAGGCTGCGGCCGTCTTCGCCTTGTCACCGTGGTACTCGAAGGCCTGCTGCATCTTGATGTAGACGGTGCCGACCTCGTCGGGCGCGCAGATCTGCCCTTCGTCGTTGATGACGCGGATGTCGGCGCCCTGCCAGGGGCGGCCCACCGTGCCGGGCTTCTTCCGCCACTCGGCGGGGGAGACGGCGGTGCCACCGCCCTCAGTGGCGGCGTAGTACTCCCAGATGGCGTCGCCCCACCACTCAAGCATGCGGTGCTTGATCGGCACAGGGCACGGAGCGGCCGAGTGCACCATGTGGCGCACGCTGCTCACGTCGTACTGCTCGCGGTTGGGCACCGAGAGCAGGCGCACAAACTGGGTGGGCACCATGTGCGACGAGGTGACCTTGTAGCGGTCGATGCGCTCCAGCATGGCGTCGGCGGTCCACTTCTCCATCACGACCACCTGGTGACCGAAGTGGAGCGCCGACGCGGAGAAGTAGAGCACGGCGGTGTGGTAGAGCGGCGAGCCCACCAGCTGAACGCCCTGGCCCGGCGTCATGCCGAACAGCATCAGGAACATCGCGAAGCCCGTGACGACGGGCTCGGGCGGACCTGGGGGCAGGGGACGGCGCACGCCCTTGGGGCGCCCGGTGGTGCCCGACGTGTAGTTCATCACCATACCGGCGCGGCGATCCTCGGGCGTGGTGGTGGGGCCGATGAGGAGGTCGCTCATGGTGACGAAGCCAGGCAGCGGTCGGGTGCACACCCGGAGGAACGCTCCGGCGGCGGGCAGGAGGTGCACCAGGTCGTCGTCGACGAACACCGCCTTGGTCCCGCTGTCTTCCAAGATGAAGGCCACCTCGGGGGCTGCCAGGTGCCAGTTCACCGGCACGAGGTACAGGCCCATCTGCTGCACGGCGAGCATCAGCTGGTACACCTCGATGCGGTTGTGCATCAGCATGGCCACGGTGTCGCCGGTGCCGATCCCGCGTCCGCGCAGCCCGTGCACCAGCTGGTTCGCTGCGTCCTGCAGGGCACCGACGGTGATCGTGGCGTGGTCGGGGTCGACGACGGCCACGGCGTCGCGGTCCTGTCGCTTCCAGAACGAGAACTCGGGCATGGCGGTCACAGGGGACTCCGGCGATCAGGTGGCGGTGAAGTTCGGCGGGCGCTTCTCGGCAAACGCGCGGGGACCCTCGCGGGCATCCTTAGTGGCAAACACGGGCTGACCGATCGCCAGCTCGCGGGCGAGGCCTTCTTCCTCGGTGAGGTCGAGGCTCTCCATCACCGAGCGCTTGATGGCCTGGACGGCGAGCGGTCCGTTCGCTGCCACCGTGTGGGCGAGCCGCAGTGCCTCGGTGAGCGCCTGGCCGTCGTCGACCACACGGCCGATCAGACCGTAACGAAGGGCATCCTCGGCGGAGAACTGCTCCCCCGTGAGCAGGATCTCCATCGCCACGGTGTAGGGCACCTGTCGGGCGAGCCGGACGGTGGACCCCCCGAGCGGAAACAGGCCCCACTTGGCCTCTGTGAGTCCGAAGCGCGCGCTCCGCGCAGCCACCCGGAGGTCGGTGGCCTGGAGGATCTCGGTGCCGCCGCCCAGCGCGTAGCCCTCGACCGCCGCCACCAGGGGCTTGTCGAGCTTCTTAGCGCGCAGCATCGCCTTCCAGTGGAGCTGGGGATCCTGCTGGAAGCGGGCGTGCCAGGGGTTGGCCGACTGGTCCCCGTGCATCAGCTTGAGGTCGGCCCCGGCGCAGAAGGTACCGCCCGCACCGGTGAGCACGGCGCACCGAATCTCGGGGTCGGTGTCGATCTCGGCCCAGGCATCGGCCATGCGGGCCATCATCTCCAGGCTCCAGGCGTTCTTCGCCTCGGCGCGGTTCATGGTGACGATCGCGACGTGCCCGTCACGCTCGACGAGCAGGTGAGGATCTGACAAGAGGGCCTCCGAATCGGGGGACTGGCCCCCCTGGCCGGACAGAGTGAAACATGTTCTACTTGAGCGCGCCATGACCATCGAGCCCCACACCGACTCTCGCTCAGACCGCATCCTCGACGTCGCCATGGAACTGGCGAACGAGAATGGGTTCGACGCTGTGCGCCTGCGCGACCTCGCGCAACGGGCTGAGGTGGCGCTGGGCACGGTCTACCGCCGCTTCGGCAGCAAGGAAGACATCCTGGCGGCTGTGCTCGAGCGCATGGTGTCGCAGTTCCACGAGGCGGTCACGCTCGCCCCGGTTCCGGGTGCCAATCCCGTCGAGCGGCTGGGGGCGTTCTTCACCCTGGCTACGCAGGCGCTCGCGGAGCAGCCCAAGCTGGCCTCCGCGTTGTTCCGGTCTGTGGCTTCGGGTGAGCCGGCCGTTGCGGATCGCGTGCTGCGCTACCGCGCCACGATGACCGAGATCCTGCTCATCGTGTGGAACGGCGAGGTCAGCTCGGTGCGTCCGCCCGAGGGCCGGCTGCAGCTCGTGCGGATGCTCCAGAACCTGTGGTTCGCGGAGATGGTGGGCTGGACCGGTGGTCTGCAAGACGCAGACGCTGTCATCGAAGAGATTCAGAGCGCGATTGCGTGGTTGTGCGACCACGAGGAGGCCCGGTGAGCAAGCGGTTCCCGTTCCCGATCCCCACCGGCTGGTTCAGCGTCGGCTACACCGCCGAGCTCGCTGTGGGTCAGGTGGTGTCCTTGCGCTACTTTGCACGCGATCTGGTGATGTTCCGCTCCAGCGATGGTGTGGCGCACGTGCTCGATGCGCACTGCCCCCACCTCGGCGCGCACCTCGGGCACGGCGGGCGCATCGAGAACGACAAGATCGTCTGTCCGTTTCACGCTTGGGAGTTCGACGGCTCCGGCCAGTGCACACGCATCCCCTACGGCGACCGCATTCCGAAGCGCGCCGCCGTGAAGGCGTGGCAGGTCGACGAGAAGAACGGCCACATCTTCGTGTGGCACGATCTCGCGCAGCGGCCGCCGATGTGGACCGTGCCGGCGCTGCCCGAGTACGGCGACGAGGACTGGACCGATCTGCGCACGGCCACCTGGACGATCGGCACCTGCAACCAGGAGATGGCTGAGAACCAGGTGGATGCGGCACACTTCCTCTATGTGCACGGCGCGGCCGACATGCCGAAGACCACCAGCGTGCGCGACGAGCACCTCCTCACCTCCGTGTCCACCACGGCGATGACCACCCCCTCGGGGCGGGTGGATGGGCAGATCGAGGTGAACGCTTGGGGCTTTGGGTTCAGCACCACGCGCTTCACGGGCCTCGTGGAGACCTTGCTGATGGCCAGCGCCACCCCGATCGACACGGACAACACCCAGATCTCGTTCGCGTTCACCGTGCGCAAGATCGGCAAGGGCATCACGGGCGGCATCGGCAAGGCGTTCATGGCCGAGATCTCGCGTCAGCTGGAGCAAGACATCCCCATCTGGGAGAACAAGGTCTACGTGGATCCTCCGATCCTGTGCGACGGCGATGGTCCCATCGGCGTGTTCCGTGTGTGGGCCAAGCAGTTTTACCCCACGCCTGAGCAGATCGCGGCGGCCTCGGCGGCCCCGGTCGTGGCGGCCTAAGGTGGGCTACCCCGAGGCCATCGAGCCCCTCAACGGTCGGCGACGGTTCCGGCTCCGCAGCCCGGTGGATGGCCACGAGGTGGGCATTTTCTCGGTGGCTACCGCCGAGGATGTGCAGGTCGCGATCACCCGTGCGAGGGCCGCCCAGCCCGCGTGGGACGCCACACCGCCCAAGCAGCGCGCTGCCGTGGTGCTCCGCGCCTGTGAGCTGCTGCGCAAGCGGGTGGACGGGGTCATCGAGAAGATGACCGCCGAGACCGGCCGCGCCAAGCTCGACACCCTGATGATCGAGATCTTCGCGGCGCTCGACAGCATGAACTACTACGCGCGCAACGCTGCCAAGGTGCTCGCCGACCGAAAGGTGGGGCTCCACCTGTTGCGCATGAAGAAGGCGAAGGTGCTGTTTCGCCCGCTCGGCGTGGTGGGCGTCATCTCTCCTTGGAACGGCCCGTTCATCTTGTCGCTGAACCCGGCGGTGCAGGCGTTGCTCGCAGGCAACGCGGTGATCATCAAGCCGTCCGAGTTCACGCCGTTCTCGGGGATGCTCGTCGAGGAGCTGTTTCGGGATGCGGGCCTGCCGCCCGGCCTCGTGCAAGTGCTCACGGGCGATGGCGAGACGGGTGCTGCCTTGGTGAGCGCCGGGCTCGACAAGATCGCGTTCACGGGCAGCGTGGCCACGGGTCGTAAGATCGGTGAGGTGTGCGGCCGCAACCTCACGCCGTGCACGCTCGAGCTCGGCGGAAAAGATCCGATGATCGTGTGCAAGGACGCTGACCTGGAGCGGGCCGCTGGCGGCGCGATCTTCGGCTCGCTGATGAACGCGGGCCAGTTCTGCAGCGGCACCGAGCGCATCTACGTGGAGGCACCGGTCGCCCAAGCGTTCATCCGCCGTGTGGTGGAGAAGATCGCCGACGTGAAGGTGGGCCGCGATGTGGGCCCGTTCATCTCCGACCGCCAGATGGCGATCGTCGAGGGCCAGGTGGCCGATGCCGTCGCTAAGGGCGCGAAGGTCCTGATCGGAGGGGCGCGCGAGGGCAATGCGTTCCAGCCCACCGTGCTGGTCGATGTCGACCACTCCATGCTGTGTATGCAAGAGGAGACCTTCGGGCCGCTGCTCCCGATCGTGGTGGTGGCGGATGTGGAAGAAGCGATCCGCAAGGCGAACGACTCGGAGTTCGGCCTGGGCGCGTCGGTGTGGACCTCGGATCTGGCGAAGGCCGAGGCCATCGCGAAGCGCCTGATCACGGGGGCTGTGACCATCAACGAGACGAGCGTCACCTACGGTGCGCTCGAGGTGCCCTTTGGCGGCCGCCGCACCAGCGGTGTGGGCCGGGTGAACGGCGTGTCGGCGCTGCACAACTGGTGCCACATCTTGCCGGTGATCACGGATCGTTTCGGCAGCAAAGAAGAGGCGGTTTGGTACCCCTACACCGATGAGAAGGTGAGCTCGCTCCGCAAGGCCGTGGACGTGATGTGGGGCACCCCCCTACGATACTTCCTGTCGTAGGCTCGGGAGCGCGCGCGTGAGTTCTTCCTTCCTCCATCGCATCGGTCGCCCCCGCTTGGGTCTCCAGCGGGTGGTGGACCGTCACCCCACGCGTGAGGTGGAGCGCATCGGCGGCGAAGAGCACGGCGCGTTCCCAGCCAGCGCGGTGTGGGAGGAGGTGCGGCGGCTGTACCGCTCGGGCCTGCATCCGGCGATCGCGCTGCACGTGCGGCATCAAGGTCGGATCGTGGTCGATCGCACGATCGGGCACGTGTGGAATCCGCCTGGCGGTCCGGCGGGGCCCGTCGCCACACCCTCCACGCTGTTCAATCTGTTCTCGGCCAGCAAGATCGTCTCCTCCACGCTGGCGGTGGCGATGGCCGAGGATGGCCTGTTCTCGCTCGACGACCGGGTGGCCGATCACCTCCCCGGGTTCGAGCGGCACGGCAAGCACGACATCCGCATCCGCCATCTGATGCAGCACACCGCCGGCATCCCCGACATGCCGCGCATCGATGACGTCGAGGGGCTGCTGCGGAGCGGGAAGATCGACCTGGAGCTGCTCTACGACCTTCGGCCGCAGTCGCCGCCCGGAAGCCGCACGGCCTACCACGCGCTCACGGGTTGGTTCTTGCTGCAGCCGATCCTGGAGCAGGCGGGCGGGGCCGACCTGCGCACGCTGCTGCGCCGGCGACTGCTCGATCCGCTGGGCTTCACGAACCTCACCTACGGCGTGGACCCCGCCCGCATCCCCGAGGTCGCGCAGCATGCTGTCACCGGGATGAAGACCCCGGGCTTCATGGCTGGGATCTTCCACCGCAACATCGGGGCCAGCGTCGAGGATGCGATCGCGGTCACCAACCGCGAAGAGTTCTTTCAGGCCATCTTGCCTGCGGGCAACGTGATCGCTACGCCCGCCGAGGCCAGTCGGTTCATGCAGATGCTGCTCCAGGGGGGCACGCTCGACGGTGTGCGGGTGATGAGCGAGGCGGCTGTGCGCCGCATGGTGTCGCAGGTCACGCCGCTGATGCCCGATGGCACCATCCGCATCCCCATGAGCTACGGCCTCGGCGTGATGATGGGGGGCGACGCGATCAGCCTGTTCGGCTTTGGCACCAAGGGCGCGTTCGGTCACCTAGGGCTGTCGAACGTGGTGGTCTACGCGGATCCCAGCCGCGACCTCGCTGTGGCCCTGCTCACCACCGGCAAGCCCATGTTCGCGCTCGGAATGGTCCAGTGGTACGCGGTGCTCCAGCACATCGTGTCGCGGGTTCCTCGGCGCCGTCCATGACCGTTTCGGAGCCAGGAATGGACACCTTTCGTGCCGATCTGCGCGCGTGGCTGTCGGCGAACGCGCCCGCCAGCCTGCACCACACCGTCTCCACGCCGTTTCAGGGCTACTGGGGCGGGGCCTCCGAGTTCCGCACCGACGATGAACGGCGCTGGTTCGAGGTCTGCCGCGCCCGCGGGTGGACCGCTCCGCGCTGGCCCGTCGCTTACGGCGGCGGCGGGATGTCGGCCGACGAGCACCGGGTGTGGCGTGAGGAGCTCACGGCGCTCGGGATGCCGCTCCCGCTCGTAGGCTTGGGCCTCACGATGCTGGGTCCGATCCTGCTCGCGTATGGCACCGAGGCTCAGAAGGCCGCGTACCTGCCGGCGATCGTGGATGGGTCGGTGCGGTGGTGCCAGGGCTACTCCGAGCCCGGCGCGGGCTCCGATCTCGCCTCCGTGCGCACGCGCGCCGTCCCGGATGGGGCGGACTTCGTCGTCGATGGGCAGAAGATCTGGACGTCGCACGCCGACAAGGCCGACTGGATCTTCTTGCTGGTGCGCACGTCGTCGGAAGGCCCTCGCCAGGCGGGCATCACCTTCTTGCTCTGCGACATGCGCTCGCCCGGCATCACGGTGCGTCCCATCGAGCTGATCAGCGGCGCGAGTCCGTTCTGTGAGGTGTTCCTCGAAGGGGTTCGGGTGCCGCAGGCCAACGTGATCGGCCGGGTGAACGAAGGCTGGAGCGTGGCGAAGGCGCTGCTCGGGCACGAGCGGGAGATGGTGGGTGAGAGCATCGCCGCGGGCGGTGCGAGGCCGGATGCGCTGCGCGACTATGGCCTGCGTGCCCACGCGGAGCGCGTGCTGGGCTGCGATGTCACTGGCCGTATCGACGATGTGCTGGTGGAGGCCGAGGTGGCCCGGTTCGAGCGCGACGAGGCCGCCCTGCGCCTCCTCATTCGCCGCCACAACGACAAGACGCGCTTGGGTCACCACCCAGGGCCGGAGGCGTCCATCGCCAAGGTGTTGGGCGCCGAGCTCAACCAGCGGCGCTGGGAGATCGGCCTGCAGATCGGCGGCCTCGACACCCTGGGCTGGGAAGGGCCTGGGTTCACCGAGCAAGACACGGCGCTCGCCCGTCACTGGCTGCGTTCGCGGGGCAACTCCATCGAGGGTGGGTCGAGCGAGGTGCAGCGCAACATCCTGGCCCGTCATGTGCTCGGCTTGCCGATGGCGAAGGGGGGCTGATGCCGCTGCTGCTGACCGAAGACCAAGAGGTGCTCGCCGCCAACGCCCAGGAGGTTCTGGCGGCCGCACAACCGGCCGCGTCCTTCCGCACGCTTCGGGCCGCAGGTCAGTCGCACGACGCCGCGCTGTGGGCCCAGCTCGTCGAGCAGGGCTGGCCGGCGATCCCCGTGCCGGAAGCGCGCGGCGGCCTGGGCCTGGGCTTGCCGGAGGTGGCGGTGATCATGGAGGCGCTGGGGCGCCACCTCGCGGCCACGCCGATGGCGTCCGCGGCGCCGGCCGCGGTGGCCGATCCATCGTTCGACCTCACGGGAGGGGCGGTGCTGGCGCTCGCGTGGCGTGAGGCCGCACGGGGTCATGATCCGCTCGCGATCCAGGCCACAGCGCGGTCGGGTCGGGTGTCGGGCCGCAAGCGTGCCGTGCTCCACGGCGGGTCGGCGAGCGCGTTTGTGGTGAGCGCCCTCGAGGGCGGCGTGCTGCAGCTGTTTCGGGTGGAGGCGTCTGCAGCGCAGGTGTTGCCGCTGTCGCGCATCGATCACCTCGACGCCGTCGACCTCGTGCTCGACGAGGCTCCGGCTGAGCGTCTTGACCGTGGGGAGGACACGCTGCGGGAGGCGCTGCGGCATCTGGCCGTTGGCCTAGCGGCCGAGCAGCTGGGTGGCATGCAGGCGATGCTCGACCTCACCGTGGCTTACCTCAAGGAGCGCCACCAGTTCGGCGTGCCGATCGGGTCCTTCCAGGTGCTGCAGCACCGCGCCGTGGACGCGTTCATGCAGGTGGAGCTGTGTCGGGCCACGGTGCTTCAGGCGGCACGCGAGCCCACGCCGACGTGGGTGGATCTGGCGCGCCTCAAGTGCGGCGAGGTGGGGCTGAAGGTGGCGAAGGAGGCGATTCAGCTCCACGGCGGCATCGGGATGACCGACGAGTGCGACGTGGGCCTCTACGCGAAGCGGGCGATGGTGGCGGCCTTCGGTTGATCTTCAGCGCTCTCGCAGCGGCATGAAGATCGCCAGCAGCAGGTAGACCAGGATGCCGGGGAACGCCACCGAGCACACCGACACCAGGAGGAACGCCAGCCGCACCAGCGTGGGCGACCATCCGAGCCAGTCAGCGAACCCACCGCAGACCCCGAGCAGGATGCGGTGGTCGCGGGATCGGAGCAGACCGGGACGTGCAGCAGACACAGCAGACCTCCAAGCTGCGTGCTTATCGCGCTTCGCGGAGCCTGCGGGTATGCGGGTTGCGGGAGTCGGGGATGCAGATGCGCTGGATGGTGGTGGCGTGGTTGATGGCGGCGCCGGCGTGGGCCAAGCGCCCCGCGGCGGTGGAGCCGCCGCCGATCGATCTCTCGGTGCGGTGGGTGCTGCACGCCGAGGAGTACCAGGCGGTCGTGGCCCAGACCTACAGGGCCGCGATCGAGGCCGTGGTGCACGAGGTGCAGGGTCTACCGCCCGGCACGCGCTGGGTGGTGGTGGCCGATCTCGACGAGACGCTGATCGACAACAGCGCCTACCAGGTGGAGGTGGCTTCCACCGGCGGCTTCACGCCAGAGAGCTGGGCGAAGTGGGAGGAGCGCCGCGCCGCGGTGGCCATGCCCGGCGCCGCGTCGCTGGCCACGGCGGTGCACGCGCTGGGAGGTCAGTTCGCGTACATCACGAACCGCCGCCACTTCGAAGGCGCGCTCGACGTGCTGATCGCCACCGGCCTGTGGAGCCCGAACGACAGGCTCTGCGTGCGCACAGCGGCCTCCGACAAGGCCGAGCGCCGGGCATCGGTGCGGGACGGCTCGGCCTCCTGCGGGTGGGAGGGCGAGCCGCGCGTGGTGGTGGCCTACCTCGGCGACCAGCGCGGTGACTTCCCCTCTGGGGACGAGCCGGGCGCGCCGGCTGCGGGCGAGGTCTTGTGGGGCGACCGTTGGTTCATGCTGCCGAACGCGATGTATGGTGACTGGGCGAACAAGTAGCGCCGGGGTCAGAAGGACGAGCCGCGGCCTCCACCTCCGGACCTCCCGCCGCCGAACCCTCGACTCCCTCCCATTCCGCCGCCGCCGCCGTTCGGAAACCCAGCGCGGAACGGCAACACGGTAGGACCCGGGCCCACCGTGGGCTGCTCCCTTATGCTCTTCGCGCCACACAGCTCGCACGTGTAGGTGAGCTGCACGATGTCATCGGACAGGCCTCGCGCATCGGCGAGTGCCGTGTCGAGGCGAATCGTGTGGGCCTTACACACCGTGCAGTGCCGCGTGGTCCGCAGCAGTCGGTGCCAGTGCTGGACCTGTCGGCAGGTGGGACACTGGTACGCATCGTGCAGCACGTTGCCGAGGCGGTGCTCCACCTGCTCGGCGGGGCTGAGGGTGGCCATCAGCTCCTCGCCTTCCAGCAGCACCAGCGTGCCGCGACACCGTCGGCACGCGGTGGGCATCGCTCCCGATCCCCCGACCAACTTCATCTTGCCGGCCGACAACACGATCAGCAGCACCATCGCGCCGAGGGCGACGGACACCACGACGCTGGCGAGACTCCCGCCGGAACGGGCTTCGCTGTTGGTGCGTTGAACCCGCGGCGCGGTGCTCGCGAGGTGCTGGGAAGTCGCCCGCAGGCCGGCCGCGAAGGCTTCGCCGTAGTGACCTTCCCGCAGGGGGCCCACCATGTGATCCTGCTGCATCGAGTGGAGCCAGTCACCCGAGATGTGGCGCTCCAGGCCCGTGCCGATCTCCATCTCCAGCCGGCGCTCGCCGACGACCATCAGAACGAGCAGACCGTCGTTTCGCTGTGCGGATCCGATGCCCCAGGTGTTGAACAGGTCGGTGGCGAACGCCTTCGGGGTGCGGCCATCCACCTCCCGCACGGTGACCACCGCTGCTTCGATTCCTCGAGCGTGGTGCAAGCGGGAGATCTGCTGGTTCAGCGCACGCTCTTCTTCGTCGGTGAGCACGTTGGCCGCATCACTGACCCAGCTGTCGTGATCCCGAGGGTTGGGCACTTCCGCGACCGTGGTGGCCCACGCCAGCGCTCCGCACAGCAGCAACATTGGGTCGCCCCCCGCGGTCCGCTAACGCGACGCTCAGTCTCCGCCGCCGCCGTCACAGCCTCCGTCGCCGCCAGCGCTATTTCCCCCGTCGCCGCACCCGCTGTCACCCTCTCCGCCGCCCCACGCACCGAAGATCGACCCCTCTGCACCCCCAGCGTCGGCCGGGACGTACTGTCGGGGTTGGCTACGGTCGGTCCCGGCTTGGGACACCCGATGATCCGTCACGCGCTGAGTGCCACACAGCTCGCAGGTGTAGGTGAGCTGCAGAAGATCGTCGAAGTAGCCGTGCGGATCGGCCGAGTCTGCTTCGAGGCGGACGGTGTTGGTTTGGCAGATGTCACACTTGCGCGCGCCACGGAGCACCCGGCTCCAGTGCTGGATGTGCGCACAAGAGGCGCACCGGTACGCGTCGTGCAGCACGTTGCCCAGCCGCTGCTCCACACGCGCGGCCGGGCTTAGAGCAGCCATCAGCTCTTCGCCTTCCAGCAGCACAAGCCCGCCCCCACACACGCGGCACGCGGTCGGCATCTCGCTCGCCCTCCCGCCATGCATCGTCAGCCAGGCCCCCACGACGACCGTGAGGGCCACCACGCAGAGGGCAACGAGGATCAGCGCGCTCCAAGACAGCAACATCCTGCGACCTTCTGAGGGTCCGCTATCCTGATAGGTCTGGGGGATGACCCTCCACCTTCCGTTCGACAACGCCTACGTCCGCCTGCCCGAGCGCTTCTACGCGCCGGCAGCGCCCCAGCCCGTCCCGGCGCCTGAGCTGCTGCACGTGAACCTCCCGCTCGCGGCCGCCTTGGGACTCGACGTTAACGAGGTGGGGAGCGCGGTCGACGTGTGGGCCGGCAATCGCTGGCCCGAGGGCGCTGCGCCCGTGGCGCTGGCTTACGCCGGCCACCAGTTCGGCGGCTTCTCGCCGCGGCTCGGGGATGGTCGTGCCGTGCTGCTCGGTCAGCTCCGTGATCCGGGAGGGCAGAGCTGGGACCTTCAGCTCAAAGGCAGCGGCCCCACAGCGTTCTCCCGGGGAGGCGATGGTCGGGCGTGGGTGGGTCCTGTGCTGCGCGAGTACGTGGTGAGCGAGGCGATGCACGCGCTCGGTGTGCCCACCACGCGGGCGCTTGTGGCGGTGTCCACGGGCGCCATGATCCAGCGTGAGACCCAGCTGCCCGGTGCGGTGCTCACCCGTGTGGCCCGCAGCCACGTGCGCATTGGCACCTTCGAGTACTTCGGTGCCCGCCGCGACGTGGACGGGTTGAACGCGCTGCTGGCCTACGTCTTCGACCACGACCTCCCGGACGTGGACCGCACGGATGCCCCGGCACTCGCGCTCCTTGACGAGGTGGCCCGTCGGCAGGCCGAGCTGGTGGCGCAGTGGATGGGCTTCGGCTTCCTCCACGGCGTGATGAACACCGACAACGTCTGTATCGTGGGCGACACCCTCGACTACGGCCCGTGTGCGTTCCTCGATGGGTACGAGCCCGACAAGGTGTTCAGCTCGATCGATCGCGACGGTCGGTACGCGTACGACAACCAGCCGGCGATCGCTCAGTGGAACCTCGCGGCGCTCGCGCGGGCCTTGGTGCCGGTGCTCCCGGGAGATGCCGATCTGCAAGCGGCGCAGGCGCTGATCGACGCCTTCCCGGCGCGCATGGCGGCCGCGATGTCGGCCCGCTTTTCGGCCAAGCTGGGCCTGGGCCACGCGGAGCCCGGGGACGACGCGCTGGTGGCCGGCCTGCTGAAGCTCATGGCCCAGCACGAGGCCGACTTCACGAACACCTTCCGCAGCCTGTGTCACCTGGACGCGTCAGCGTCCTCGGCCGACGGGGCGCTGCTCACCGCGCTCGGGAACGCGCCGGCCGCGACAGGTTGGCTCACGACCTGGCGCGCACGCCTCGGCCTGGAGTCTGCCACCAACGCAGAGCGGCAGGCCCGCATGCGGCAGGTGAATCCCGCGTACATCGCGCGCAATCACCGTGTGGAGGCGATGATCGAGGCGGCGGTGCACGGCGATCTGGCACCGCTCGACAGGCTCCTCGCCGTGGTGCGCTCACCGTTTGAGGAACGCGTCTACGACGCTGAGTATGCGCTCCCGCCGCAGACCCACGAGGTGGTACACGCGACGTTCTGCGGAACGTAGACGCCGGCGCCCGAAAGCAAGGCGGGCCCTCCACCGCTCATGGGTGAAGGGCCCGCTGGCTCAGCGCGGCAAGTGGGGGGGGCGCCGCAGCCGAACCCCGACTCAGGGGCAGGGGCCTTCTGAGGCGACGACCTGACCGAACGCCTCGGCGATGCAGTCATTGTCGTAGGTGTTGCCGTCGGTCCCGCACATCGGCGCGTAGATGAACGGACAGAAACCCGGGCCGGTGCCGCGGGTGTAGACCTCGGAGAGGATCGGGTCGTAGCCGGCCTTGAACGCCGCAGCCTGCCAGTAGTAGGTGGCGGAGGGCACGCTCGAGGGCACGGTGAGCGTGACCGAGGCCACGCCGCGGCGGTTGGCCTTCACGGTGGTGATCACGGTGACATCCGTGATGTCGAGGCAGCCACCGTTCAGCTGAGCCGGGCAAGGGCCGGCACCTTCGCCGGCGCCGACGAGGAACGTGACGGTGGCGCGGGGAGGCAGATCCGCCCAGGTCATCGTGACCGGGGAGCCGGGGTAGAGCTCGCCCACCACGAACGCGTCGGCCCAGGCGGGCACGGCGGCCTGGTCGGCAGCGAGAGGGGACGCTTCGACGCTGTCGGCGCAGGCACCGAGCGACAGGGCGAGCAGCGGGATCATCAGGCGGTTCATGGGGCCTCCGAGCGGGACGTTCCTTCGTGCGAGCCAACGAAGGAGGGATGGGAAGCGTTCGGGCTCGCGAACACGACAACTGAGTCGCAACTCAGTATAGCGGATTGGCGGGCCATCGCAAGCATGGTGATGGACCCCGCGAAGATTCCCCGAAAGGACGCCATGGCCCGAGCTCCCACCCGACCCGCACGCGACCCGACCCATGCCCGCGAGGCCATCCTGGACGCCGCGCTCAAGCGGTTCACGGCCAAGGGCTACAGGGGTGCCCGGCTGTCCGACATCGCGAAGGATGCCGGCTACAGCGAGGCGCTGGTCTACTTCCACTTCTCGACCAAGGCCGAGCTGTTCCGCGCGATGGTCCAGCGCATCGACGTAGAGAACGACTGGTACGCGGACACCGACGAGACGGCGGCAGCGTTGGTGGAGCACATGCGGCAGGGCGAGCTCCGCTACCACAACGATGCGCGGTTTCGCGGGCTGGACCACGTCTGGGCCGAAGCGCTCGGTGGCGAGAAGGACCTGCTCGACCTCCTGCGGCCGCAGCTCCGCACAGCGATCGAGGGCCTGGATGCCCAGCTGGGTCGGTTCGACACGAGCGAGCACCCCAAGCGCACCCAGCTCGTGCGCCTGCTGATGGCCGTGTCCTACGGCACGCGCGTGCTGCGTCGTTACGACGCCGACGCGATCTCGCCCGAAGAAGCGGCGGAGCTGCTCGGGTTCACCACCGCGGTGGTGCTGGAGTCGCTGGCGGGGCGAGGGCCGCAGCTCTAGGACCGGGTCCGACGGCGTGCGAGGAGCGCGGTGAGCAGCAGCCACGCAGCACCGGGCGTCGAGCTGGTGGAGCATCCACAGCCGGCTTCCCCGTCCGGCGTGCCGGTGGTGCCATCGAGGCCGTCGCAGTCTTCGTCGACGTCGTTGCCGGGCACGTCGTCCGCACCTGCGTGGATGCCGGCGTTCGTGTCGTCGCAGTCGTCGCCGCCGGCTTCCAGGGCGTCGTGGCCGTCCACGTCCTGATCGCCGTCGTTGTCGTCGCAGTCCTGATCGAGCCCGTCGTACCAGACCTCGGTGGCGTCGGGGCCCACGTCGGCGCGGGCGTCGTCGCAGTCGGCTCCGAGTAGGCTTCCGTCGAGGTCCTGGTCGCGGTCGTTGCCGTCGCAGTTCTGGTCGATGTCGTCGTACCAGACCTCGTCGGCACCGGGATGAATGGCCGGGTTGCCCTCTTTGCAGTCGACGTCGTCCTCCCACGTGTCGAGGTCTCGGTCGATGAAGCCCGGGAAGAACACGAGGCGGGCAGGCAGCGCGGGGTTGCCGGGCTCGCCGCGCACGGCGATCACGAGGTCGTCCTTGCCGTCGCCGTTGATGTCTCCGAAGGCGGCCGCGCTGCCGAGGCCAGCATCGCCGGCGGTGGCGGGCCACGTCAGGTCGATCTTGCGGGTGGCCTCGAACAAGCGCCCGAGGGCGACCTCGACGAGGCCGATGGCGCCCGGGGTGGCCACATCGGGACGTCCGATCACGAGGTCCGGGCTGCCTTCGCCGTCGATGTCGGCCACGCCAAGCAGCGCGCCACTGGAGGCTGCAGCATCGGTCCACAGCTCGCGCGGATCGCTGATCGCGAAGCCGTAGTTGGTGTCGCCCAGGAACGCGATCGCGCGGCTGACATCGCCAGGGCGGTCGGCGAGGATCTGGACGCCCACATCGCCGAGGGTGTCGCCGCTGACGTCCCCAACGTCGACGAGTTGGGCGCGCGTGGGATCGTCGATGCGTCCGGTGATCATCACCGAGGCCCACACGAAGTCGCGAAGGCCGAACTCATCTCCCTTGACCAGGTTGATCGCGAGCTCGTGGCCCTCCCCATCTTCGGCTTCGAACGCGATGAGGAACGCAGCCTCCCCGTAGCCATCGCCGTCGACATCGCCGATGAGCCGACCTTCCACATGGCGCATCGCCGGGTACGAGAGCGGCAGATCCCACTGCGCTGCCCGCTCCACACCGGTGGACGTGCCCATCTGGAGCGCGAAGATCACCTCGCCGGGCCTGGCCGCGAGCCCGTCAGCGCGCACGAGCAGGTCGCCTTTGCCGTCGACGTTGATGTCGCGGATTGGGCCAACCGGGTAGCGCTTCCCGAAGCCGGTGGGGTTGTAGGGGTCCTGCACATCGAGCACGGAGGAGGCCGTGGACAGGCCCGACGGACTGCCCCAGCGCACACGCACCTGGCGGCTGGAAGCAGGGTCGCCCGACCAGGAGACCCAGTCCGCCGCGCCGTCGCCGTTGAGGTCGCCGAGCGAGCCCAACGCGGAGACCGCCGGGTCGGCCGCGCCGTCGTACACGCGGTCGGGGGTGGCGGAGAGCGTGCTGCCGCCGTGGAACACGAGGATGCGCGCAGCGTCGTCGGCACCAGCGTCGTCGGGGTCGACGATCGGGTCGGCCACCACAACGTCCTGTGCGCCGTCACCGTTCACGTCGGCGAGGCGGATCCAGGCCGGATGGGCCGCGCCTTCGAGTCCGTCGTACGTCCACGTGGGCGGCAGGCCGCGCGGATCTTCGGCGGCGAGCGCGGTGAAGGAGAGGGCCATGCACAGGGTGGAGAGCATCACGACCTCGTCGCAAGAGCGGCGCTACTGAGTTTCAACTCAATATAGCGGAAGCGGACGAACGTCGGGGACTAAGTCGGCGATCGTTCGATGTTGTGCGCTCCGCCTACAGCGGCTGCTCGTCCAGGTGCCGACGGACCGTTGGCCGGCCGTCCAGCGGCCACAGCCACTGCGGCGTGTCCATCGCCCGCACGAAGGCCTGCCAGTCGCGGCCGCGGCTCGCTGCCTGCCACAGGCTCCGCGCCACCAGCTCCGGGGTGTGCGACCCGGACGCCCACGCGAACAGCGCCGCGTTGATCGCATCCAGCACCCACAGCGTCTGCTCCCACAGCGCCTCGGTGCACGGCGGCGACCACGCCGCCATGTAGTGAACCGCAAGCTCGCTCTCGCGTGCGGCGTGCCGGGCAAGCTCGGGCACGTGGTGCATCACGGCCGTGTGGTGGGAGTACGCGCTCTGCTGGACCTCGTTGATCATCGTGCAGAGCTGCCACCGCACCTGGGCCTCCTCTACGGTGGGGGCGTCGATGAAGGCCCGCATCACGTCGGGGAAGTCGATGCGCGGAGCGGGCACCGCGGGAAGGTGCACGTGGCGCTGCTCCAGCCAAGGGAAGTCCGTCTCGACGGTGGCTTGAACCTCGGGCCGCAGCGCGCTCCGAAAGCGCTGACCGGCGGTGAGCGCGGCCGAGGCCATCACGAGGAAGCTCGCGCGGTTGAAGGAGCCCGGTGCCCAGCCGAGGCGGGGGAAGGTCCACGACGAAGGGAAGGGTAGCTCGGCGCGCACGGCCTGAGCGTGCTCCCGCCAGACCTCGCACAGGTGCTGGCTATCCCCTTGCACGTAGGCGGCGTAGGATCGCTGGACCTCGTCGGGCGTGGGCGGACGAAAGCACGGGCTCGCCAGCATCCTGGGCACCCACGTGGCCGCAAAGGCGGGGTCGGCGTCCCAGGGCACCGCTTCCGGGTCAGGGGCCGGCATGCGCCGCCCGGGGTGCGCCCGAGTCGCGGCGGAGCTTGGGCGGCATCGCGCGGGTCTGCAGCGCGAGCAGGTCGAAGCCGACGCGCTGTCCCCAACGCTCCAAGAAGCCCCATGCGCGGGTGAGCTCGAAGAACCACGGCGTCATGCCAGGCAGCGCGAACAACGGCCAGGTGACGGCGTAGACCCGACGCGTGGGCGACAGCGCCTTGCGGATCGGGGCCGTCAGGGTGCGGTCGCGGTCGGCGTCTTTGCGGGCTTCGTCGAGGAAGCGCTTGAGGGCCGACACCCGTGCGGACGACCCCCACTGGAGCCGGTAGTGCTTCGCCAGCACCTCGGGCCTCCACTGACGCACATCCTGCATGTGGTACAGCTCCGCGATCTCGCCCAGCTCGTAGAGCACCACCTGAAACAGGGTGTGGGGGCGGTGCCAGGCTTCTTCGTACTTGAAGCGGTTCAGCTCGAGCACGCCCGCCTGCAGGTGACGGTACTCTTCGTTGAGCCGGTCCACTTCGGCTTCGTCGGCCGGCTGGCCGTGGCGCGTGCCCTCCAACAGCGGCACGAGCGCCATCAGCTGCCGGGCTGAGGTCTCGATGCCTACGGAGTAGAGCGGGTCGACGAACCAGCCCGCATCGCCGAGGATGGCGTAGCCGTTGGCGGACACCCAGTGATCCGAGCCGTGCGGGAGGTGCCCGTAGGCTTGGAACGGCTCGAGCGCCTCTGCGCCCTCGAGCGCGCGAGCGACCGCTGGGAACTTCTGGATCATCTCCCAGAAGCCGCGGTCGGCGGGCTGGCGGTCGGGCTGGTGCTGACGGGTGTCGTACGTGACGCCCACCGAGGTGAGGCCGTCGCGCTGGTGGATCCACCAGATCCAGAAGCCCTCGCCGGCGAAGTGGATCGTCTGGCGGCGACGATCGATGCCGCCGAAGGTCTGGAAGGTCTCAGGGCTCGCGTCCACCCCCTTGAACCGGTTCCACACCGAAGCCGTGGGGAGTGCCTCCACCCGCTTGCGCATGCCGAGCTGCTTGGAGAGCAGGCCCTTCCAGCCGCTGCAGTCGAGCACCCAGGTGGCGTGCACGGTGCGCTCGCCCTCAGGCCCGCTCACGTGAACAACGTGGTCACGTGCGCCCAGCTCGACCCGGATGACCTTCGTCTCGTGGTGGACGGTGGCACCGGCCTCGATCGCACGACGGCACAGTTCGGCGTCGAGCAGCGTGCGGTCGACGTGGAACGTGGGGATGAGTCGACGAAACGCGCCGGGCATCTTCTCGAACGGCACGAGCGACATGAGCAGCTCGTGACACTCGTCGGGGTGGGGGCCCTCGGGTGCGCCGGCGTAGCGGGGCTGGATCAGGAAGTCGAAGCCGAACTTCCGGTAGGCGTTGGCCATCAGCCAGGCGCTCATGCCGAGCTCGTGCCGCAGAAACACTGAGGTGCCCTCAGTGAGCGCCTCGCCCACCACGAAGCGCTGCGGCTCGCCCGCGGTGCGGCTCTCGAACACGGACACGCTGTAGCCGCGCTGGCGGTACATCAGCGCCGCCATGCAGCCGGTCATCCCGCCGCCGATCACGACGATGTCGGTGCGATCTGCGTCCACGCCGCCTCCTCGCGCAGTCGCCGTGTCCCTGCCGACCGCTGTGTGGCGGACTAGCACGGGGGGATGCAGCGTGGCGACGGGGGCGCGCGCGCGGGTGAGAGGACGGGCGGAGGACTCCGATGCCCAACAAGACCCAGCCGAGTTCCACGTCGGTCGACGCTTTCCTGGCGACCGCCGCCTCCCCCAGCGTGGCTGCGGACGCTCAGGTGCTGGTGGAGTTGCTGGCGCGCATCACGGGCGAGCTGCCGGTGATGTGGGGGCCGTCGATGGTGGGCTTTGGTCGCTACCACTACGTGTACGAGAGCGGCCGCGAGGGCGACTCGTTTCGGGTGGGCTTCTCGCCGCGTAAGGCTCAGCTCGTCGTGTACCTGATGCCCGGCTACCTGTTCGACGACCTCCACGAGCTGCTCGCACGGCTGGGTCCGCACAAGGTCGGCAAGGCCTGCCTGTACGTCAAGCGGCTCTCCGATGTGGACCTGGGCGTGCTCGAAGAGCTGGTCCGCGAGGGGCTGAAACGGCTGGAGGCCGTCTACCCGAGCACGTGATCCGGCGCGCGGTCACGGTGCCGCCAGCTCGACCCGCACCCACGCGAGCGTGGTGCCGAACCAGGTGTCGGCGATGGGCTCCGAGTAGGAGATGTAGATCGCGCCGTCTTCGTCGTACTCAGTGTGGTGCACCGCGTCGTAGGGCACGCTCGGCTCGCGAAACAGGGTGGTGGGTGCCGACCACGGGCCCCAGAGCGCGGGAGCGGTGCGGGCGACGACCTCTTCGGCGAACGGCTCGCTGTAGACCGCGAGCCACGCACCGAGACCTGCGTGCCACGCCACGCTCATGATGGGCGCGCCCTCGAACACGCCGACGGCGTCATCGACCTGGGCCGACCACCCCGATGCGCTTCGGTAGGTCCAGGCGGAGGCCTCGTGCAGGGTCCGCACCGGCGCGCGCGCCAGGAAGCACGGCCGCCCGAGGCCCCGCTGCTCGCAGGCGAAGGTGTAGAGGTGGTCGTCGACCACGTTGGGGCCGATCCCCCAGCCCGGAGCGCCTCGCCCCCAGAGCAGGTCGGGGTGCTCGGCGTCGGGGTTCACGGTGAGCCGCTGGGGGACCGCGTCGAGCTGGTCCCAGGTCGCCAGGGAGGTGCCATGGCCCTCGAAGTTGTAGGCGCCGGGCTCGGCGTAGATCAGGCCGTAGAAGAACATGGCCTGCTGTCGTGCCTCCACCCACACAGGCTGACCCGGCCAGGTGGCCCAGCGTGCCCCGCACGGTTCTTCGCAGTCCTCACCCAGGTGGTTGAGGTTGAACGCGTGCTCGAACGGCGTGGGAGGGAGCAGGTGCCGCGGTGCGCCCGCGCCGTCCACGGGGTGCTCCAGGAGGTCGACGCCGTCTCGGCCTTCGGTGTCGCGGGTCCAGCCGACCGAGTTGTGGTGCCAGTTCTGGCCGTCCTCGTCGGCTACATCGAGCACGGTGTCGCCAAAGGTCCACACGCTGTGCCCCCACAGCAGGCTGCTCGTGCCGCCGTCTCGGCCCTGAATGTCGGCGCTCTGGGGCAGGGGACCGAGGTGCTCCACCGCGCCGACGACCGGGCCGGCGGGTGCGCAAGCGGTCAGGAAGAGCAGGGTCAGGCCACCGAGCCGAGGAGCAGACGACGCCATGGGTCGATCCTAAGGCTTTGCGGCCTTGGCCGCCTTGGCCGCCTCTTTCTCTTGCTTCTTGAAGTAGCCGCGGAACAAGAAGTTCTCGCGCACGGCGAGCAGGTCTTCGTTGAGCAGCACCGTGGCTCGCTCCAGGTTGGCCAGCGTGTTCTTGAGGTCGCCGCCGGCTTCACGATCGTGCAGCAGCGTGCCGATGGGCGTCTCCGAGCTGGTGGCATCGGTGGCGAGGCCGTCGACGAGCTCGGAGGCGCGCTTGCCTGTGGCTTCGAGCGAGGCCACGGTCTTCTGCAGCGAGGCGTACGTGGTCTCATCGGTGGCGAGATCGTTGAACAGCGTGCCTTCGCGGTTCAGCTTGCTGCTGAACGTGGCGATGGAGGCCGTGAGCTGACGGGCGTTCTCCGAGGCGGTGCCCAGCGTGTCGACGGCGGAAGACACCTGGTCGTAGAGGGCGTCGTCCTTGAGCAGCTTGCCGAACGTGCCTTCTCCGGCTGCGATGCCCGCCGTGATCGCCTTGATGTCGGTGGTGATCGCGAGCAGGTTGGCGTTGTTCTCCTGCAGCATCGCCATGATCTCTTCGGTCGACGCGTTCTTGCCAGCCGTCAGGACGTCGCCCTCTGCGAGCGCCGGGGCCTCGGGCGTGCCGCCGTAGATCACCACCAGCTTGTTGCCGATCAGGCCGTCACTGCCGAGCTTAGCTTCCGCGTCGGCATGGATGAACGGGAGGGCGTTGCGGTCGACCGCCATCGAGATGCGCACCTTCGAGTCGGGCTCGAAGTCGAGGCTGCTCACGGTGCCCACCTTGAGGCCGGAGAACCACACGTTGTCGCCGGCTTTGAGCCCGGCCACGCCGTCGAACACGGAGCTGACCGTGACCTTCTTCGTGAACGTGTCGTTGAGGTTGCCGATCGCGAGGATGCCACCGGCAAAGATGGCGATGCCGATCGCCACGAACAGGCCGACGATGACGGCGGTTCGGTTGGAGCTTGCGGTCATGGATTCGCTGCCTGCATGAAGTTGTAGTTGTAGAACGCACGCACGCGTGGGTCGTCGCCGCGGAACACCTCGTCGAAGGTGCCCACCGTCAGCAGCGTGCCTTCCATCAGCATCGCCACCCGGTCGCCCACCTGTTTGGCGCACGCGAGGTCGTGGGTGATGACGATGGATGCCGTGTTGTAGGTCTCCTGCACCTCGCGGATGAGGTCGTTGATCTCCCCGCTGGTGATGGGGTCGAGGCCGGAGGTGGGCTCGTCGTAGAGCATCAACTCGGGGCGCAGGATCAGGGTGCGCGCGATGCCGATGCGCTTGCGCTGACCGCCCGAGAGCTCGGAAGGCATCTTGCGCACCGACGTGGCCAGTCCCACAGCCTTGAGCGCGTCCTCCACCCGATCATTCACCTCGCCGGAACCCAGCCCGGTGGTGTTCATGCGGAGCGGGAACGCGAGGTTCTCGAACACGTCCATGCTGTCGTAGAGCGCGCTGCTCTGGAACGAGAACCCCACCCGCCGACGGAGCGCGTCGAGCGGCTTGCGGGCGAGCGTGTGCACGTTCTCGCCAAAGATGTGCACCGTGCCTTCATCGGGAGGCAGCAGGGCGACGGCGATCTTGATCAGCACGGACTTGCCGGTGCCCGATCGTCCGAGCACCACGACGTTCTCGGAGGGGTGCACGTCCAGGTCGATGCCGCGGAGCACCGAGAGCGATCCGAACGACTTGTGCAGTCCGCGGACGGAGAGGACCGGGTCGTTCGACGCGGGCGCGCTGGTCTGAGGAAGTGGCGCTGTCATGGGTCAGAGATCCCGCAGCAGCGTGACGACCTGCACGATGATCACCTCTTCGATGAAGATCACGAACATCGACAGCACCACGGAGGCGTTGGCTGCGCGGCCCACGCCTTGTGTGCCCTTGGTGGCATGAAAGCCTTGGTAGCAGGACACGATGCCGATGGTGATCCCGAACGCGAGGGCTTTCGACACCGAGCCGCCCACGTCGAGGAACGTGATGCTCGCGAAGCCATCCTTGATGAACCCGGCGAGGCTCACGCCTTCGTTGCCGCGGACGTTGAGGAAGGACCCCAACATGCCCACGAACGCGCAGTACATCATCAGCGTGGGCACCATCAGCGTGGTGGCCAGCGTGCGGGTGACGACGAGGAACTTGAACGGGTTGATCGCCGAGACCTCCATCGCTTCGATCTGCTCGGTGACCTTCATGCTGCCCAGCTCGGCCCCGATGCTGGAGCCGACCTTGCCGGCGCAGATCAGCGCGGTGACCAGCGGAGCGAGGGAGCGAATCAGCGCGATCGTGATGAGCGAGGGCAGCCACGACGTGGCACCGAAGGCCGCCAGCGAGGGGCGCGACTGCTTCGTGAACACGATGCCGGTGACGAAGCCCGTGAGCGTGATCAGCGGCAGCGACCGCACGCCCACTTCGTAGCACTGCTTGATGATCTCACGCGGGTGGTAGGGCGGACGCATGACCTCCAGGAAGAAGCGGCCCAAGAAGGCCGCACCGTCGTGAACGCCTTCAAGCGTCTGATCGATTCCGGGCGTGAACACAGTGCCACGACGCAGACGGCGGATCCTTGGAAAGGACCCAGGAGGTTCGCGCAACGTCAACATCGCTCCGTGCTTCTGCGCAGGTATCCCCGCTGACGGCCGGATCCCAAAAATCCTCACCGAACGGAACGGTCAGAACGCAGCCCGCGCACCGATCCCCAGTGTGAGCAGGGGCACAAACGCTGGCGGGGTGGATGCCGACGTCTGCACGCCGGTGCCTTCGAGCAACACAGTAGCGTCCACTGACCAGCCGCGACCGACGACCCCGCCGAGAACCACCTGGGGGCCTGTGCCAAAGAAGGCCCAGCCGGCGCGATCGGGGTCATCGAGCGGATCGCTCAGGGCACCCGCATCGCGAGCTGGAATCCACCACGCCGAAGCGGTCCAGCCCACCCGCCACTGCAGGTGGTTCTTGTCGCCCTGCCATCCCAGCGCGAGGCCGCCCGTCAGCACGGGACGCGCGCCCAGCCCGCCGGCCACGCCCACCGAGGTCCCGATCACGGCGCGGCCTCCGAGCACGAGGCCCGGCGCAACGCGGGGCGCGAGCCGACGGGTCACCGACACCTCCAGGCCACCCCCGCCCGCCCCGAGCGCGTCGCCAAGGCCGGGGTGGGCCAGCCCGACCACCCGCACCGCCACGTCGCCGCGCTCCTGCTGCACCTTCGTGACCAAGCCATCCACGCGGTAGGCGCGACCTTCCCCCACCTCGATGTAGCCGTCGGCCACGACGACCCCGCCGCTGTCGATCACGGTGACCGCGTGCCGCCCCGGCTCGACCGGAATCGTGCCGGGGAGCGCACCGCGGGCCCGGCCGTCGATGCGCAGCGTGGCACCGTGCAGCGGGTGGTCGTCGGCCACGTAGAGGTAGAGCAGCGCAGACTCCCGCGCCTCGCGGACCGTGCTCGACCCCACCAGCACGACGTCGGCTTCGCCCACCGTGCGCAAGATCGCCTCGGGCACCTGCGCGCCCGACGTGTGGGTGACGACGCGCCCTCGGGCGTGATCGTGGGCCTCCCACAGGGTCAGCAGGCCGTCGCGGTCGGCGTCGGCTTCGCGAAACCCCCAGCTCATCGCTTCCAGGAGGTACCAGCTGTAGACGCCGTGCCCGACGGTGTCGTCTTCCAGCGAAGGGCGCCCGGGTGTGGTGGCGTAGACCTGGATGTCACCGGGGCCCAGCTCGGCGGTGCGTCGGTCTTCGATGGGCGCAGCAGGCTGACCAGGACCGGCGGGCGGCCTGGCCGAGCGTCCCCCGCCGTCGAAGCACGCGTCGACGATGATGCCGGTGCGGAGGGGAGCGAGCGACGTGAGGAAGCCGACGAAGGCGTCGACATCGATGGCGGTACCGACCAGATCGATCGTGCTGGCGTCGCTCGGAAGGAGGAAGCGACGTGACCCGCCCACCTCGGCGCGCACGCCGTGCCCTGCGAAGTAGACCACGAGCTCGTCGTCGCGTCTCAGGCCCGCTGCGGTGCGCCGGATGGCGTCGAAGAGCGCGGTGCGCGTGGTGCCTTCGGCCCCGGCCAGCACCACCACCTCGTCGAAGCCAGACTCTTTGCGCCGCAGGAGCGCGGCGACGGCTTCGGCGTCGTCGACGGCGTGGTGCAGGTCTTCGAACGCCGGATCGTCGTAGGTGTCGATGCCCACGAGCAGCGCGACGCGGCGGGGAGCGAGGGCCTCGCGCAGCGCGTCGGTGGTGCTCACCGCTTCGGTGAGCCCGCGCGAGCGCAGCACGGGGGCGGTGTGCGCACACGCGAGCGAGAGCGCCGTGAGCGCGGGCAGGATCCTCACGGAGCGACCCAGTGCAAGACGAGGGGCTGCTCCACACACACGTCGCCTGCGTCGCACCACGTGGCGACGTAGCGCTGGGGACCGGCGTGGGCGGGTCTCCACGCCTGCGGGCGGTCGCCGCCGACGAGGTGACGGCCACCAGGCTGCGGGTCGGCTTCGCCGCTGGGCCAGATGCGCGTGGAGGTGGACCGCTCGTCGAGGGTCCAGGTGCCGGTGGCGGTGGTGTGGACCTCGAACACGACGGCTTCGTCGGGCGCGACGGCGTCGCCATCGGCGAGCGCACGCACGCCGCGGGGGCCTTCGGCGACAGCGCGCAGGGCGAGGTCGGCAGCGCCGCCCGCGCTCCCGCGTGCCCGGAGGGGCGGCGGCATGTCCGAAGGGGTCGCCACCAGCAGCGCCACAGCCACCGAGAGACCCGCACCGGCGAGGGCCAGGACGGCGGACCACGCCCAGGCACGACCGACCGGGCGCGGCGATGTGGGCGGCAGGGACGCGATCGCGCGCCCGAGGGTCAGCGCGTCGCGGTGCGCACGTGCGAGGTCCAGATCGGACGCGAGCTTAGCGCGCTCCTCGGGGCTGAGGTCTTCGTCACGAAGGCCCAAGAAGTCAGGAGCGTTCATGGCTCATCCTCCGCGGTCAGCAAATGGCGCAGGCGGGTGCGCGCGTAAGAGAGGCGGCTGCGCACCTGGCCGTCGTCGCACCCGACGATGGCGGCGACCTCCTTCGAGGGCAGCTCTTGGGCGTAGTAGAGCCAGACGACGGCGCGGTGCTCGTCGGGCAGCGACTCGATCGCCGCGGCGAGTCGGCGCTCCCGCTCGGTGCGCAGCACCTGGGTCTCCTGGGAGCTGAACACTGCGACCGTGCGGCGAAGCCGGTCGGCCACGCCCAGCCACCGTCGCCGGCGACGGAGGGCGTCCAGGCACAGCCGGTGCACCACGGTGAGGAGCCAGGCGCGCAGGGCACCTTCGGGCTGCCAGCGACCGTCGGCGGCGCGCAGGAAGGCCTCGTGCACGATCTCTTCGGCCTCTTCGGCCGTCCCGAGCATGCGCGTGGCGTACGCGAGCATCGTGCGGCGGTGGCGCGCCCACAGCTCGGGGAACGCGAGCGCGTCACCCGCGAGGTGGGCGGAGAGGAGGTCCTCGTCGGTGGCGCGCACATGGGGCAGTGGATCCATCTGGGGCATGGTACCTGAGCAGAACGCCGCACCGCCCAAGATGTGGAGCGGCGGCTCGAAGTCCACATTCTTCAGCATCTGGGCGTTGACTGGGCATGCGAAACCCTGGAGCTTCGATGCGACCCCTGGCAGCCCTTGTCTTCCTGCTCGTTCCTGTGCTGGCCCTGGCCGACGCGGATGGTGACGGGTTCGATGCGCCCGACGACTGCGACGACACCAACGCCCACGTGTACCCGGGTGCCCCGGAGATTCCTGCCACCGGCATCGACCGCAACTGCGACGGCCTCGCGAGCTGCTACCTCGACGCCGACGGCGACCACTACGGCCGAGTCGGGGTCGTGAGCTCCGCCGACTTCACGTGTTCCGCACCTGGGCTGTCCCCCAACAACGACGACTGCAACGACGCGACATCGATGGTGTACCCGGGCGCGTCGGAGATCGTTGCCAGCGGCACCGACGAGAACTGCGACGGCAGCGAGCTCTGCTACCTCGACGCAGACTGGGATCACTACGGTCGCAACATCGTAGGGAGCTCCGACGACCTTACCTGCACGGCGACCGGGTTCTCCAACAACAACACCGACTGCGACGACGCCGACGAGCGGACGCACCCCGGTGCGGCCGAGATCCCTGACGGAGCCGACGACGACTGCGATGGCACCGTCGACGAGGGCACGAAGATCTTCGACGACGACCTCGATGGGTTCACGGAGATGGCCGGCGACTGCAACGACGCCAACGCCGACGTGCACCCCAACGGCACCGAGGTGTGCAACGGTGTGGACGACGACTGCTCGGGCGCAGTGGACGATGGTCTGCCGGTACGCGAATGGAACTTCGACATGGACGGGGATGGGTACAGCGGCGGGCTCCTCGCTCCAGTGTACGCGGACTGCCCTCCGGCCAGCGGCTATGTGCCCGTCCATGGGGACTGTAACGACGCCGACCCCCGCGTATTTCCCGGTGCCATCGAGCGCTGCAACGGTGTGGACGATGACTGCGATGGCAGCCTCTTCGACGACGCGGGGGTGTGTCCCGAGGACGCGGACAGCGACGGCGTCCCGGATGCTGTCGACCTGTGCATGTGGACGCCGGACCCCGGCCAGGAGGACCGTGACGGCGATGGCGTGGGCGACGCCTGCGACAACTGCCCCTTCAACGGAGCGGGTACCACCCAGGACAACAACGACGGCGACACCGTGGGCGATGTCTGCGACAACTGCCCGTTCTTCACCAACGAGGACCAAGACGACGTGGACCTCGATGGGCTGGGGGACGCCTGCGACAACTGCCCCGATGTGCCGAACCCCGACCAGGCCGACGTCAACGAAGACGGCCTCGGTGACGCCTGTCCTGACGTGGACACCGCCGCCGACAGTGACACGGACGTGGTGCAGCAGCCCATCTCGGGCTGCCGCGGCCTGGGCGGGGCCTACGCGTTCTTCCCGCTCTTGCTGATGCCCTCGGCGTGGCGGCGGCGGTCGGTGCCGTAGGCGCGCCCGACCTGGGCCCTTCAGGCCCTTCGCAGTGGCTCGACCTCCGACGTGTGGGCTACCCTGGACGCCCAGGGAGCCCCGTCGATGTGGTCGAGCGCCATCGTGCGGTGTGGGGACGGCGAGCCCGTCGAGCTCGGCCATGGTGACCTCGTCGGGCGGCTGTGGAGTGCGCGCCTGCGCATCGACGACCCACGGGTCTCCGAGGCGCACGCGATGGTGAGCCTGCGGGGCCGGGAGCTCAAGCTCCTGGCGCTTCGCGGACGGTTCGCTGTGGAGGGCCGAACGGTGCAGGAGGTCACGCTCCGTACAGGGCTGGAGGTCACGCTGGCCGATGGCCTCGTGATGGTGGTCGAGGCCGTCGAGGTGCCGGCCTGGATCTTGGGCCTCTCGGCACCGGGCATGCCCGACCGCGCGCTGCCCGGGACCTGTGCGTTGGTGACGCAACCCGTACCGGTGCTCGCACCCCCCAACCACCCAGGCGCCGTGGGTCATGTGTGGCGCTTTGAGGACGGCTGGCGCGTGCGGGCTGTGGGTCAGCCTGCGACAGACCTGGTGCCTGGGGTCGAGCTGGAGGCGGGCGGTGTGGTGTGGCGTGGCGTGCGCGTGGCGCTCGCGCCGGATCGTGCCGTGACGCTCGTGGATCCCAGCTTGAGCCAGCCCCTGCGCCTCGTGGTGGAGCACGCCACCGCGCGCATCGTCCGCAGCAGCCTGCCCGATGTGGTGCTCCAAGGCCTGTCTGCGCGGCTCCTGAGCGAGCTGGTCGCTTTTGATGGTCCTGTCCTGTGGAACGTGCTCGCGGGCGAGCTCTGGCCGGACGGCGGCTCGCGCAAGCAGCTCGACATGGTGGTGGTTCGCCTGCGTCAGCGTCTTCGTGAGCACCGCGTGCGGACCGACCTGGTGAACGCGTCGGGCACAGGGTGGTACCAGCTCCTGCTCCAGGCGGGCGACACCGTGGACGACCGCTCGTGAGTGCGGACCCCGAGGAGGCTTCGTCGCCGCTGGAGGGCGCAAGCGCCTGGGGGCTGAGCCTGGGGCCTGGACCGGCCCCACGTTCCGAGGAACTCCTCGTGCCCGAAGCACGCCGCTACGTTGCGGTGGGTGAGGTGGGTGCCGGCGGCATGGGGGTGGTGGAGGCCGTGCACGACCTGCGGTTGGGTCGCGACGTGGCCCGCAAGACGCTGGCGCTGCACGACGGCGACGGCGTGCTCGCCCTGCTGCTCCACGAGGCGCGCATCACCTCACGCCTGGACCACCCCAACATCGTGCCCGTGCACGACGTGGGCCAGGATGCAGAAGGCCGCTGGTACTTCACGATGCGGCTCGTGCGCGGCGAGACGCTGGCCTCGGTGTTCGCGGCGCGTAAGCGCGCGTCTGAGCGGCTGCCGGCGCTACTGGGTGCGCTGGTGGAGGCCTGCCGCGCCCTGGCCCATGCCCACGAGCGCGGCGTGGTGCACGGGGATCTCAAGCCCTCCAACCTGCTGATCGGGCCGCACGGTGAGCTTCAGGTGGCGGACTGGGGACTTGCACGGGAGCTGAGCGCCGACGCATCCCCGGTGCCGCCCGACGCGGGCACACCCCCGTGGCGCGCACCCGAGGTGTCCGCCACCCAGCCGCCGACGCCCGCCAGCGACGTGTATGCGCTGGGTCTGCTGCTGCGGCAGGTGCTCACGGGTTCCGTGGACGGCCCGTTGGAAGGTGCGCCCATCGAGCTGATCGCCGTCGTGCAGCGGGCCACAGCGACGGATCCCGCCACGCGCTACCCAGATGCGGGTGCCCTTGGGGCCGAGATCAGCCGCTGGCTGGAAGGGCGCCCGGTGCGGGCACACGCTTACACGCCGGGCCAGCTCCTGACCCGACTGGTGCGAGCCTGGGCTGCGCCGCTGGCGGTCGCGGCGGTAGCCTCCTTGGTGCTCGCCGTGGTGGTGGCGGTGTCGGTGGTGCGCACGGCAGCCGAGCGCGACCGCGCCGTGGCGGCGGAGGCGGCGATGCGCGTGTCGGCCGGGGCGCTGTGGTCGGCCCAGGCGGTGGCGGCGCTGCGGGCAGACGACCGCCCCACTGCGATCAGGGCCGCCACCGCAGCGCTGAGCGCCGGACCTTCGCCCTCGGCGCGCGGTGTCCTGGCCGCTTACCGCACGCCCCCTCCCGCGGTCCTCGCAGAGAGCCAGCCGCTGCCGCCGTGTGCGGCGGGGGTGAGGCTGCACGCCGAAGGCACCCTGTGCCTGACGGACCACGCCGTCGAGCGGCTGAGTCGCTCCGGTGCCACGCTGTCGAGCTGGCCCGTGGAGGGGGCTGCGGATGCCTTCTGGACCCGACACGGTGACGTGATGGTGCTGGCCGGCGGGCGGCTGGTGCGCATCGACCCCAACTCCGGCCAGTTCACGCCGGTGAGGTGGGTCCACGCGGAGCGCGGCCTCGTGGCATCGGGCAGCGGGGCGTACGTCGATCGCCTCAGCGTGACCTTGCTCGAAGGAACGGGCGAGGCGATCGCCCCATGCGACGCACACGACAACATCGAGACGATCGCGATGGGTTCTCGCGGCGACTGGTGGGCGGTCTGCAGTGGGGGGCGGGTGGTGCGCGGTGACCTCACGGCTCAGGTGCGGGTGCTCGCCGAGCTGGGGAATCAGGTGGGGCTGGTGACCGCGATGGCCGTGGACGAAGCCGCGGGGCGCGTGTTCGTCGGGACCACGGTGGGGGAGGTCCTCACGCTCTCCACCACCACGGGACAGCCCGGCCTGCGCCTGCAAACGGGGCTCGGGGTGCTGCGGGAGCTGGCGGTTGCGCCCGACGGCGTCCACGCGCTCGCGTACGATCGTAGCGGGGCCCTCATGCTGTGGCGGGTGGAAGACGGCGCGACGCTGGGCCGTGTGGACGCCGCGGGCGTGCGAAGCGCGATGTGGACCTCGGCCACCACGTTCTCGGTGGCTGCCGACACCCTCGATGCGTGGAGGCTGACGCCGGATGCCCGGCCGAGCCGCTGGACGGAGACAGGAGGCGTGAGCGCGGTGACGGTGTCCGAAGACGGACGCCGGGTAGCCGTCGGTGTAGGGCCCAGGCTGGTGGTGCGCACGCTCCCGGATGGTCAGGCGGTGCACACGAGCGAGCCCCACACGCTCCCGATCAAGGGCATCGTCTCGTTGGATGGGGGTCGCCAGATGCTCTCGGGCGCCGTGGACCAGAGGGGCGCGCTGGTGCGGACCGAGCTCGCCACCGGCGAGGCACGCCGCTTCGACGAGGCCGCGGGCGTGCGGCGCCTGGTGGCCTTGAGCGGGGAGCGCGCGCTGGCGTCGACCTTCGGCCAGTCGATGTGGTGGATCGACGGGCCGGCCACCGCGCCAAGGCGGCAGGTGCGCGCATCGGTGTTGCGCGACCTGGCCGCCGACGCTGCAGCCGACCATGCCTGGGGCCTCGACGAGGCTGGCGCGGTGCTGCGCATCGCCCCCGACGGTGCTGAGCGCGAACTCACCCGGCGTCCTCACGCATTGCGCATCGTCGGTTCGTCCGACGGGGCGCTGGTCGTGGTGTCGGAGGGGCACCGGGTGGTCGTGCTGCGCGCCACGGACGGTGCCGAGGTGGGGTCCTGGTCAACCGGGTCTGACATCGCGGTCCTGGCGATCGACCCGACGTCGGCATGGGTGGCGGCGGGGACGGTAGACGGCGGGGTGGCGCTCGGCACGCTGCACGACCCCCACCCGATCTGGCAGGTGCCGGGCCACGTTGGGCGGGTCTCTGCGCTGACCTTCTTGCCGGATGGCACACTGGTGAGCGCGGGCTGGGACGCCGTGGTGCGCTTGTGGGGGCCGGAGCCAGCACCGGTGGATGGCTAGGGAAGGGACCCGGTGATGGTGATCGACCCATCCCTGCCTGGGCCGCCCTGGGTGTGAACGACGCCCTCGATGACATCCCACGCCCGTCCATCGCATCGCGATGGCGCTGGCCGGTGTCGCCGTCGTGTCGCGCCCTGCAACCGTCGTGAAACCCCGGCCAGGAGGGCACGGCCTAACTTGGAGACGTGGCCGCCACTTCCGGCGGTCCTCAAGCAAGCTGGAGACACGATGCGCACGCACCTGAACACCTTCCCTCTGGTCATGGCCCTCGCCTTGGCCGCCTGTGCCCCCGCCGACACCGCCGGGACGGACGGCCCCGCGCCTGGACCCGGAGCCAGCGCCGCCGAGGACGACACGCTCGCGCGTCGCTCCGTGTTCGGTGACCTCGGCAGCGACGAGGCCGCCCTTGCTGGCACCGGCACCCTCGACGCCGCCACCCAGGTTCGGGTGGTGAGCCTCGACGACGACGGCACGCGCACCGTGCATGGTGAGGCGGCCGTGAGCGCTTCCGGTCGCTTCGAGGTGGCCGCCGACGGCATGACCCGCACCTTCATCGTCGAGGCGGTCGACGCCAGCGGTGAGGTGGTGGGTGCAGCGGTGGTGACCGCCGACGCCAGCGGGTCCGACGCCATCGACGCAGGCACGCTCACGCTGGAGACGGCGGTCGAGGCGATGGTCTGGGCCGAGATCGTCCACGATGACGCCGTCGCGTCGGTGAGCTCTGCTGAGGTGCGGGCCCGCGTCGACGCGCAGGTCGCGGCGGCTGCGGATGCCTGGGCGGACGACCACGACGGTGCGCTGGTCGCGTTTGACGCCGTGGCCGAGGCCGCGCTGGCCGCCACCCTCGCGCGTGATGACGCTGCGAGCGAGGTCGACACCATGTCTGCCGCCGAGATCCACGCGCACCTGCGCACCTGGGTCGAGGGTGTGGAGGACGCTGCGGGCCTCGCGGTCGCCGTGGACGCCGCGCTGGCGGCCCGCGGCATGACCGAGGTGGAGCGCGCCGCCACGCACGCTCGCACCGAGGCCGCCTTCCGGGCCGCGCTGTCGGCGACGCTCCTGGCGGAGGGCGACGCGGCCGGTGTGACCGACGCGGGCGCGCGGTCCTCCGGTCAGCTGGAGGCGTGGGCACACCTCGAGGCGTTCGCGGCCCTGGGCGACAAGCTCGCGGATGCGGGCGCCGAAGCCGAGGTGCTCGCCTCCATCGAGGCGCTGCTCGTCGATGCGGCCGAGGACGGCGAGGCCGGTGAGGCGCTCTGGACCTCGCTCGACCTCTCGCTCGACGCCTCCGTGGCGCTGCTCGTCGAGGGCCTGCTCGACGATGACGGCGGCTTCTTGGGCCTCGGCGCCGTGCTCGGCCTCTCGGTGACCTCGGAGGCGCAGGCTGAGGAGGCGATGTCCGAGTGGGCGAGCGAGCTCCGCGCGGAAGCCCAGGCCCGCATCGACGCCGCGGTGATCGCGGCGGCCGACGACGGTGACGACGTGGCTGAGGCCACCGCCGAGGCGACGGCCGACGTGTGGGCCGAGCTTCAGGTCGGCATCGACGCCGTCCTCGAGGCCGCCAGCGAGTCCGAGAACAGCGAGGTGGACGCTGCCTTGCACCTGATGGTGGGCGCGTTCCTCCGCGCTGACTGATCGCTCCCGCCATCGCGCCCCCCGGGAGGTCCACGGACTCCCCGGGGGGCGTCTGCGTTAGGGGGAGGGGTCGGAGGATGGATGTACGCGCTCGAGGTGGTGGGAGCCCCACGGCTCACGATTCGTCGGCCCCTGAGCGCGCGTCCGATCACGGTGGGACGGTCCCCCGACTGTGACCTCGTGCTGGGAGACGCGTCGGTGTCCCGCAGGCACGCAGCCCTGTGGGTGCAAGACGGCTGCGTGTTCATCGAGGACCTCACGAGCCGCAACGGCACCTTCGTGGACGGTGCCAAGGTGACCGGGGTGGTGGCGGTGGTCGAGGGGCAGCTGATTCGCCTGGGCCACAACGACACGCTGCGGGTGGTGAGCGCGAGCGTGATCCACCACGTCGCCCACACCCTGCTCGCGCTCGAGGAGCCCCAGTCCAAGGTGCGCGTGCTGCTCGGCCCCGACCCGCTCGCGATCGGCTCCGATCGCTCCTGCGCCGTGCGCCTGGCGTCGGGCCCGGGCATCGCGGCCGTTGTGGTGCGGCAGGGCACCGACGAGGCGTGGCTGGGCCTGGGCGACGAGATGGAGGAGATCGCGGTCGACACGCCCTTCGTGGTGGAGGGCCGCACCTTCACCGTCACCCGTGTGGTGTCGGAGACGCCCCCCACCCTGGCTGAGAGCGAGCCGTCGGCGTGGCCCTACACGGTGTTCGCCACGCTGGATGCTCCGGGCGGTGCGCTGGCCCGGGTGGAGCGCGTGGCCGACGGGGCCCGCTGCGAGCTGCACGGCACCAACAGCGCCGTCCTGCTCTACCTGCTGGCGCGGGCGTGGTCGGAGGACGCAGCGCGCGACGTGGGCCCGGCGGATCGCGGCTGGGTGGACGACGACGCCGTCGCCGTGGGCGTCTGGGGCAAAGAGGGTCCGCTGCGCCAGCTCAAGGTGGAGGTGTGCAGGCTGCGCCAGGAGCTGCGCGAGGCCGAGCTCGACCCGTGGATCGTCGAGCGACGGCGGGGGGCGCTGCGGGTGCGGGTCACCGGCGTCGAGCTCGACCTCGGATCGTAGCGCCTCAGCGGGTGCGTTAGGGGGTGACGGGCGGGGCGCTTGGGGCCAAGCGCTCGGTGAGGAAGGCACGCACCGACGCCAGCTCGGGCGGGATGATCGTGTGGTCCTTGTTGTAGGCCTCGAAGCGCACCGGCAGCCCGCCTGCCACCAGGGTCTGCACCTGCGCCGCGGACGTGGCGAACGGCAGCACGTCATCGACGCGCCCATGCGTCACCAGCCAGGCCTCTCGATTCGCCTGGGGATGCCGCTCCCGGAGCAGGGCGGCCGGGTCCAGCACGTACCCCGAGAGGCCCACGTAGGCGGCGAGCGGGCGGGGCTGCCGGGCACCCCACTCCAGGGTCATCAGGCTGCCCTGCGAGAAGCCCAACAGCGCGGTGTGCTCGGGGCGTTGGCCGGCGCCGTCGAGCTCCGCAAACAGCGCATCGAGCAGGCCGCGCGACCGCAGCACGCCTGGGCCCTGGTTCGGGGGAAGGTCATACCAGGAGTAGCCGGTGAAGTAGGGATCGGGCGCGTCCACCAGCAGCAGACCCAGCCACGGACAGGCCAGCGCGTCCTGCATCCACAGGTAGCCCTGGTGGGAGTCTCCGCGACCGTGCAGCACCACCAGCAGGCGGTCGGAGGGGACCCGAGCCGGGATCGAGACCGTGTGCAGGCGGGACAAGCGCACTCCTCTCCTGGACGCGGCCGGAGCGTGGTTGTAACTTGCGGTCACCGCTTTGGACTGGAGTCCCCCATGATCACGTCTCGCTCGCTCTCGCTCGCTCTCCCGCTGTTCGTGGCCCCGCTGATCGGCGCCTGCGTCGCCACGGACGAGGTGAAGGACGACACCGACGACACCGACACCGACACCACCGGCGAGTCCGACGAGACGGACGAGACCGACGACACGGACGAGACCGAGGAGACCGACGAAGAGACGGACGAGACCGACATCGTCGCGGCCGACTGCGGCAACGACGTCCTCGCGGCCGACGCGCTGTGCTTCGAGGCCGCCAACACCCTCAATGGCGAGGGCACGGTCACCGCGATCGCCGTGGGCGACTGGAGCAACGACGGCGAGAACGACATCGTGTACGGCGTGTCCGGCGCGGTGGTGGTGAGCACGGGCGACGGTGCGGGCGTGCAAGCGGCCCCGGCCAGCGTGGGCATCACCGGGCTGTCGGGCACGGTTCGGGATCTGGTGATGGGCCCGCTCGACACGAACAGCGCGCTCGACATTGTGGTGGCCTCCGATGCCTTCCCCGCCCTGCGCGCCGTGTTCTCCAACGGGGAGGGCGGCATCGCGTCCGAAGAGGGCCGGTCGGCTGGCGAGGGCACCACCTTCGACCTCGCCTTGGGCCGCGTCGCACCCGCCGGCGCGGTCGACGACCTGGTGTTCAGCGGGTTCTGCGGCGGCGTGATCACGTCCACGGGAGCCAGTGGCGAGGGTTGGGCGTCGAGCTCGGGCCAGATCTGTTCTCCGAGCGCTGTGGGTCTGGTGCGCACGGCGGCTGGGTCCACGAGCCTGGTGGGCGTGAACGACGGCGACGACCTGACCCTGTGGCCGGTCAGCGAGGGCGAGGGCGTGTTTGTGGGGGAGGGCTCCTCCTCGACGCTTCAGGCGAACGGGCTTGCGCTCGTGGTGGCCGATCTCAATGCCGATGGCATCGACGACGTGGCCGTGGTGGTCGAGACCAACAAGGTCGACGTGTTCCTCGGCGACGGCGAAGGCGGCTGGGTCATCGAGGGCGAGAGCGCGTATGTGGCCTACGACGCGGGCACGGGTGCCTCGGATCTGGTCGCGGGCGACTTCGACGGAGATGGCGATCTGGATCTGGCCGTGTCGAACACCGGCGCCGACTCGCTCACCGTGCTGTTCAACGATGGTGATGGCGCGTTCACCGGCACCGATCTGCCGCTGGCGACGGGCGCGGCCCCCACGCGCATCGCGGCGGGTGATCTCAACGGCGACGCCGTCACCGACCTCGTCGTGGCCACCAGCGCGCCCTCGCTGATCACCGTGCTGATCTCGAACCCCTGACCCCCGCGGTCGCCGCATGAGCACGAACGGGCCGGAAGCGGGGCCTCCCCCGCTGGCGCTGCCGATCTTCCCCGAGATCGGGCGCAGCACGCACCCCCCGCGCATCCTGATGCTGTACGGGTCGCTCCGCGAGCGGTCCTACAGCCGGCTGCTCGCGGAAGAAGGCGCGCGCGTGCTGGAGGGCCTCGGTGCCGAGGTGCGGTGGTTTCATCCGCATGAGCTGCCGATCAAGGGCGCTGTGGGCGAAGACCACCCTCAGGTTCAGGAGCTGCGGGAGCTCTCGCTGTGGTCGGAGGGCCAGGTGTGGAGCTCCCCCGAGATGCACGGCACGATCACCGGCATCTTCAAAAACCAGATCGACTGGATCCCGCTCGCGATCGGCGCGGTGCGCCCCACCCAGGGTCGCACGCTGGCCGTGCTGCAGGTCAGCGGCGGCAGCCAGTCGTTCAACGCGGTGAACAACCTGCGCATCCTCGGTCGGTGGATGCGGATGCTCACGATCCCCAACCAGTCCAGCGTGGCCAAGGCCTACGACGAGTTCCACGCCGACGGCACGATGAAGGACAGCCCCTACAGGGACCGCCTCGTCGACGTGATGGAAGAGCTGTGGAAGTTCACCCTGCTCACCCGCGATCTGCGCGACTTCCTCGTGGACCGCTACAGCGAGCGCCGCGAGGCGGCGGCCAAGGCGGCGCCGGCGGTGGAGCGGCCACAAGATCGGATCGGCGGCAAAGGGCTGTAGGTCCTGCGCGCCGACGGGGGCGTTAGGGCACCCAGTCGGGGCTCCAGGGGCGCCGATCGGCTGTTCGCCCCGATCTGACCACTGTTCGCCCTGATCTGACCACCGTTCGCCCCGATCTGACCACTGTTCGCCCCGATC
>CAYNFK010000030.1:0-43820 GCA_964396405.1 uncultured Enterobacteriaceae bacterium
AGACCGAAGAGACGGACGAGACCGAAGAGACGGACGAGACCGAAGAGACGGACGAGACCGAAGAGACGGACGAGACCGAAGAGACGGACGAGACCGAAGAGACGGACGACACCACGGCGACGAGCCCGCTGCTCGGCACCTGGCGCAACCTGACGCCTTTTGGCGACGACATCGGCTACACGCAGCTCACGTTCACCGACGACGGCGCGGTCGAGGTGATCACCGGCCGCATCTACTCGGCCGCCCATCCGACGCTCGCAAACTGCAGCGACCTCGCTACGATCGAAGGCACCTGGGTCACGGCTCCCACCGCCGACACCGACTACGACGCCGCGTGGACGCTCGTGCTCACCTCGGGCACCGACAACCGCACCCTCTGCACCGACACCGAGAACAACAGCACGAACCCCACCTCGGGCGGCAAGCTCGCCACGGTCACGAGCGCGCTCGGAGCGCGGAAGTGGCGCGTCGACGGCACGCACCTGTTCGTCGAAGGCGCCTCCACCGACATCGACCTCGAGAAGCAGTAGGCTTCGAGGTCGGCCCGCCTGCGCCCTCCACCGAGCGGCGCAGGCGGCACGTCAGCCGAGGTTGTGGAACACCGTCTGCACGTCGTCGTCTTGTTCGATGCGGTCGACGAGCTTGAGCACTTCCTGAGCCTGCTCCTCATCGAGGGTGATCAGGTTGTCGGGGATGTACTCGCTGCCGGAAGACAGCGGCGTGATGCCGCGCCCCTCGATCGCGGCCTGGAGGCTGCCGAAGTCTTGGAAGGCGCAGCGGCACACGATCACGGGGTTGCCCTCGTCGTCGGTGCTCTCGCCCAGCTCGTCGAGGCCGTGGTCGATGAGCTCCAGCTCCAGCTCGTCGGTGTTGATGCCCTCGGGCGAGAGGCGGATCACGCCCATCTTCTTGAACATGTAGGACACGCTGCCCTGGCTGCCAAAGTTGCCGCCAAGCTTAGCGAAGTAGCTGCGCACGTTGGCCACGGTGCGGGTGGGGTTGTCGGTGGCGGTCTCTACGAGCACAGCGATGCCGTGCGGGCCGTAGCCTTCGTAGAGGATCTCCGAGTAGTCTTCGGCACCTGCTCCGCTCGCCCGCTTGATCGCGCCCTCGATCTTGTCTTTGGGCATGTTGAACGCGCGGGCGTTCTGCAGCGCCCGGCGCAGCGCCGGGTTGTGGTCCGCCACGGGGCCGCCCGCCTTCACGGCGATGACGATGTCCTTGGCGCACCGGGTGAAGGCCTTGGCCATCTTGTCCCAGCGGGCCATCATGGTGTGCTTGCGGGTCTCGAAGATCCGTCCCATCGGAAACTCCAGATCAGACCGGCGTGAGCCAGCCGTGCGCGTCGGGCATCGGGCCCGTGTGGATGTCGACGAGGGCCGAGCGGAGACGGAGCGTGTGCTCGCCCATGCCGCCGTTGCCCACGGGTAGCTCCTGACCGTTCACCACGAGGGTGCCCACGGGCGCGAGCACCGCGGCTGTGCCCGAGAGGGCGGCCTCGCCACCGCGTGCGGCCCAGGCCACCACCTCCTCGACGCTGATGGAGCGCTCTTCGACCGTGTAGCCAAGCTCGCGCGCCAGCGTGAGCAGCGCATCACGCGTGACGCCGTGCAGGAAGCTCTCATCGAGCGCGCGGGTGACGACCCGCTCGCTGTCGATCAGCAAGAAGTTCGACGCCCCGGTCTCCTGCACGTCGCCGCCCGGGGCAAACAGCACCTGGTCGACGCCCAGCTCCCGCTTGCGCTGCATCGTGATGCCGAGCGCGAGGGCGTAGTTGGCGCCTGCCTTCACGCGCCCAAACGCCGGCGTGGTGCGCGGCTGCTCGGTCTCCACCGCGATCTTGAGCGGACGCAGGCCGCCGGCGAAGTAGTCGCCCACGGGACTGCACAGCACGAACAGCATCGCCTCTTTCGGAGGCGTGCCGGCCGCGCCGATGTTGACCTCGGTGCCGATGAGCGTGGGCCGAAGGTAGAGCGAGCCCGGCGCGACCGGAACGGCGTCGCGGTTGGCGGCCACGGCCGCGAGGATCATGGCGCGCAGGCGCTCCTCGCCCGGGTCGGGCAGCATGAGCACCGCCGCCGAGCGACGCATGCGCGCGATGTGCGTGTCGAGCCGAAAGATGCGCACGCTGCCATCGGCACCACGGTGCGCCTTCATGCCCTCGAAGCAGGCGCTGGCGTAGTGGAAGACGTGGGTGCCGGGGTGGAAGGGCAGCGGGGCCACAGGCTCCACCACCATCTCCGACCACGCGCCATCCTTAAACGTTGCGCGGGTCATCGTGGGCGCGAATGCGGTGCCGAACGGCGTGGTGGGCGGGGGCGGGTAGGACATGCAGGCTCCGGTGCGAGCCTCTAGCCGAGGCGGGCCCGCTCGGCAGGCTCCGCCCCCCTCACTCGACGAGCGTGAGCTGGATGGCCTCTTCCCAGTCCTCCACGAGAGCACCTGAGGAGCGGAAGGTGACGCGACCGTCGCGGTCGAGCACGGCGAGGGTGGGCTTGCCGGATCCGCCCCAGGCGTCGCGCACGCCGCGGTCTTCGTCGCCCACCACCGGGTGCGTGAGCTTGTAGGTGGTGACCCACACGTCGAGGTCGTCGGCCGACGGGTCCTCGCTGTCGAGGTTCTCGTACAGCACGGTGACCACGGCCACATCGGGGCCGTAGGTGGTGTGGAGCTGCTCTCCGTGAGGGGCAGCCTGACGGCAGAACGGGCACCACATGGCCGAGATGTCGAGGGAGACCACACGCCCGCGCAGGTCGCTCAGGCGGTGACGCACCCCGTCCTTGTCGAGCAGGTTGAAGTCGGGAGAACAGTCGCCGATGGCGGTGCCCGTGGGCTTGCCCACACAGCCTGCGAAGGGTGCGGGTGCGTCGTCGGTGTCGTCAGATTCGAAGGTGTCGTCGGTGTCCGGCCCACCGACGGTGTCGTCGGTGTCAGGCCGATCGACGGTGTCGTCCTGGGTACCGGAGTGGTTCTGATCGTCTGTGGCAGCGGGATCGTCGGTGGGGCCGGCCCCCATGCTCGTGCACGCGACCAGGAAGACCCAGAACATCGACCGCAGCCACCGCATAAGAACCTCGCCTCGGACGACGGAGACGTCGCCGAGGCGGGTGCGGTTACCGACTACTCGGCCGGCGCGACTTCGCCTTCTACGGCAGCAGCGGCGGCAGCGGCCTCGGCGGCAGCAGCCTCGGCGGCAGCAGCCTCGGCGGCGGCGACGGCGGCGGCCTGAGCCGCCTGCGACACGGTGTCGAGCTTCGCGAGCCCGCGCTCGAAGTCAGGACCCACCATCGCGTCCATGTCCATGAACAGCGACATCAGCTTGCCCATGAAGTCGTTGGTGCCCGACATGGTCCACACGACCTTGGTGCCCTCACCCTCAGGCGAGAGGGCGAAGGTGGTGATGTTCTGGGCTTCCCACGGCGTGATGAACTTCAGGTCCATGGCCACCCACTCGCCGGGGCGCACCTCGGTGATCGTCATGCTGCCGTTGCCGACCTTCTCGTTGCCGTTCCAGGAGTACGAGGCGCCCACGCCCGACTCGGGTCCGCTCATCTCCACCTTCTGGTCGGGGTCGAGCTCGACCCACGGGCTCCACGCGTTCCACGCGGTGAAGTCGTCGAGCTGGTCGTAGACGACGGCCGGGGAGGCCGCGACGGTGGCGCTGCGGGTGATGGCGAACTCGGCGGGCTGCATCGCAGCCGCGGCCACAACACCCCCCACAAGAACCAGCGCGCCGAGTCCGATGTACTTGATCATCCGTCACCTTCCTGGCCCTTGCGTACCGAAGTCGACCGCCTCGGGTCAAGCGCCGCGTGTGCGGAGTCCGATCCCATCGGGCTGTTCGCGAGACAACTCGGGACGCTCTCGCGGCGCGCAGGCACCGAAGACTTAGGGGGCGGGGAGCGCGGTGCCCGTGCCCTCGGCGAGGGTCAGGTGACCCGCGGGCAGCGCGGTCCACTGCTCGCGGAGCCCGCTCGGCCACACCACCTCGATGGCGTCCACCGTAGTGGCACCGGCCAAGCCAAAGGTGAGGAAGGCCTCCGACGCCGTGCCGGGGTTGCCATCCGGGCGCATGTCGCGCACCGTCGTGAGCTCGCCAACGGTCAGCGTCACACGGGCACCGAGCCCTTGGGTGTTCGGTGCAGCGCCTGCCAACCTGACCAGCGCCCAGCTGCCAGCGAAGCCGTTGCGGAGCAGTCGCGGTCGCGCTTCGGCACCACCGAGGACGAGGTCGGGGCGGCCGTCCTCGTCGAGGTCGGTGATGCCAGCGCCGACCACGGGCGCGAGATCGGGCTCAGTGAACGGCATGACGGCTTCGGTGAGCACGCCTTCTCGGTTGGTCCACAGTCGGTGCGAACCCGTAGGCAGGGGCTCGCGCTCGTTGATGCCCACAAAGCTCCACAGGTCGTCCCAGCCGTCGCCGTCGTGGTCAAACCACAGGATCGCCTGAGACGGGCGGTCCGTGGCGAGCACCACATCGCGGAAGGTGCCGTTGCCCTGGTTCTCTAAGAGGAGGACCAGCTTGTAGTCGGCGAGCGCGATGTCCTGGTCGCCGTCGCGGTCGAAGTCCGACACGCTGGCGGCGGTGAACGCCGAGACGTCCGCGTTGTTGCCGAAGAAGACCGAGCCCGTGACGCGCTCCACGAAGCCGGCAGGGCCGCGGCGCAGCAGGCGTGGGTACGAGGTTCGGCTGGTGTTGTTGTTGATGACGGGGAGGAAGTCCATCCGACCGTCGTCGTCGAAGTCGCTGAACACCGAGCTGAAGCTCTCGCCCACCACGCTGGCGAACATCGTGGTGTTGAGTGCCCAGTGTGCGGGGCCGTCGCTGAGGAACGACACCATCGTCTGGCGCTCGGAGACGTGATTCACCGGCATGATGTCGAGGCGTCCGTCGCCGTTCACGTCGAGAAAGGCGGCGCCGACGAACAGGCAGCGGTCCACGCAGGGCACGTCGGTGAATCCCCAGGCGGCGGTGCGATCCTCGAAGCGCCCGCCGACATTCTCCAGAGCGAGGACTTGGGCGGGTGGAGACTCGCCGCGCAGCCAGGCGTCGATCCGGGCGAGGCCGTCGGCACCGGTGACCAGCAGGTCGAGATCGCCGTCCGCGTCGAGGTCGGCGAGGTCGCCGCTCCACGCCTCGGGCGCGACGAGGTCCCAGTCTTGGCTCACGTCTTCGAACTTCAGGTCGCCGAGGTTGCGCCACAGTCGGGTGGGTCCGAAGAACTCGGTGACCACGAGGTCGACGAGCCCGTCACCGTCGAGGTCGCCAGGGATGACGTGCTGCTCGGGAGCCGCCTGGAGCCAGGGCAGGGCCCGACGTCCGGTGACGAGGCCGCTGCGCGCCCAGCAGTCGCGCAGGTGGGGGCCGTCTTGCAGGCACCACGGACCTGCAGGCTCGGCGGAGTCGTCGGTGTGTTCGGTCTCGTCGGTGTGTTCGGTCTCGTCGGTGTGTTCGGTCTCGTCGGTGTCCGCATCCGGAGCGTCGGCGGTCACGCAGGCAGCGAGCACGATCCCTGCCCAGGCGCGCGGAGGCCTCACAGCAGCTCCGAGATGGTCTGAGTGCCGTCCCGACCGAACACGGTGTCGTCGCAGCCGGCCTGGCGGGCGAGCGTGAGGAGCAGATCGGCGTGGGGGCGACCGGCCCAGCGCAGGTGCTGCCCGGTCTGGTGGGGGCCGCCCGCGAGCAGCACCGGAATGTCGGTGTGGAGGTGGGCGTTGGGCTCGCCCATGCCTCCGATCGCCACCACCGTGGTGTGGTCGAGCAGCGTGCCACCTGCGGGGTCGGGGCGGGAAGCGAGCTCGTCCAGCAGCCCTGCGAGGCGGTCCATGAGCCAGATCTGGACCTGCTGGGTGGCGGCACGTTTCCACGAGATGCCGTTGTGATGGCTGAGCCAGTGGTGGGTGTCGACATGGCCGATGTCGCGGTAGACGCGGACCGAGCGCTCGTTGGAGGGCATGAACGTGGCGACGCGGGTCTGATCGCAGGCGAACGCGAGGCCCATGAGCGCATGCATCAGGTCGATGTGGGCGGCGTTGTCGTAGTCAGCCGCTTGAAGGCCTTGGGTCACGACGCTGGCGTCGGCGGTGCAAGCGGTGGTGGGCAGATCGAGTCGACGCTCCACGTCGCGCAGTCCGTCGAGGTAGTCGCTGAACCGGGTGCGGTCTTCGGCCCCCAGACGGGGCACCACACGATCGCTGGCCTCGCGCACGAAGTCGAGCACCGATCGCTGAGTCGCGATGCGCGCCTGGCGAGCGGCTGCGTCGCCCACCCCTTGCGTGCTCCCGAACATCCTCTCGAAGGCCCGTCGCGGGGACAGCTCCCGTGAGCGCGGTGTGCCTGCATTCTGCCAGGAGATGTTCTGCAGGTACACGCAGTCCAGGCCCGGCAGGCAGGGGTAGCCCTCGTCGCTCGAGAGCTCCAAGGACCGAAACGGCGTGCTTCCAGCGATGCGATCGGCGATCACCTGGTCGACCGACCGACCTCCTTGTGGACCCTGCGCAGCGCCTTGAACGATGTACTCCCCGGTGAGCACGGCGCCGCCGTACACCACGTGCGGATCGAACGGTGCCACGGCCCCGGCATCGAGGTTGCTGAGTCCCGACACCACCGTGAGGCGGCTGCGGTGGCGCTCCAGCGGCACGAGGGCGGCCGGGGCGGTCCACCCGGTGCCGGTTGTGGTGGGGTTGAACGCCCCCGCGAACATGCCCACGGGAATGTACCAGAACAGGAACCGCTGCACGGGCGCTGCGGCGTCGGCGCGGCTCAGGGACGGCATCGCGGGCAGGAGCACGGACGCACCCAGGCCCCTCAGGATCGTGCGCCGGGAGACCGTGGGGTTCATGGTCTCACCGACGGACGCGAGCGGAACGCCGGGGAGCGCACGACGGCGTGGAGGGCGGCGCGAAACGTGATGCCATCGGACACGGCGGCGTCTGAGAGGTTGGCGAGGTCGGCGGGCTCGAACGCCGCCAGGCTGCGACCGGTGGCCCAGCTCGCCAGGTGCTGCGTGAAGCACCGCGCGGCCTTGTGGTCGGTCGTGAGGCGCGCGATCACGTCGGCCACACTGTGGGGGGCGTCTGGGTAGAGGTCGGCGGGAATCTCGATGGCCTCCTCGGGAACGTAGCGACCCGTGATGTCGTACTCCGAGAGCGACAGGCCCCACGGGTTGAGCGCTGCGTGGCACGAGATGCACCCAGGCGACTGCGTCTGGGTGGCGATCGCGAGGCGCTCCCCGCCCGGGTCGGCCTCGACCACAGGGAGCATGGCGGGTGGCGGGTCGGAGGGCTCGCAAGCGAACGCTGCCAGCACCAGCTCACCGCGTCGAACATCGGAGACCCGCGTGGGCTCTGCTGTGGACAGCAGCACCGCGCCGGAGCGAACCAGGCCTCCGAGGGTGGTGGGGTCGACCTCCACCCGGTGGAAGCCTTCGGTGGAGGGCTCCGGCAACCCGTAGTGAGCTGCCAGCCTCCGATCGACCCACGTGAAGTCGGCCGTCACCAGGGCATCGAGCGAGCCGCCGCCAAGGAGCACCTCCTCCAGCACCAGCTCCGCTTCTTCGCGGAGGGCTGCACGTAGGGCAGGGGTGGCTTCAGGGACGGCCTGGTCGTCCAGCTCAAGCACGTCGAGGCGGGTGAGGAGCAACCACGCCGATGCGAAGCCGCGCACCACGCGAAGGGAGCGTGGGTCGTCGAGAAGCCGGTCCAGCTGGGGGATCAGACCGCAGGCGCCGGTGTCGTCCAGACCGAGACCGCCAGCTTCTGCACACGCCAGCAGGTCGTGGTCGGGCAGGCTCTGCCACACGAGCAGGCTCATGCGGGTGGCGAGCTCCAACGGTGAGAGCTGGTAGTGGTCGCTCAGCTGAGCGCCCTCACCCCCCTCGATCACGAACCAGAACTCAGGCGATGCAAGCACCGCTCGCAGTCCCACAAGGAACAGCTCTTCTGGGCTGGGCCCGAGCGTGGCTTGGGCCGCCAGGAACGCGTCCAGCGACCTCTGGCGGTCGGCGTCGAGGGAGCGCCGCCACGCGAGGCGCGCGACCGGAGCGAGGGCAGCGCCGACGCACGCCGCTTCGGCCTCGGGCGGGGATGCGGGGCAGCTGGCTGCGGCGTCGAGCACACCCGCGTGGCCGGTCACCGGCACCCACGTGACCTTGTCGAAGATGAGCACGCGGTTGTCGATCAGGGTGGTGTCGTAGCCGAGCACGTGGTGCCCGGCGGTGAGCTCCAGCTCGACGGTGAGGGGCGGGCCCTCGGTGCCCAGTGAGGCCACGACGAGGTCGGTGATCGGGACGCCGTCGATGCGAATGGGCAGAAGAAACGGAGGCGCGCCGGCCGGCGCTGGCTCGTCGTCATTGGTGAAGTAGGCGGCGTGGGCCGAGAGCCTCCAGGTGCCGGTGCGCTCCACCTCAAAGGGAATCGACGCCGTGTAGGCCTGTTCGGCGTAGGCCCACGCGCTGATCACCGCGCCCGACGACAAGATGGTGCCCGCGATGGGGAGGTCGGCCTGGTCCTCGATCTCCAGCGTCACCGTGTAGGCGGCGGGCGCGTGCGTCAGCGCGGTGGTGATCGACTCGGCCGCTACGAGCATCCCCTCCACCAGGGCGTCGTCGACCGACCCTGCGAGCACGTCGGTGGCGTAGCCGCGTGCGGGCGGGAGTGGCAGCACCTCGGAGGGGCTCAGCTCGACGCCAAGCAGGTCCTGCACGGCGTGGTCGAGCTCGGCCCGGGTGAGCGGGCGCAGGCCGAGATCCTGGGCCCTCGCTACGCCATCGTCCGTGTCGAGCTCGGTGTCGTCGACCGGGAGAACGTCGGTGGTTCCACAGGCGAAGGCCAGCGCCATCCAGCCCCAGCGCGCGGTGAGGCGCGTCGTCATGGGGTGACTCCGCCTGCCATCGCGTCGAGGTGGACCACCACGTCGGTAAAGGTGGCATCGGGCACCGTGCAGCGCATCGTGGGCGCATCACGCCGCGCGACCTCCACGCTGCGCCACGCCACCGTGGCGGTGCCGCGTCGGGCGCTCTCCGTGCTCGTGACCGTGACCGTGACCTCACCGCTGACCGGGTCCCAGGTGTGGGAGACCTGTGGACTCACCCCGGGGTAGCTCCAGCCCTCGCAGGTGTTGGCGAACAGGTTCAAGCCCTCATCCAACCGAAACGAGGGCAGTGTGGGCTCGGCGGCCAAGGCGTAGGTCTGCGGCACACCCACGTCGGCGAGCACCTCGGCCGCTGGCCAGCGCAGTGCCACCCGAAGGTCCTGCGCGCGTGGCGTGAAGAAGTAGGTGGTGTTGGCGCACGCGTTCACCTGCGGCCACGTGGCCACGAAGTGCAGGCGCTCTCCCACGGCGAGGTCGTCGCAGCCTTCCACCGTGAGGCCCGAGTCGCGCAGCCCCACCGTGGGCACGTCGGACTCAGTGACGACGGTGCGAAGCTCGGAGGCATCGCCCACCGAGCGTTCACCCGTGCTGCAGGCCAGGACGGCCAGCAGCAGAACCGCGCCGAGCATCATGACCTCCCGAGAAGGTGCGAGAGAGCATCCCTCGCACCCCGGATCATGCCGCCCGAATCAGCGAGCGGCTACCACGAAGCGGAGGTCAGCGTTGCCTTCAGACACAACGACACGACCCGCCGGCACGTTCTCGAACGTCTGCACAGCGCCCGAGGGGAACTGCACCTCGAGGCGGTCCACCTTGGTGGCGCCGTCGAGTCCGATGAAGGCGAGCGTCTCCGACTGCACAGCGCCGGTGACCGAGTGGATCTCGCGGGTGTACTTGCGGTCGCCAACCCATGCGGTGACCACCGAGCCCACGCCGTCGGCGTTGCTCTGCACGCCAGCCACCTGGACCACGAGGGACTGGGTGTCGGCGCGCTGGTTGCGGAGCATCACGTAGGTGGCGCGGTCGTGGCCGGGGGCCGGGTCGCAGTTGCGCAGGAACAGGTCCTGCTTGCCGTCGAAGTCGACATCCATCGCGGAGGCCACGTAGCCGTCTTCGATGCGGTCTGCGGCTTCCAGGAAGCCCACCTCCGTGAAGCTGCCATCACCGTTGTTGCGGAAGAGACGGTTGGTCTCGTGACCGGCGAACGAGAGCGTGGGCTTCACCGAGCTGGCACCCGCGAGCGGGTTCGCCAGGTCGCCCTTGAACTCGCGCAGGATCGAGAGGACCGGGTTCGGGTCCTTGTCGCCGCGGTCGGCGAAGATGGCGACCTTGAAGGCACCGTCTTCCCCGTTGAGGGCGGCCGACTGGGTGCTGGAGCTGGGCGAGTGACCCGAAGCATCACGCGCCGCATCCATCGCGCTGGCGGCGAGGAACGTGCTGGTGAAGTCCTGCTCGCCGCCCGACCACAGGCCGTTCGGCACGTAGAGGTCGAGGTTGCCGTCGGCGTTGTAGTCGACCCACGAAGCCACCGCAGGCGCATCGCCAGCCCACTTCACGCCGGCCGCGACCGCGACCTCTTCGAAGGTGCCATCGCCCTTGTTGCGGAAGAGCGCATTGCCGGGGAGGTTCTCTTCGAGCTTGGTGAGCGCGGCCTTGGCGGCATCCGAGAGGCCCTCGGTGGACGCGAAGAGCTCGCGAGCGGCTGCGAAGTCGATCTGCGACATGTAGACGTCGAGGTCGCCGTCGTTGTCGTAGTCGGCGGTGACAGCGCCCATGCCCCAGCCCGTGTGGGCGAGTCCGGCCTGCTCGGCGACTTCGCGGAACGAAGCATCACCGTTGTTGTAGTAGATGGGGCTGGCGCGACCCGAGTCGTCGGTGACGAGGATGTCGGGGCGACCGTCGCGGTTCAGGTCGGAGACCAGCGCGGCGTGAGGGTAGACGTGGCGGCTGTCGGCCACGGCATCGGCGCCGGGGGCCTGGGCGGTCTCGCTGAAGTTCCACTGACCATCGTTGAGCCACACGCCCTGCGAAGCCACATCGGACGGGCGATCGGTGGCGCCGAGCTCGTTGGTGAAGTCGCGAGAGCCAGGGAAGCCGACGTAGATGTCGAGCTTGCCGTTGTTGTCGAAGTCGGCGACAGCGAGGGGCATCGAGCGATCGTAGGCGCGGCCGCGGGTGAGCACGTCACCGCGCATCTCGAAGGTGCCATTCCCATTGTTGCGGTAGGCGACGAAGTCGGAGGGGTTTTCGTCGGTCTTCTCGACGTAACGAACCATCACGATGTCCTTGAGGCCATCGTTGTCGAGGTCGACGAAGCCAGCGGACTTCACCTTGGTGTCGCCGCGGATGCCGGCGGCGGCCGTGACATCTTCGTAGCCAGCACCCGTGTTGCGGAGCAGGCGGACCGGCCCGAAGTCGCCGACGAGGAGGTCGACGCGCTTGTCGTTGTCGAAGTCGGCCGAGGCGGCGGCGTAACCACCGCGACGGATCGCCTCGGAGCGGGGCGTGATCGTGAGCTGGTCGAGCTTCATCGAGGCCGTGGCATCGGTGAAGGTGGGGGCGCGCTGGGCGACGAGGCTCTCGAAGCCGGCGGTGGCGGCGCGGGCCACCTTCCAGGTGCCGCCTTCCTGCACGAGGTTCAGAGCGAGCGTGCCGCGGTCGTTGCGGCGGTTCCCGGAGGCGGCATCGGTGCCGCGCAGGTCGACGCCGAGGTGCATGGTGACGCGGCCATCGACGGTCTCCACCTTTTCGACGGTGAGCGCGAGGCGCTCGATCGAAGCGAACTGACCGAGGTAACGAGCCTCGACCTCACCCACGACACCGTGGATGTTCTGGTCCCAGGTGAACTCGGTGATGCCATCGAGCGTGCGGCGCTCGCGGCGGTCGGCCGTGTTGAACAGGGGGACCTCGGCGGTGGCGGTGAACACCGGCGCGGGCTTGCCGCTGGACCAAGCGGCCTGCCAGGGGGCGACCACGGCCTTCTCAAGCTCGGCGTGGAAGGCGATGCGCTCGGCGATCTCCTTTGCGGCGGGCACCGACTGGATCTGCGCCGTGAGGTCGGCCAACCGAGCCTCGGGCGAGGGCTGCGGCGGCACCACGGGGGCGTCGGCCTTCGGCGCGCCACTGCATGCAGCCAGCGCGAGGAGGATCGCGAGGGGGGCGGTAGGGTACTGGCGCATGTCCAAACTCCGTGCGTTGGATCGAGGATCTGCCGGGAGTGTCGCCCTGGCCCAACACGGGCTCTGCCACGACATCCCATCACATCGGAAGTCTACCACAAGCGAATCGGCCGCGGGGGCTCGAAAAAATGGGCAGGGGTCGAAGACGGGGATCTGGAGCACCCCGCAGTGGGGTCGGGGGTGCCTGCAGCGCGCCCGCCACCTTGGACGGATCCGCTGCCGGATCCGCTACCGCCTCGTGCTGCCGGCCGGGTCCGCAGCGCGGTGACTTCGCAGCAGCACGATCGCCTGATCGACGGCCTCACGCGTTCCCGCGAGCGCCAGCTGGTCGCCCACGTGGAGCAGCTCGTGCGCAGACGGCACCTCGGCCACGTCGGGGGCGTCCGCCCGCGTGACCGCGAGCACCGTCGCGCCGGTGAGGCTGCGCAGGTTGAGGTCGATGAGGCTGGCCCCCACGGCGCCATCGTGGGGCGCGAGGGTGTGGATGTGCGGGAACGCGAGGCTTGGGACGCCGTCTCCCGCTGCGGACGGGAGGGATCGGCTGGGCTCGCGCAGCGAAGCGAAGATGCGCTCCGGGCCCGAGCGCAGCTCGCCTTGCAGCTGGGACGCCCCCCTCCACACCGAGATCGCCAGCGAGCTCGCCAGCACGAACAACAGGATGGGACCGCTGGACGTGGGCAGCAGCGGCAACGTGAGCGCCACCAGCGGAAGCCCGACCGCGAGCAGCACGGCCATGCGCACCACGGCGACGAGGGTGCGCCGCGCGGTGAACCCCTGGGCGTGGGCGCCTGTGTCGGCGAGTCCTTCCGCGAGCACACCCCCCAAGCGACCCCCAGCCACCAACACGCCGGCGCCCGCAGGAATGGCCAGCAGCAGCACGATCGCCCCGAGGGTCCATCGCGCTTGGGCCTCGCCCAGGCCTGTGGCCGACACGAGCACGTGGGCGAGTGCCGTCGAGAACAGCGCGTGCCCCGCTGCCAGGGCCAACAACAGTCCCGCGTCGGCGACCAGCACCTGCACCACGCGGCGCGCGCGGGCCCGTCGACCCGCAGGGGCAGGCTGGGTGCGCAGCTCCTCCAGCCAGGCCGCGTACACGGAGGTGAGCGTCTGCAGGGGTGCGGGCAGCTTGTGGTCCACACGGTCGGCCACGCGGTCGGCCGCACGAATGAACGCGGGCGTGGTGAACGCCGTGACCGCCGAGACCGCGATCGCCACAGGGTACAGAAACGACCCCACAGCGCCCAGCGAGACGCCCAGGCCCGCGATGATGAACGAGAACTCGCCGATCTGCGCGAGGCTCATGCCCGCCGCCACCGACGACCGCGTGCCGCTGCCCACCAAAAAGGCACCGAGGCTGACGGCCAGCACCTTTCCCACCAACACCACGGCCGTGAGGCACACGATCGGGAGCGCGTGCTGGAGCACCAGGGCGGGGTCGATCAGCATGCCCACAGCCACGAAGAAGATGGCGGCGAACACGTCGCGAACGGGCCGAACGCGGTGCTCCACCTCGTTGCCGTGGCCCGACTCGGCGATCAGCATGCCGGCGAGGAACGCGCCCAGCGCTTCCGAGTAGCCGAGCGAGCGGGTGGCGAGGGCCACAGCAAAACACAGCCCCACCGCTGCGACCGTGAGGGTTTCCGGGCGCTTGAGCCCGACCACCAGGCGAAACGCGCGCGGCACCACCGCGAGGCCCGCGATCAATAGGGCCACGAGGCTTAGACCCAGCCGCACGGCCTCGGTGCCCAGCTCCACGATCGTGGGATCACGCCCCGACGCGAGGATCGTGAGGGCCGCCATCATCAGGATGGCGAGGAGGTCTTCGGCGATGAGCACGCCAAACACGAGCTCGCGCCGCTCACGCGACACCTGCTGCTCTTCGAAGGCCTTAGCGATGATGCTCGTGGACGAGATCGCCACCACCGCACCCGTGAACAGGCTCTCCAGCGGGGTCCACCCGAACAGCTTGCCGACGGCGTACCCGAGAGCGCCCATCACGCTCACCTCGATCAGCGCGATCACCCCGCCCGTGGAAGCGATCTGCGCCACCTTCGACAGCCGGAACTCGAGCCCGATGCCGAACATGAGCAAGATGACGCCCAGCTCGGCGAGCGCGTCCACAACGGCGTGATCGGCCACCAGGGGCACCGACGTATACGGCCCCACGATCAGGCCCGCGAGGATGTACCCCAGCACCACAGGCTGCCGAATGCGCTGGAACACCACCGTGGCCACGGCTGCGACGCCAAGCACCAGCGAGAGGTTGACGAGGAAGGCGTGGGCGTTCAGCGGGTGCTCCTCGGGCCACCTGAAGGCCGCAACTATCCCGCGGACTGCGAGGCGCGCCCTGGGGGAGTCGACCCCTGCGAGCCCGGGCGCTACGGGTCTGGTGCCGGGAGGTTGGGGTGGAACGCTACCTGTTCATCGCCCTGGGCGGCGCGCTCGGGGCCGTCCTGCGGGTGCTCCTGGTCGACGCTGTCGGCGCTTGGCTCGGGCGTGAGTTCCCGTATGGGACGCTGGCGGTCAACGTGCTGGGGTCGTTCGGCATCGGGGTGCTGGCGGTGCTGATGCTGGGTGAGGCCGCGCCGCTTCACGCCCGGTGGACACCGCTGCTGATCCCGGGCCTGCTCGGCGGCTTCACCACGTTCTCTGCGTACTCGCTCGAGAGCGTGGCGCTGGTCGAGGCCGGTCGCACCGGAGAGGCCGTCCTCTACGCGCTGGGATCGTTGGTGCTCGGGCTGGCGGCGGCCGCGTTGGGCATGGTGGTCGCCCGAGCGCTCTAAGGTTTGGAGTCGCCGAGCAGCCGGGCCACGGCTTCGTCGACGCCGATCGCACCGCTGGCCACGGCGCGCGCGAGCTGCTCGCCGCGTGCGACCACGTCAGGCTGGGCGCGAAACCGCTCGGCGAGCGTGCGGGTGGCGCCTTCCCACATCGCGGAGACCCGCTGCTCCCCGCGTCGGCTGGCCAAGCGACCGTCCCGTAGGAGCGCTGCGTGATGCGCCTGCACGGCCGCCCACACCTCGTCGAGCCCAGCGCCGGTGAGGGCGGAGCACGCGAGCACGGGTCGCTCCCAGCCGTCCCTCCGCGGGGCCACAAGGTGCAGGGCCGCTTCCAGCTCACGGCGCGCCCGCTCGGCCGCGATGGCACCTGCGCCGTCCGCCTTGTTGACCGCGAGCACGTCGGCGGCTTCCAGCAGGCCCTTCTTGATGCCCTGCAGCTCGTCGCCGGCGCCAGCGAGCAGCACGACCCAAAGCGTGTCCACCACCTTGGCGACCTCGACCTCGGACTGGCCGACCCCCACGGTCTCCACCAGCACGATGTCGTAGCCAGCGGCCTCCACCAGGGTGATCGCGTCGCCGGTGCGCAGGGCCACGCCCCCGAGAGCCCCCCGCGCGGGGGAGGGCCTCACGTAGGCGGCATCGTGGTTGGCGAGGTGCTGCATGCGTGTCTTGTCGCCGAGGATGCTCCCGCCCGAGATGAGGCTGCTGGGGTCCACAGCCAGCACGGCCACCCGATGTCCGGCCTCCACGAGGCGCATCCCGAACGCCTCGATCAGCGTGCTCTTGCCTGCGCCGGGAGGGCCTGTGACCCCGATGCGATGGGCTGTGTGAACCGGCGCGGGCAGCCCGCGCAGCACGGCGTGGGCGAGGGTGCGATCCGCCGGGCGCGTGGACTCCACCAGCGTGATCGCCCGCCCGAGCGCCGCCCGATCCCCGGCGACGACCCCGCGGATGTGCTCCTCGGCGGTGCGTTCCCGCATCGCTCAGGACCTCTCGATGGCGTCCAGGACCTCAAAGGCGGCATCGGCGATCACCGTGCCGGGGCCGAAGATGGCGGCCACGCCGCCGGCGCGCAGCTCCTCGTAGTCCTCTGGCGGGACCACGCCGCCCACCACCACCACCACGTCCTCGCGGCCCGCGGCCTTCAGCGCAGCGATGAGCGCCGGCACCAGCGTGCGGTGCCCGGCGGCCAGCGAAGAGACGCCCACCACGTGCACGTCGTTGTCGACCGCCTGACGCGCCGTCTCCTCGGGCGTCGCAAACAGCGGGCCCACGTCGACGTCGAAGCCGAGGTCGGCAAACGCAGCCGCGATCACCTTCTGGCCGCGATCGTGACCATCCTGGCCCATCTTCGCCACGAGCACGCGCGGGCGACGACCGTAAGCTGCCTCGAAAGCTTCGATGCGGGCGGTGAGCTGATCCATGCGAGCAGGCTCCACGCCTCCCTCCCTGCGGTAGACGCCGCTGACGGTGCGGATGGGCGGATCGTACCTCCCCCAGGCCCGCTCCAGCGCGTCGCTCATCTCGCCCACCGTGGCGCCGCTGCGCGCAGCGTCAATGGCGAGCGCCATCAGGTTGCCCGTGCCGTCGGTGGCCGCCGTGGTCATCGCCTGCAGGGCGCGCTCCACCGCCGCCGTGTCGCGTGCCGCCCTGAGCGCGGCCAGACGCGCGACCTGGGCCTCGCGCACCGTCGCGTTGTCGACGCGCAGCAGGGGCACCGGCGTGTCGACGGTGGGCACCAGGGTGTTGACCCCGACGATGCGCTGACGGCCGCGGTCGATGCGGGCCTGGGTGCGGGCCGCGGACTCTTCGATGCGCAGCTTGGGCAGGCCCGTGGCGATCGCCTCAGCCATGCCGCCCAGCGCCTCCACCTCTTGCAGGTGCGACCAGGCGCGCTCGGCCAGATCGTGGGTGAGGCGCTCCATCATGAAGCTGCCGCCCCAGGGATCCACCACGCGGCAGGCACCGGTCTCGTGCTGCAGGTACAGCTGGGTGTTGCGTGCCAGTCGGGCCGAGAACTCCGAAGGCAGCGCCAGCGCTTCGTCGAGGCTGTTGGTGTGCAGCGACTGGGTGTGGCCGTGCACGGCCGCCATCGCCTCCACCTCGGTGCGCACCACGTTGTTCCACACGTCCTTGGCCGTGAGGCTCCAGCCCGAGGTCTGGCAGTGGGTGCGCAGCATCAGGCTCTTCGGGCTCTTCGCGCCCAGCTCCTTGAGCAGACGGGCCCACAGCAGGCGCGCGGCGCGGAGCTTGGCCACCTCGATGTAGTAGCGGGTGCCGATGGCGAAGAAGAACGACAGGCGCGGGGCGAAGGCGTCGATGTCGAGGCCGGCCTCCATGCCCCGGCGAACGTACGCCAAGCCGTCGGCGAGCGTGTAGCCGAGCTCCAGATCCGGCGTCGCTCCGGCTTCTTGCAGGTGGTAGCCCGAGATGCTGATGCTGTTGAACTTCGGCATGTGCGCGGCGGTGTAGGCGAAGATGTCGCCGATCACGCGCATCGAGGGTTCGGGTGGGTAGATGAACGTGTTCCGAACGAGAAACTCTTTGAGGATGTCGTTCTGGATGGTGCCGGCGAGCTTGGCCTGCGGAACACCCTGCTCCTCGGCCGTCACCACGTAGAGCGCGAGGATCGGCAGCACGGCGCCGTTCATCGTCATCGACACCGAGATGTCGCCCAGATCGATGCCGCCGAACAGGATGCGCATGTCGAGGATCGAGTCGATGGCGACACCGGCCATGCCCACATCGCCGGCCACGCGCGGGTGGTCGGAGTCGTAGCCGCGGTGGGTGGCGAGGTCGAAGGCCACGGAGAGTCCGCGCTGACCGGCCGCGAGGTTGCGCTTGTAGAACGCGTTGGTGGCTTCGGCGGTGGAGAACCCGGCGTACTGCCGAACCGTCCATGGCTGGGAGGCGTACATCGTGGGGTACGGACCCCGATGGAACGGCGGCAGTCCAGGCAGGTACTGGAGGTGCTGCACCGGGCCGAGGTCGTTCGGCCCGTAGGATGCGAGCAGATCGACGCCTTCGGGCGTGGGCTCGGCGGGCGCGTGGAGGCCTTCCCCTTCGGGGAGGCTCACGTCATCCCAGCCCACCTGCGTCCAGTCGATGCGGGTCATGCGCTCACCCCGGCCGCCGTGAGCAGGTCGGAGAGCTTGGTGACCATGTTGTCTCCGCGGGCCAGGGTGTGGGTGAGCCCCAGCGCCCGCCAGCCGGCTTCGGCATCACCCGGCGCACCCGCCAGCACACGAAACGCAGCGAGCGGGCAGGCGGCGAGCGCGGTGGGGACGGCGTCTGCGTAGTCGGCGTCGTCACCGCACAGCACCACGCCGCCGGTCCAACCGGGGGGCAGCGAAGTGACCGGACCGGTGGACGCCACGAAGCCTGCGGCCTCCACCAGCGGTCGGCAGAAGCCCTCCCGGGCCTGCCAGCGCGCACCCAGCGTGAGCAACCACACGGCAGGTGATGCAGCCTGACCACGGGCCCGCAGGGCTTCCCACGGTGCGGACGGGCGGCGGGCGGCGAGCGGCGCCGGCTTGCGGGCGAGGGTGGCTTCGTCGGCGAGGGGGAACAGGCTGACCCCGACGATGCCTTGTCGCCGTGTGGCGGCATCCCCTTCGGCGCGGGATGCGGCAGCGGCGATGCGATCGGCCCAGGTGGTGGCGCGCACGACCTCGATGCCGCCTTCCGCTTCCACGGCCTGGAACAACGACCACGCCTCACGGGCGAGGCGCTCGGTGAGGTGCTCGACGTACCACGAACCGCCCGCGGGATCGGCGACGCTGCTCAGCGCGGCCTCGTCGCGCAGGACCGCCTGGGTGGTGGCGGCCAGGCGGGCGGCGCTGGGCTCGGGCACACCCAGCGCGCGGTCCCAGCAGGGCTGCACCACGACGTCGGCCCCCGCCACAGCTGCGACGAACACGCCGTGCCCGCCGCGGAGCTGGTTGATCCACGGGTCGATCGTGGTCCACGTGGAGCGGGCGGGCATCACCACCAGGCGGAGGCGCTGCGCGTCTTCACCCTGGCCTGCGGCAGCCATGAGCTTGGCCCAGGCCCACCGCGCGGCGCGCAGCTTGGCGATCTCCACGAAGGTGTCACGCTGAACGGCCATGCGAACCGTGGACCGCCCCGTGATGGCCCCAGCGCGCAGGAGCGCTGCACCTTCGGCGAGCAGCAGCGCGAGCTCGTGCACGGCGGTCCCGCCGGCCTCAGCGCACGGGGCCGTGTCGACCACGAACGCAGCGATCTGCGGATGGGGCGCGCCATCCCCGAGCAGCTCGGGCAGCGGGAGATCGGCGGCTGCGAGGTGGCTGGCCAGGGCGCTGGGCCAAGCCTCGGCACCGGCGGGGAGCGTCCAGACAAGGGCTGCGGCCCCACCTTGCACAGCGGCCGCCGCCAGCTCCAGGTCGGTGCTGAGCGCGCCGCTGTCGATGCTGACGCCCACCGTCCAGCCCGTGCTGCGGCGGGCGATGCCCCCCTCTCCACGCCGCCACGGCGAGGCGTCGACCGGACCGAGGGGGCCGACATCGGCGGGGCCATGCAGCACCGGCACCGAGAAGCCCTCGGGCAGACGCGAGGCGAGCTGGCTCGGGTCTCGGCCCCGCAGCGTGCGGCGTGCCTCAGCCTCCCAGGCCTCCATGGTGGGGATCTCAAACCAAGCGGCCACGTCGGGCGTGGAGGCCGGGGTCGGATCCGAGGGCGTCGTCAAGGTTGCACCTCGCGGCCGCGCCCGTATCTCACCGGGTTAGAGGGGGGCCATGAATGCGCAAGCGACCCTCCCTGTGCTTCCACAGCGTGTCGTGCTCTTCGACGGCGTGTGCGCGGTCTGCGACGTGGGCATGACCTGGATCCTCGCCCACGATCCGGAAGGGCGCTTCAGCTACGCCGCGCTCCAGGGTGAGACGGCCGCCGCCATCCTCGCGCGTCACCCGGAGCTTCCCGATCAGCTCGACAGCATCGTGCTCGTCGAGCAAACGCCCGAGGGCGAGCGGGTCAGCTGGTACTCGGATGCCATCTTCCAGATCGCCGCTGCGCTCCCCTGGCCCTGGCGTGGTGTGGCGTGGTTCCGGGTGCTGCCGCGGGGCCTGCGCGATCTGGCGTACCGGGCCTTTGCGGCGGTTCGCTACCGGGTGTTCGGCAAGGTGGATCGGTGCCGCCTGCCCACGGAGTCCGAGGCGTCGCGGATGCTGCCGTGAGCTCGAAGGTCGCCGCGTGGGTCGCGGTGGCGCTCGCCTTACGCCTCCCGTCGTTTCTCCGCGCTGAGCTGTGGCTGGATGAGCGCATCTCGGTGGACGTGGCGCTCGCCCACGACCTCTGGGCTGCAGCGGCCCGCTTCGACCTGCACCCACCGCTGTTTGCCGCGCTGCTCGCCCCGATCACCACGCTGACGACGGCGCCGTGGGCCATGCGCCTGCTCCCGCTGCTCGCTTCCCTGCTGGCCGTGCCGCTGGCAGGGCGGGCTGCGGCGGCGTGGGGCGAGCCGCGCGCGGCCGGCGCTGCGATGGGCGTGGTGGCGCTGGCGGGCCCGTGGGGCCTCTATGGCGGTGAGGCACGCCCTTATGCGCTGGGCGCGCTGCTGACGCTTGCGGTGCTCGCCGACCTACCGGGGCGGCCGACGCGGGCAGCCGCGTGGGCGAGCGTGGCGGCGCTGACGCTGTACCCGGCCGGGCTGGTGACGGGTGCGCTGCTGCTGTCGGGGCTGGCGTCGGACCCTCGATCTCCAAGGCGCTGGCTGGGTCTGGTGGGATTTGCTGCCGTGGCGCTCATCCTCGGGCTCACGCTCCTGCCGCAGCAGCTCGCGGCGCACGGCGCGGACCTGACCACGGGTCACCTGGCGAGGTTCTTGCCGTCGGGCGACCCCGTGGCCTGGGTGCTGACGCAGCCGCTGGCGCTGGTGGGGTGGTCGGTGGGCGGAGTGGGAGGGCTGCGCGCTGTGGCACTGGGTGCTGTGGCGCTGGCGCTCTTGCTGGGCCCGCTGCGCGGTCGGGTGTCGGCGATCGACGGTGCGCTGGGTTGGGCGGTCGGCTTGAGCTTGGTGGCGGCGTGCGCGGGGTTGCAGCCGTTGGGTGCGACGCGGCACGTGCTGCCGCTGGCGGCCGTGCTGGGGGTGGGGATCGCGTTGCGGTCGGCGTCGTTGGCCCCTCGGTGGGCCTGGATCGCGCTCGGTGTGCTGGCGGTTGGGGGTCGTCTGCTGGCCCCAGGGCTGCCTTAGTCTGTGGCGGGAAGCTCACCCCGAAGCCCGGCAGCGAGTGCGTCGACACGGGCGGGCTCGTCCACGAGGCTGAGCATGAACTCCTGGTGCACGAAGCTGCCCATCATCGCGCCCCAGCCCACCAAAGGGAGGTCCTTGAGGAAGAGCACCACCACGCGGGGGTGCGGACTCTCCTTGGGCTGCACGTAGAACGCGTCGGTGACGACCCCGGGCAGCGCCCCGCCCTTGGCGCCGAAACGAGCGAAGCGCGCCTGGCTGGCTTCGGACATCATCGGCCACGACAGCACCTTGTCGATCGACGCAGCCGCGGCGGGGGTGGGCCACGTGCCCGTGACGATGCCGGCGAATGCGGTGGCGTAGTCGGCCGCACGACCCTGGGGACCGAACCGTGCAGAGAGCGCGGCTTGGTCGGCGATCGAAGGGAGGGCGGGCGAGGTACGCACGGTGCCGTCGAAGCCCGCGACCCACGCGTCTGCCCGCACACGCCGCGCGGCGCGCTCCTCGTCGTCCGACCAGCTCAGCAAGGTGGCAGCGGGGATCTCGGTCCACAGCAGGAAGGCGCCGAGGAGGTTGTGCACGGTGGTGGCATGCCCGAGTCCACGCCGCTCGATGTCGACGAGGGCCTCGCGGCCAAGGGTGTCGGTGAGCCAGTCCGTGGCGGCGTTGTCGCTCCATCGGATCATCGCGCCCACCAGTCGGCTCTCGGGGATGGGGGTGGTGCCGCCTACGTTGTGCTTCTGGGTGGCGATCGCCCGCTCGTGCGCCCCACCATCGGTGCCGGGCAGCCACCTTGCGTCCCACGCTCGGGGGTCGACGGGGGCCTCGGCCTCGCGTCGGCCGTCGTGAATCGCCAACGCCCACGCCGCAGCCACCCCCACCTTCGCGAGGCTGGCGATCGGGTGAACCTCCTCGGCGCGGTGCAGGAGCATCGGGCGGTCGGTGAGCGGATTCCCGTCTGCGCCCACCTCGTAGGTCACGAGCGCCACGGACTCCGGGTGGGCGAGGATCCAGGCGGCGAGGCCATCGGCAGACCCGAGCTGCGCGATCTCGTCGGCCCGCTCGACGGACTCGAACACCAGCCCGCGCGCCTGGCGGAGCGGCTCCCAGAACACGTACGACAGCACGGCCCCGATCGCGGCCCCCAGCAGCGCTAGCCCTGCCACCACCCGCCAGCCGCTGCTCATGGGCCTTCCTCCGAGGGGTGTGGATATCGGACCCACCCAGCGGGATCACGCCGGAGCCCCCGACGCCCCGCAGTGGATCCGACCGTACGGGCGGGTTGGCGGTGGGGTCCATGCGAGTCTGGACCGTCCGTGCTAAACATCGGGACGTAGCTGGGGTCGATGCCGTGGGAGTGATGCGCTGGATCGTGGTCGCATGCGCGCTCGTGGCGTGTGGCACCCCGTATGTCCCCCCCGACGACACCGACGACACCGAGGGGGTCGACACCGACACCGACGAGACCGGTAGCGACACCGATGAGACCGGCCGCTGGGTCGACGACACCGACACCGACACCGACACTCAGCCCGGTGACAGCGCCGATTCAGCAGGCCCCGACACCGACGACACCGACAAGGACTGCCTGTTCGGCGAGTCCAAGGACTGCCTGGGTCGCTGCTACCCCAGCTACATCATCGGCGATGGCACCTGTGACGATGGCTCGGTGCTGCCCGCCGACTTCGACTGCGACCTGTGGTTCTCCGACGCCGGCGACTGCATCGACGACACCGATACCGACACCGATGGCGGAAACTACTGCGCCTACATCTTGGAGATTGCCGTGCCCGTGCTCGGGTTCGCCTCCGAGGTGGGCTGGGAGCTTCGCGACGCATCCAATACGCTGATCGCCTCGTCGCGGACGGGAGTCTACACGAAGGACAACACGAGCTACCTGCACCGTGTGGTGCTGACGGATGGCGCCTACAAGCTTGTGGCGCTGGACTCGTGGGGAGATGGCTGGAACGGCACAGCGTGGCGCCTGCTCGATGCCACCACCGGTGCCGTCCGCAATGAGGGGCGCGACCCTGGCGGCGACTTCACGTCCTACACCTACAACTTCACGGCGTCCTGTGGCGGGGTCAACTGCGACATGGACGTGAGCGTCTGGGTCGGTGACCAGCCGCGCGAGCTGGCGTGGAGTCTGGAGGCACCGGCATTCCCCGTGGCGTCCGGCACGGGCGCGTCGATGGCACCGAACAGCACCGCCACCGAGCGCGTGGCTGTGGGCGACGGCGTCACCTACGCGGTGCGGGTGTTGGATGCGGGCACCAACGGCTGGGATGATGCCGATCGCATCGAGGTCCGCTACCCGGGCGGTCTGCTCGCTTCCGCCTTCCACCTGAGCTCGGGCGGCACGGCCTCCCAGTCGATGCGCGTGTCGTGCGATCTGGCCGGCGTGGGCGCGTTCGATGCGCCGGGAGCACCGCTGGAGCTGGCCTCGTGCTCGGGCGTGGCCTTTGAGACGGCGCTCGGCACGGGCGCGGCGCAGGTGAGCTGGACGCTGTTCCGCGCTTCCGACTGGGCCGTGATGGCGAGCACCCAAGCGGGCTTCCTGGCCGACAACACCAGCGATGTGCGCAACGCCAACCTCACCACCGGTCGCTACTTCTTGCAGACCCGCGACGCCGGTGGCGACCTCTGGGGCGCCGAGTGGCGCGTGCGGGCTGGTGCCCCGATCGAGCCTGTGTTCACCACGGGGCATGTGGGGGGCTACCAGTCCGGCCGCTACCTCGACGTGATCTGCCCCGAGGTCAGCGACACGGACGACACCGACGGCACGGACGACACGGACGAAACCGACCTCCCGCCCGCCTGCTTGCCGAGCGCGGTCTTGGACTGTGCCGGCATCTGCTGGCCGGAGCGGTATGTGGGCGATGGCGTGTGCGACGACGGCACGAACTTCGCGCCAGACTTCGCTTGCGAGGACCTGGCCTTCGACGGCGGGGACTGCGCGGCGCCGTGAGCGGTGAAGCGTCTCGCCACGGATCCGGTACGGCGGGTCCTGGGGTGCCGCGCATGGGCCTCGGGCTCGCTGCGCTGGGTCGTCCGGCCTACCACAACCTCGGGCACGCCCGCGATCTGGCCGGTGCGCACGATGTCGACGCGGTGCGCGCCCACGCGTGGAGCGTGCTCGACGCGGCCTGGGCGGCGGGGTTCCGCTGGCTCGACGTGGCGAGGTCGTACGGACGGGGGGAGTCGTTCCTGCGCGGCTGGCTCGACGCCCGTGGGCTCGGCGCTCAGGAGGCGCTGGTCGCGAGCAAGTGGGGCTACACCTACGTGGGCGGCTGGCAGATCGATGCGCCCGTGCACGAGGTCAAGGACCACGCGCTGGCCACGCTCACGCGGCAGGCGGCCGAGTCCGAGGCGCTGCTGGGCCCGTACCTGCGCGTGTACAGCATCCACTCGGCAACGCTCGAGAGCGGGGTGCTGGAGGATGATGCCGTGCTCGACGCGCTGGCGCGGCTTCGCGAGACCCACGGCTGGCGCATGGGGCTCACGGTCACGGGCGCCGGGCAGGCCACCACGCTGCGCCGGGCGCTCGAGGTGCGCGGCGGCGGCTTCTTCGACGTGGTGCAGGCCACCTACAACCCACTGGAGCCGAGCGTTGGCCCGGCGCTCGCAGAGGCCAAGGCGGCGGGCCTGTGGGTGGTGGTGAAGGAGGCGCTGGCCAACGGAAGGCTGTCTCCCCGCGCGGTCCCGGGGCCGGTCCGCGATGGCCTGCTCACTGCCGCGGCGAGCGCAGGCTGCGGACCCGACACGCTCGCGCTCGCGTGGGTGCTCCGAAACCCCGCGGTGGATGTGGTGCTGTCGGGCGCTGGCACGTCGGCGCAGGTGCAGTCGCACGCGGCCGCCCTCGATCTGTCGGTGTCTGCCGACGTGTTCGACCGGCTCGACGCGCTCGTGGAGCCGCCAGCGGCCTACTGGTCCACGCGCTCGGCGCTGCCCTGGACTTGATCCGCTACCAGCGAGGCCAGCGCATCGGGGCGGGTGACGCGGCCCTGCGCGAGCAGCACCACCTTCACGGTGGCCACAGCGTGCTCACGATCGGCCACGAGGAAGCGCTGGCGGAACACCACGCTGCGACGCTCCACGCTCACGGCCCGGGTCTCGAGCACGTAGGCGGTGCCCAGGGGCAGCTCCCGCGAGAAGCGCAGCTGCGACTCCACCATCACCGGGTTCTGCCGCCGCCGCATCAGCTCGCGCGCCACGCCGCTCCGCACGAGCAGATCGAGGCGGCCCAGATCCATGATCTGCGGGTAGCGGCTGTTCGTGAGGTGGGCGTTCAGGTCCACATCGGTGAGCAGCACCCGAAAGTGGAGACGGGAGATCTGCGTGGTGGGAGCAAGCCAAGCCTGCGCCAGCACCCGCGCCGCCCGCAGCCGTCCGGTGATCATCATGCGGCGCTCACGGCGAGGTGAGCGTGGCCTGGATGCGCGTCGACGTGGACGTGTTCATCGAGACGATCTGGATGTCGAACTGGGTGTCGACGCCGGAGCTGGCGGTGACGGGAAGGGGCTGATCGAGACGCACCGTGAGGCTGGCGGTGCCGGTGGAGGCCAGCTTGGTGACGGTGGCGGTCATGCCCTCTACGGTGATGGGGCCGGGCTGCCCGCTGCTCGCCAGCTCCACGACCAGCTTCACTTCGTTTCCGGTGACCGCGGCCAGCGTGTAGGTGCGCTTCTCGTGCACGGCGATGCCGTTGGGACCGACCACGTCGTCTTCCACCGCCCACCGCGCACCGATGCCGATCGGACGGTCGGGGAAACGAACCACCCACTGCCCAAGGTCAAAGGACTGCTCCCCATCGGTGCCGCCAAACGTGGCCTTGGCGGACAGGATCTCGCCCGCCGGCGACACGACGAGCGTGCCCGACGCGCCGGTGAGGCCCGTGCGGATCGCCTCGGCGATGGTCTTGCCCATGCCGCTGGCCTCTCCTTCCAGCTTAGTGTCGCCGTACGAGAACGACACGGTCCACGAGGTGGCGGAGACCTCTTCCACCTTCGACTTCATCGTGCTCACCACGCTGGGCAGCTCCGACACCATGTCGCGCCCCATCACCGAGGACGTGGTGCGGATGCGGGTGGAGAGCGTGGCGGAGCCGGCGGACCCGGCCTTGGGCGTGTAGCGCAGCACCGTGAGCGCACCCGTGCCGGGGCTCTCCACCTGCACGCTGCCGGCGAGCGCGGAGCCCGAGAAGCACAGCGCGGACAGGGCGATCAGGACGTGGCGCATGGGCACTCCAAGGGCGCGGACTATCGCGTGCGGACGCGGCTCACATCAGGTGTCTGGGATCGACGTCGGGTGTGACGCGCACGCCGGGGCCGACCCCATCGGCCCACAGACCCTTCGAGGCCTCGAGGAAGTCCCGAAATGCGCGGGTGTGGCTGCCGCGGGCCAGCACCTGCCAGCGCCAGCGGCCGACCAAGCGGCGCATGGGCGACGCAGCGGCATCGAGCACCTGCACGGCGGCGTGCTGGCGTGCGAGCAGGCGCAGACCGTGGGCGAGGCCGACCGCCGCCGACGAGACCCGCGCGCGGTCGGTGCCTTCGAGGTGGAAGGCCACCATGCGCGTGTGGGGCGGATGCCGAAACGTGGCGCGCCGGCGAAGCTCGATCTCGTAGAAGCCATCAGGGTTGTCGAGGTGGGTGAGGACCTCGTGATCGGGCTCCATCGACTGGATCAGCACCCGCCCAGGCACGGTGCCGCGCCCCGCGCGACCCGCCGCCTGCACCACCAGCGCGAAGGTGCGCTCGGCGGCACGGAAGTCGGGCATGCGCAGGCCCTGATCGGCGCTGACGATCACCACCGTGTGCACATCCGGGAAGTCGTGGCCTTTGGCCACGATCTGCGTGCCCACGAGCATGCGGGCGCGCCCGCTGCGGAAGGTCTCCAGGATGCGGTGGTGGGCGCCGCGCTGGGCCGTGGTGTCGGCGTCCATGCGCACCGTGGGCACGTTGGGGAACATGCCGGTGAGCACGTCTTCGACCCGCTCGGTGCCCCTCCCTTGCTCGGACATCTCGGGGGCAGCGCACACCGGGCAGATGGTGGAGTAAGCCCTCTGGAAGGCGCAGTAGTGACAGATCACGCGGCCCGCGCCGCGATGGAGCGTCATCGCGACGCCGCAGCTCGGGCACTCGTAGGCCGCACCGCACGCGTTGCAGCTCACCAGCGTGGCGTAACCACGACGGTTGTAGAGCACGATGGCCTGACCGCCCGCCTCGAACGTGGCGCGCAGCGCATCCACCACGACCGGAGCGAGCAGCGGACGACGGCCATCGGGGCCCTTGGGCACCTCGCGCAGCCCCACGCGCTCAATGCGCGGCACGGGGCGCGGCGTGGCGCGCTCGGGGAGGCGCAGCTCGCGGTAGCGACCCTGGCGAGCGTTGTGCCAGCTCTCCAGCGAGGGCGTGGCAGAAGCCAGCACCACGGCCGCACCGTGCCGCCGGCCGAGCACCACTGCGAGATCCCGAGCGTGGTAGCGCACGCCATCGTCTTGCTTGTAGGAGTCGTCGTGCTCCTCATCGACCACGACGAGCCCGAGGTCGCGAAAGGGTGCGAACAGCGCTGAGCGCGCGCCGACCACCACGGGCGCTTCGCCGGCTCGAATGCGACGCCAGTGCGTGAGGCGATCCGAGCCCGTGAGACCCGAGTGCAGCACGGCCACGCGGTCGCCGAAGCGTGCCCGAAAGCGCCCCACGAGCTGGGGCGTGAGGCCGATCTCGGGCACCAGCACACAGACCTGCCGACCTGAGGCGAGGGCCGCGTGGGCCGCGCCCAGGAACACCTCGGTCTTCCCGGATCCGGTGACCCCGTAGAGCAGCCAGGGACCGGCGGCATCGGGGCCCGTGAGCGCCTGGAGAGCCTCGGCTTGGCGCGCGTTCAGAGCGGGGGGCTGGGCGGGTCCCTGCGGCTCGACCTCATCAAGCAGATCGCGCTGCTCGCGGCTGCCACGGGTGATCACCCCCGCGGCCTGCAGGCGCGCCAGGGCCGCCCGCGCTGAGGCCCCGTGGGTGGCGATCACCTTGGCCACATCCAGCTCAGTGGCACCTGCGATCTGATCGGCCACAGCGAGCGTCTTCGCGGATCGCCCCGCAACCTCCACCGCCCGTTCTTCGGGCCCCACCCACCGCACCACATCGACGCGCGCCCGCACGCCCGCCACCTCGCGGTCTTCCCACTGTGCCAACGACTGCCGCACCAGGTGCTGGGTCGCACGCTCGGCTTCACCATCCGCGAGGTCGGTGCCCACACGACGCGCCAGGGTGCGCTGGGTGAGGCCAGGACGCAGGATGCACTCTCGCAGCACCACCAAGGCCGCGCCTTCCACCGCGCCACGCGCCATCGCCTCGGTGCCTGCTTCGGTGGCGACGAGGCCGCGAACCGACTTCGCGCGGAACTCGTTGGGCACGGCGGCACGGATCACGACGCCCAGTGGCGAGAGGTAGTAGTCGGCGATCCACCGGAAGAAGGCGAGCTGGGGCTCGTCGAAGGCCGGCAGCGGGTCGAGCAGGCGCGCCAGCGGCTTGACCTTGGCCGGGTCGAAGTCGACCGTGTTCGTGAGGCCCACGACGAAGCCGGTCTCCAGCGATCGGCCCAGCGGCACGCCCACCACGTGGCCCACGCGCACTTGGCCGAGCAGGGTTTCCGGAATGCGATAGGTGAGCGGCTCGGGAAGCGGTCGTCCGACCGCGACGACCGCGAACAGAGCTTGCGGGGGCATCACCCGGTAGCTATCGCAGGTGGGCATGCGTCGTCTCGCTGGTATCGTTGGGTTGTGGCTCGCTGGGCATCCGTCACACGGTGCTCGGGCAGAAGATGTCCCCAGCGCCGACTCGGCCGGCATGGGCGGCGCTTCCGTGGCGTCTCCCAACGAGAACGCGTCGGTGACGATCTCCCCGGCCACGCTGGCGCTGGTGCCCCGCTACGACTTCCAGGGGTCCTTCATCGGCGGACCCTCCGGCGACCTCCGGTGGAATGTGTCGGCCATGGATGGCCGCACCAGCGAGCGCGTTGCGTTTGGCCTGTCCTACCACGGCGGCATTCTCAACCGCGCGTTCCTCCCCGAGGAGTACCCGGGCTGGGCCCCGGCGGACGAGACGCTGATCAACAGCTACCAGCGCCACGACATCACGCTGGCGATGGCGGTTCCCGTCCTGGACCGTCGTCTCTCGTTCGGCCTCAACGGCACCCTGTCGATCCGTGAGGGCGAGTACGTGCGCTCGGGCGTCACCGGCAACATGGACTTCGCCGTGGCAGCGCGCCCGGTGGAAGAGTTCACGGTGGCGTTTGTGGGCTCCGACCTTCTGCCCATCGAGAACCAGGTCGATCGTCCAGCCCGCATCGCGCTCGGTCTGCGGGGCGGCAAGGACGAGCTCTTCTCGGGCGCCGTCGACGTCGGCTTTCGGGCCGAGCAGGTCACCACCAGCCCGTGGTGGGTGGCGGCCGGCATTGAGGGCGCGATCAAGGTGGTGCGCCTGCGCGCCGGCTGGGACTGGGACGGCGATCGCGGCACGCATCGGATCGCGTGGGGTCTCGGGCTGGTGGCACCGCTGGGCATCCTGTCCTACGGCATGCAGGTGCCGGTCATCACCGAGAACTTCAACTTCGCCAGCGTCACCCACACGGTCACCCTCACGATCCGCACCAAGCTGGGAGATCGCGAGAACGAAGATGAGGGCCCGCGTTGGAACGGAGATCCGCGCTAGCCTTCGTTCGTGACGCGACCGACGCGCGCCTCCCACGCTGACTTCACAGGGTCGGCCCTACAGGGTGTGGTCACGGTGTGCTACAAAACCCAACCCGGAGTCACAGAGCATGGGTCGGCCACGCGGAAGCAAGAACAGCGACTACGATGAGAAGCGCCGCCAGCTGGCCCGTCGGGTGATGCACACGCTGGTGGATGCGCCGGCGGCGCACGCCAGCCTCCGTGAGCTCGCGCGTGCAGCCCGCGTCAGCGTGTCCACGATGCGGCACTACTTCGAAGATCGCGCCGGCATCGTCGAGGCCGCCATCCGTGAGATGGGCGGCACAGCCGAGCGCTACCTGCGCTCCGCGAAGGAGAGCCCCACCGGCAATCCGGCGCAGCAGCTGCGCGACTACGTGCGCACGCTCACCGAGGCGTGGCACACCCACCGGGTGGGTCGTGCCCATGCCGTAGGCTTGGCCGAGGGGCTCTACGATGCCACCGGTCCCACCTACGTGGTCTCGCTGCTGGAGCCCTTCGTGCGCTCGGCGGAAGAGGTGCTCACGGGGCTGGCCAGCCCGAAGCTCGCGTCCGCCGATCAGGTGCGCTCGGCGGCGCTGGCGCTGCTCTCGCCGGTGATCCTGGCGCTGGTGCATCAAGACAGCCTGGGTGGGGCCGACCAGAAGCCGCTCGATGTGGAGCGATTCCTCGATCAGCACGTCCATGCGTTCGCGAAGGGCTGGCTCGACGCCGCCTGATCGCAGCGCCCGCTGGAAGCGTCCCGCACGACCCCCACGCAGCCTCCGCGCCCCAGGTGATGGGGCGACGGGAGGTGGGCGGTGGCATGGTGGTTGGCCTGGATCTTGGGGGCGCAGGCAGCCCCGCTCGAGCTGGTGCTCTACGCGCCGGGGGATCAGCCCGCGCCGAGCACGCGGTGCGATGGGGCGCTGTGCGCTCCACTGCTCGCGCAGCTGAAAGCCGCCACCTCCAGCATCGACTTCGCGATCTACGGCCTTCGGGGGCAGCCCGAGGTGCTGGCTGCGCTGGTGGCCGCGCAGCATCGAGGCGTGCGGGTGCGGGGGTTCATCGACCGCACCCTCTCGGGGGCCAACTACTACGACGACACCGAGGCGTTGGTGGCCGCGCTGGGCACGGTGCGCGACGACCTGGACGTCGACCGGGCGACGGCGCGCACGAAGAAGCCCTACGATCCGAGCTCGTCGCGGTGCTGGCTGCCGCTCGATGCGTCGTTCCGCGGTCCGCGTCAGTGTGTGGGCTACGATCTCGGGGAGCGGTGCCTGCTCGCGGTCCACGCCTCGGAAGAGGAGCTGAGCTTCGAGGGCGACATCATGCACCACAAATTCTTCGTGGTGGATGGGCACTACGTCTGGACCGGGTCCACCAACGTGAGCGACTCGTGCGCGGGGGGCTACAACGCCAACCTCGTCGTGCAGATCGACAACGTGGAGGTCGCCCGTTGGTACACCGAGGAGTTTGAGGCGCTCTACAGCGGTCGGGCACACGGTCAGAAGGTGGGGTCGGAGGTTCCGCGTCGGGCTGAGCTGGCACCGGGCGTGGTGGTGCAGGGGCTGTTCAGTCCGCAAGATCGCCCGCTCACGTCGGCAGTGGTGCGGCTGATCGACAGGGCCACCACGCGCATCGACGTGGCCGTGTTCTTCCTCACCCACAAGGTGGTGGCAGAGCGCCTGATCGCCGCCCACCTTCGTGGGGTGAAGGTGCGGGTGCTCGTGGATGGGAGCGGGGCCACCAACGGCTACACGAAGATCGAGCTGCTCCGGGCAGCGGGTGTGCCGGTCGTGGTCGAGGCCTGGGGCGGAAAGATGCACATGAAGGCCGCCGCCATCGACGGATCCACCGTCATCGCAGGGTCGATGAACTGGACCAGCGCAGGGGAGTGGGGAAACGACGAGAACACCCTGCTGATCCAGAGCCGCACCCATGCGGAAGCCTTCCACGCGTGGTTCGAGCGCACCTGGCAAGCCCAAGGGTCCCGCTGGGCGACAGGTCGCCCCGATCCTGAGTCCGCCGCCTCGGGCAGGGCGTGCACCGACGGCATCGACAACGACCACGACGGTGCAGTCGACAGGGCGGATGCTGGGTGTGGACCCAACCCGCCGCCCCTCGCTGCGCTGCCTCCGCACTGGGTGGTGCCGAAGGGGCCGGGTGTGGGTCTGGTGATCGGCGATGTGGACGAGAACGGCCGCAAGCGCGCACTCACCCCGCTGCACCCCGACTACGCCGACACCGTGGTGGTTCCCCAAGAAGGGGACCGATGGTTCTGCTCGGTCGACGCCGCCAAGGGTGCGGGATTCTGGCCTCGATGAGGTCGGGTGTCCGTTTTTTCGGACACTTCCCGGGCGGAGGGGGCGGGCTAGGGGCGAAACCTCCAGGGGATGGCATGCCGCACTCGGTCGACAAGCTCCAGCGCGAGCGCGATCTCTACCTTAGAATGCTGGAGATCGGCGAGTCCGACGACGTGGACCGCTTCCTCCACGATGCGCTCGACCTCGCGATGGATGCCACCGGGGCACGACGCGCGTACCTTGCGCTCCACTACGGACCCGAAGGGGACGGTGGCGTTCCCCGCTACCGCCTCCACCGGGGCTTCGAAGCCGACGACATGGCCAGCGTCGAGCACCGCGTGAGCCAGGGCATCATCGCTGCCAGCCGGCGTGAGAACCGGGTGCTCAACATCGTCAGCGCCGTGCTGTCCCAGGAGTGGGGGGGCCAAGCGAGCGTCGTGCGCAACGATGTGAGCGCCGTGCTCTGCGCCCCGATTGGGGCCGGTCGCACGGGTGCGCTGTACCTCGAGGGCGAGGCGGAAGGGGCGCGGGTGTTCGCCCCGCACGACGAGGCGATGGTGGTGCTGCTGGCCCGGCACCTGGGTCCCATCGCCGAGCGTGTGCTGATGACGATGCGGGCCGCCTCCCAGGACCCGACGCTGCGCTTTCGGTCGGGCGGGCGATTCGCGAGCTTCTGCGGACGCAGCCAGGCCCTGGCGAGCGTGCTGGAGCGCGCCACCACCTATGCGGCAGGGCAGGCTCCGATCCTGATCACGGGCGACACCGGCACGGGCAAGACCGAGCTGGCACGGGAGATCCATGCGATCTCGCCGCGCTCCGGCGGGCCGTTCGTCGTGTTCGATCTGGCGGTTCAAGCGCCTACGTTGCTGGAGGGTCATCTGTTTGGGGCCGAGGCCGGGGCCTACACCGACCGCCGCACGCCGCTGAAGGGTGCCGTGGCGGAGGCCAAGGGCGGAACCCTGTTTCTGGACGAGATCGGCGACCTGCCGCTCACCTTGCAGGCTCGGTTGCTTCGGCTGCTGGAGGAGGGTCGCTACACCCCGCTGGGCAGCAGCCGTGAGGTTCAGGCCGACGTGCGCGTGATCGCAGCCACCCACCGCGACCCGAAAGAGGAGGCTGCCGCGGGGCGCTTCCGGCGCGATCTCTTCTACCGCCTCGACACCTTCCCGATTCACGTGCCCGCCATCGACGATCGCCTCGAAGATGTGCCGCTGCTCATTGAGGCGCTGGGTCAGCGCCTGGCGCACCGCGCGGGCAGTGCGTGGCCCGGCATCACGCCTGGGGCTCGCATGGCCGCCGAGGCGCGGTCGTGGGCGGGCAACGTGCGCGAGATCCGAAACTGTGTGGAGCGGGCGCTGCTGTCACACCATGGGGATCGGCCGATTGACGCGAACCTGCTGTTCGACAAGCTGGCCACCAGCGACGATGCGGGTGGGGACGCTCCCAGCTGGGACCATGCCAACCGCAGCTTCCAGCGGGAGTTCCTCAACCGAGCCTTGGAGGCGCACGGTGGGGCGCATCGGGCCACGTACGAGGCCATCCAGCTCTCGAAGAGCCGATACTTCGAGCTGGTTCGGGAGCTCGGGGTGCGGGGAGGCGCAGAAGGGAAATCCTAGGGCGACGCACAGCGTTCCGCGCTGGACTTGATCGTCCTTGCGCCCGCGACCTGGTTCTGATCTCCTTTGTGCCCAGTTTCGGTGGGGCAGCCCGTTCGCCGCCGGCCGCAGCGGACAACCTGTGCGAAGGTTCCAGGCCGCCTGGGGCCGGGTGCGGCCTGTCCGCCCCCAGCGCGCGATCATGATCGACCGGACTGAGCGATCGCCATGGACCGGACTGAGCGATCAGGATGAGCGGACTGCGCACCGGCCTCTCAGCACGCACTTTTTGCTCCCGCACCCCTTGGGACTCTTTCCGCACCCCTTGGGACTTCTTCCGCACCCCCCTTGTACCGGTCCCGCACCCCCCCTGTACCGGTTCCGCACCCCCCCTGTACCGGTTCCGCACCCCCTCGGACTTGCGCCGCACCCCCTCGGACCGGCGCCGCACCCTCAGGGGTAATCCTGGGCGCGATCCGGTTGGGGGTTGGGCGGTCCGACCGGAACGGCCGCGGACACGAACCGTGGATCGGTGGGCCAACGGAGCCAGCGTCGACGGGGTGGGGGACCGCGTCATCGCGGAGGCCAGGAGCACGGCCCCTCACGGTCTTCGGCGTGTTGCCGGCGCCCGGCTCTGCGGTCGGTACCTGGCTTTGCGTCTTCGCGGCTTTGCGCGAGACCCTGCCCGGCGCCATCGTCCGCCGGCTCCCGGCTTACTGCACACTGCGAGATTCGTTACACCCGCCGCCCCCTCACCGAACTCCCCGCATACAACGCCACCCCCGCCCAGATGAACGCGAACGCCACCTGCCGCGGCGCGTCAAACAGCTCCCCGAACGCCAGCACAGCGATCGCGAGCTGGATCGTGGGCGAGAGGTACTGCACAAAGCCCAGCGTGCTCAGCGGCAACTTCCGGGCGGCCGACGCAAAGCCCAAGATCGGCAGCGCGGTGACCGGACCTGTGGCCACCAGCAAAAACCACGTCCACCCATCGGCCGACTCCAGCGTGCCCGTGCCTTGCACCTCGAAGGTGGTGATCGCCACAAGCCCCGCGGTCGCCATCATCGCCGTCTCCACGGTGCTTCCGACCAGCGCGCCCACGCCCGAGACCTTGCGCACAAAGCCGTAGCCGGCGAACAGCCCCGCGAGCGCCAGCGCGATCCACGGCACCGTGCCCACCCGCCACGTGAGCACCGCCACCCCACAACCCGCCAGCACCACCGCCAGCGTCTGCGCAGGCTTCAGCCGCTCGCCCAGGAACCACGCGCCCAGCAGCACGTTGAGCAGCGGGTTCAGGTAGTAGCCCAAGCTCGCTTCCAGCACGCGGTTGGTGGCCACGGCCAGGATGTACACATACCAGTTCGCCCCCAGCAGGAGCGCGCCCAGCACGAGCATTCTCATCGCCCGCGGGTCACGCGCCGCCTGACGCACGGCGGGCAGCTCCCCCCGCACGCTGGCGAGCAGGGCGAAGAACACCCCCGCCCACATCACCCGGTGGGCGAACTGCTCCAGCGGCGGCACGTGGTTGAGCAGGCGCCAGAACAGCGGGAACGTGCCCCACAGGCCGTATGCGAGCACGGCGTGGATCAGGCCCTGGCGGTGCGTGGCGGCATCCGAAGCAGGCGACATCCTAGAGCGCCCAGCGGCGGAGGCGGTCCACCACCTCGGGGTGCTCCTCCGAAGCATCGTCGTCGGGGCCGTCCCAGCGGCGCAGGCGCGTCTCTCCCCCGCGGATCTCCAGCATCCACGGCCCATCCACCACCGCCGACCGGGGCGGCCCATACAGCGTCGACGAGAGCACCGTGGGACCCGCACGCTTCGCGCGCGTCAGATCCAGGCCGGGCAGCGTCACGGGCAGGCCGAGCACGGCCTCCAGCGTGGGCGCCACATCGGTGAGCGACACAGCGCCCGGCACGGCGGGGAGCTTCTTCCCGGGCACGGCGATCACCATCGGCACGCGCATCACGGGCGCTTCGAGCGTGTGGCCGTGCTCGACGCCGGCATCCCCCAGCGCCTCGCCGTGGTCGGAGGTGAACACCACCACCGTGTGGTCGAGATCGAGGCCATCCAGCAGACGCATCAGCGCGGCGTCCACCCGCGCCACGGTGGCCGTGTAGCCCTCCCGCAGGCAGGCCTGGCCCTCCGCGCTGCGCCACCAAGGGTCAGCCTCCAGGGCGGGACGCGTGGCGGGGGCCGTGAGCACCTCGGGCCGGCATGGCGCGCTGGTCCACGGCAGGTGCACGTCCATCAGGTGCAGCCACAGCATGCGCGGTCCGTCGGGACGGTGCAGGCGGGCCAGCGCGTGATCCACGAGCGCTTCGGCGTCGTACGTGGCCGCGGGTCGGGTGAGCACCCGCGCGAACAGCGGACGGGCCGGCGCGTGCGGCGATCGGGCCCGCGGCAGCGGGGCGGCAGCCGGGTCCCACGGGTGGTCCAGCTCCACGAAGCCCCGGGTGAGCCCGTAGCGCGGACCTGTGAACGGATTCCCCGCCGAGTAGGCCACCGTGCGCCAGCCCGAGCGTCCCAGCCGCTCAGCCAGCGTGGGGTGGGTGCGGTCCAACCCCACAAAGCCGTCCGGACCCTTGCCCGCGCCGTGCACGTGGGGCGGAACCCCGGTCATCAGCGTGGCGAGCGAAGGCAGCGTCCACGGGGCGGGCGCCCAGGCGTCGTAGGTCTGACCGCGCGCGGCGAGCCGGTGCCAGGTGGCCATCCACGGCACAGCGTCGGCGCGCAGCGCATCCACCGTGACGATCACCACATCCGGACCCACCGGCGTGCGCGGCAGGCGCGGCGTGGGCGCGATCGCGAGCAGGCCCGAGGTGGCGAGCGCGGCGGTGGAGCCCCACGGACGGTCGGTGCCGTGCGCGAACAGGCCCAGCGCCCCCATCCACAGCACCATCACGCCCAGCGGCGGCACGGCCACGCCGGGCAGACACGCCGCGCCCGCCGAGAGCATCAGCGTGAGCAGCGACACGAGCACGAGGTCCATGCCGAGCACAAAGCCCACGCCCGCGATCAGCAGCACCGTGCTGCCCACCATCGCGGCCGGAACAGCACCCCACGCCGACACCAGCGGCGGCACGCAGATCGTGGCCGCCACCAGCACCGAAGCCAGGATCGCCGGCAGCTTGCCCAGACGCGGAAGCCCGCTGAGCGTGACCACCGCCATCCACCCCACGGCCCACAGCACCACCTCGCCCATCGGCAGCGGACCGCCCGTGAGGCGCGAGAGCAGCAGCTCCCCCGACGCCACCAGCGAGATGGCGCGCCAGTTCAGGGCGGCGTCCATGCCCAGTCCTCCTGCAGCCGCAGCGTGGTGAGCACGGCGCGCACGCCGGGCAAGGTGGTGGGATCGTCGGCCACAGCATCCAGATCGCGCCAGGCCGCGTGCAGCTCGTCGGTTCGCGTCGGCACAAGCCGCTCCGCCACCCGCCACACCGGCGTGTGCACCTCCCAGGTGGGCGAGCGTCCGCGCCACGTGCGCACGGTCCACTCCGGCGCTGAGCCCGGTGCCACCAGGCCCGTCTCCTCCAGCAGCTCACGACGGGCGGCATCGAGCGGGGCCTCACCGGCCTCCACGCGGCCTCCCGGGAAGGCCACCCCACCGGTGGAAGGACCCCGAAGCCGCTCGCCCACCAGCACCGTGCGCGACGCGCGGTGCACCAGGCAGGCCGAGGCCGCCTGCACGGCGTCCACGCGATCCCACGGCCCCAGCACCACCAGCCAGCCCGGACGTCGGTCCACCACCGCGAAGCCCCTGTCGGTCCAGGCGTGGGCTTCTTCCTCGGGCACCCACGGCGTGCGCACCGCCTGGGCGGGCAGCACCCGCTGTGGCCACACGTCGTCGTCACCGCAGCCCGTGGACACCAGGGCCACAGCGCCGTCCATCACGCACGCGGCCGCCACCACCTGCCCGTCGTCCACCACGGGGAGCACGGTGCCGCCAAGCTCGCCCAGCCGCGCCCGCGCGCGCGACCAGCCCGATCCGAGGCGCACGAGGTCGAGCTCGCCCGCCCCCAGCCACGCTGCACGGCCCTCCCGGAGCGCCACAGGCCGCCACGGCGTGCGGGTGCACGACGCCAGCGCCAGCCCCGGCGGACCTGGTGGCAGCGGCGGTGACCACACAGCCGGCAGCCGCAGCCAGCGACGCAGGCGCCCGGTCACCGGCCCCGGAAGGATCGGGCCCGGGAGGTCGGCCTCGGGCAGACGCTGGGCCAGCGCTCGGTCGGCGAGCGCATCCGCCACAGCATCCCGGCCACCTTCCAGGCGCTCGCAACGGTCGGTGACCCACCACACGGGGTGCTGGCCGCTGTGCAGCTCGGCCAGGTCGTTCGCCACCACAGCGTCCACGCCGGCTTCGGCCTGCTGACGACGGGCGGCGGCCTCCAGCGCCTCGGCGCTGACCCCCGAGAGCAGCTTGAAGCCGACGATCGTGGTGTCAGGGCCAAACCGCGCGCGCAGCGTGGGCAGCAGCTTGGGCACGGCGGCGAGGTTCACCTGGAGGGTGGCCTGATCGGAGCGGATCTTCCCGTCCACCGGCACGGGCGCGTAGTCGCTGACGGCGGCGGCCATCAGCACGAGGTCGGCCCCGCGCTCGGCCTCGACCTCGAGTGCGGCATCGAGGTCGGCCGTGGTGCGAAAGGGCACGGTGCGCACACCGGGTGGGAGGTCGGCCAGCAGCGCCATCGCCGAGCCGATCACGGTCACGTCGACCCCGCGCGCCGCCAACGATCGGGCCAGGGCCGCGCCGAACCGACCCGTGGACACGTTCGTGACCCCGCGCACATCGTCGATGGGCTCGGTGGTGCCGCCAGCGGTGATCACAGCGCGAACACGCATGCGGCGGACTAGCTCACGCGCGGATCGGCGTCGCTCCCACGGGGTGACCGTATCTTGGCGTGCGCACCGGCCCGCATGCGCTAAATCTCGCGCGTCCACCCTGGGGAGGACCACGTGCGGCACGGCGTCGTCCTGGCGATCGCAATCGGCCTGACCTGGATCTTGTGGTCCGGTCACTTCGAGCCCCTGATGCTGCTGTGGGGCGCGGTCTCGGTGGGGCTGGTGCTGTGGCTGTCGTCGCGGCTCGGGCTGCTCGATGACGAAGGCGTGCCGCTGCCGCTGCTGCGCCCGGCGCTGGTGCCTTACCTGGGCTGGTTGATGGTGCAGGTCTTCTGGTCGAACCTCGATGTGCTCAAGCGCATCTGGCAGGCGCAGCCCGAGATCGATCCGTGCATGGTCTCCGTGCTGCCGCTGCAGTCCACGGCCGCCGGAAAGGTGCTGTATGCGAACAGCATCACGCTCACGCCTGGCACGGTGAGCGTGCGCCTCTACGACGACGAGATCCTGGTGCACGCGCTCCACCCGGCCGCTGGCGACGACGTGGTGGCGGGCGACATGAACCGACGCGTGCAAGCCCTGGAGCGGGCATGACCCTGTTCCTTGCGCTGGTGGGCGTGCTGCTCACGATGGCGCTGCTGCTGGCGGCGGCGATCCGGGGTCCCACGGTGTTCGATCGGGTGCTGGCCGTGAACAGCTTCGGCACGATGACCGTGCTGCTGCTCACCCTGCACGGGTTCTTCGCGGGTCGGCCCGATTTCCTCGATCTGGGCCTCGTGTACGCGCTCGTGAGCTTTGTGGGCACCCTCGCGGTGCTCAAGTTCGTCGCCTGGCCCACAGCGGGTACGGCGCAGCCCGATCGGAAGGCCCCATGACGCTGGTGGCCACCTTCCTGGGCGGCGCGCTCCTGCTGCTGGGCGCGGCGGCGGCGGTGTCGGCGGCGGTGGGCGTGCTGCGTTTCCCCGACTTCTACGCGCGCCTGCACGCGGCCGGCGTGGGCGACACCTTCGGCGCGGGCCTCGTGATCGCCGGCCTGCTCGTGATCACCACGTTCCAAGAGGGCGGCTGGCTGCCGGCGCTGCTGAGCGGCGAGCTCGATCAGGCTAAGCTCGGTCTGCTCGTGTGCGCCAAGCTGATCTCGATCCTGCTCTTCTTGTGGATCTCGGGCACCACGGCCACGCACGCGCTCGCTAAGGCCGCCTGGACGAGCGGTCTGGAGCCCTGGAAGCGCGAAGGGGGTGGCCCATCGAAGCCCTGATCGACGCCTCCATTCTGGGCATGCTCGTGGTGATCGCGATCGCTGTGGCCCTGCAGCGCGATCTGTTCGCTGCGGTCATGCTCACCGGCATCTACAGCCTGCTCTCGGCGGGCTGGATGACCGTGCTCGATGCGCCCGACGTGGCCTACACCGAGGCCGCTGTGGGGGCGGGCATCTCCACCGTGCTGATGCTCGCGACGCTGGGCCTCGTGCCCCGCACGGAGAAGGAGCCGGCGCGCATCGAGCCGCTGCCGCTGTTCGTCACCCTGCTGGTGGGCATGGTGCTGCTGTTCGCTGTGGTCGACATGCCGGCCTACGGCGACCCCGCGAGCCCCATTCACCATCACGTGGCGCCGCACTACCTCAACGAGACGGCGCACGAGATCGGCATCCCGAACGTGGTCACGTCCACGCTGGCCTCCTACCGAGGCTACGACACGCTCGGGGAGACCACCGTGGTGTTCACGGCGGCCGTGGGCGTGCTCGCGCTGCTGGGTGGCCGTCGGCGCAAGGCTAAGCCCGCGCCTGGGGCGGTGACTCCGTGAATGACGTCACCATCGCGCGCGTGGTCACCAAGGGCCTGGTGCCCTTTCTGCTGCTGTTTGCGCTCTACACGCAGTTCCACGGCGACCTCGGCGCCGGCGGTGGCTTTCAGGCCGGTGTGATCCTGGCGGCTGCGCTGCTGCTGCATGCGCTGGTGTTCGGGATGCGTGCGTCGGCCGAGGCGCTCTCGCCGCGGTGGCTGGAGATCGCGGCGGCTGCGGGCGTGCTGGTCTACGCCGGCACGGGCCTCGTCGCGCTGTTCGGGGGCCGACCCTACCTCGACTACGGCGTGTTCGCGCCGCACCATCCGGAGCACGGGCAGCACTGGGGCATCCTGCTGGTGGAGCTGGGCGTGGCGATCACCGTCAGCAGCGTGATGGTCACGATCGTCTCCACCTTCGTGCGGCGCGGCGATGACCCCGAAGAAGAGGGAGACGAGGCATGACCGCCCACTTCCTCGGCCACTGGAACCACGTCGTCGTGGTGATCCTGATGATGACGGGCTTCTACACGCTCATGGCCCGGAACAACCTGGTCAAGAAGCTCATCGGGCTCTCGGTGCTGCAGGCGAGCGTGATCCTGCTCTACGTCACCATGGGCAAGGTGAAGGGCGGCACGGCAGCGATCCTGGTGGAAGGGGCCACGGAGCCGGTGATCTACAGCAACCCGATCCCGCACGTGCTGATGCTCACGGCGATCGTGGTGGGCGTGGCCACCACGGCGGTGGGCCTCGCGCTGGTGGTGCGCATCCACGAGGCATTCGGCACCATCGAAGAAGATGAGCTCCCCGGCGAGGAGGAGGCATGATCGAGCACCTCCCCGCGCTGCAGGTGGTGCTGCCGCTGATCGCAGGTCCGATCTGCGTGCTGCTGCGTAACGGTCGCCTCGCGTGGCTCTGGGCGATGGCCGTGGTCACGGGAGCGTTCGGCATCGCGTGCACCCTGCTCGCCCAGGTGCTCACAAGCGGACCGATCACCTACGCGATGGGCGGCTGGGCAGCTCCCATCGGCATCACCTACGTGGTCGACCCACTCAACGCGCTGGTGCTCGTGCTCGTGAGCGGCGTGGCGTGGTTTGCCACCCTGTGGCTGCCGGGATCGATGAACGCTGAGATCCCGAAACCCCGGCACTACCTGTTCCTGGCAGCCTGGCTGCTGGCCATCACGGGCCTGCTGGGGATCACCATCACCGGCGACGCGTTCAACGTGTTCGTGTTCCTCGAGATCGCGTCGCTCTCGTCGTACGTGCTCATCGGGCTCGGCACGAACCCCCGCGCGCTCGTGGCAGGCTTCCGGTACCTGATCGCCGGCTCGCTGGGCGGCACCTTCATCCTCATCGGCATCGGCATGATGTACCAGATGACGGGCACGCTCAACATGGCCGACCTGGCTGCGCGCCTGCCGGCTGTGGCGCACACCCGCACGGTGCTGGTGGGCTTTGCGTTCTTGGCGGCCGGCACCAGCCTCAAGCTCGCGCTGTGGCCCCTGCACGGCTGGCTGCCGGGCGCGTACGGCTACGCGCCGGCCGGCGTGAGCGCGCTGCTCTCGGGCACCGCCACGAAGGTGTTCGTCTACGTGCTCATTCGGTTCGTGTTCGGCATCTTCGGCGCGGAGCTCGCGTTCGAGGAGCTGGGGCTGGGCCTCCCGCTGCTGTGGCTCGGGGCGATCGGGGCCGTGGTGGCGTCGGCCGTGGCCATCTGGCAGACCGACATCAAGCGCATCCTCGCGTACAGCTCGGTGGCCAACATCGGCTACCTCGTGCTGGCGATGTCGCTGGGCACCCGCGCGGGCCTGATCGCGGCCGTGCTCCACCTGCTGGCGCACGCGATCACCAAGGCCAGCCTGTTCATGGCGGTGGGGCAGGTCACGCGGCAGGCGGGCACGTCGAAGCTCACCGACCTGCAAGGCTTCGCCCATGTGATGCCGTGGACCTTTGGCGCATTCGTGGTGGGCGGACTCGGTCTGATCGGCGTGCCGCTCACGGCCGGCTTCGTGTCGAAGTGGGCGATCCTCACCTCGCTGGTGGACGCGGGCCTGTGGCCGCTGGCGGTGCTGGTGGTGGTGTCGTCGCTGCTCGCGCTCGTCTACATCGGGCGGGTGATCGAGGTGGCGTGGTTCCACGAGCCGTCGGCCGCGCTGAGCGAGGTGGAAGAAGCGCCGTGGTCGATGCAGGTGCCCACGTGGGGCCTGGTGGCGGTCGCGGTGGTGTTCGGTGTCGGCGGTGGCTGGCCCACCGAGCTCGCGGCCCGCGCAGCAGCGGCCGTGATGGGGGCGCCGTGATCCCCGAGACCTTGCTGCTCGTGGCGATGGCCTGGCCGTTCGGCGTGGCGCTGGTCGTGCTGCTGCTGGGTCGGTGGCCCAACGCCCGCGACGGCGCGATGCTGGCGCTTGCGCTGGTGCCGATCGTGCTGGTGGCGCTGCTCGGGCAGGCCTGGCTGGGCGGTCATGCGGCTGCCGTGCGCCTGGGCGAGCTGGTTCCGGGCGTGGGCCTGAGCTTTCGGGTGGAGCCGCTCGGCCTCGTGTACGCCGGCGTGGCCACAGCGCTGTGGCCGCTCACCGCGCTGTACGCCGTGGGCTACCTGCGCGGGCACCACGAGCAGCACCAGACACGCTTCCTGGCCCTGTTTGCTGTGGCGATCGGCGCGGCCGAGGCGATCGCGTTCGCCGACAACCTGCTCGTGCTGTTCGTGGCCTACGAGCTGCTGACGGTCAGCACCTTCCCGCTCGTCACCCACCACCAGGATGAGGCCGCTCGCCAGGCCGGTCGCACGTATGTGGGCCTGCTGATGGGCACGTCGGTGGCGTTCTTCTTGCCCGCCATCGTCTGGACGTGGTCGGCCACCGGGCAGGTGAACTTCCAGGCGGGCGGCTTCCTCGCCGGGCACGTGAGCGGCGTGGCGGTGGCGGTGCTGCTGGGGCTCTACGCGTACGGCGCGGGCAAAGCTGCGCTCATGCCGCTGCATGGCTGGCTGCCGGCGGCGATGGTGGCGCCCACGCCGGTGTCGGCGCTGCTGCACGCCGTGGCGGTGGTGAAGGCCGGCGTGTTCGTGATCCTGAAGGTTGTGGTCTACGTGTTCGGGCTGGAGCTGCTGCGGTCCACGGGGTCGAGCGACTGGCTGGTGGCGGTGGCCTGCTTCACGATCCTGGCGGCCTCGGTGGTGGCGCTCACGCGCACCAACCTCAAGGAGCGGCTGGCTTACTCCACGATCAGCCAGCTCGCGTACATCGTGCTGGGCGCGGCGCTGGCCACTCCGGCGGGCGTGGTGGGCTCCGCGCTGCACATCGTGATGCACGCGGCCGGCAAGATCACGCTGTTCTTCTGCGCGGGCGCGATCATCGTCACGGCGCACAAGACCGAGGTGCCGCAGCTCGACGGCCTGGGTCGGCGCATGCCGTGGACCATGGGCGCGTTCGCCGTGGGGGCGCTGGCCGTGGCCGGGCTGCCGCCCACCGGGGGAGCGTGGAGCAAGATCGCGCTCGGTGCCGGCGCCCTGCAGGCCGGTGCGCCGTGGGTGGTGGCCGTGCTGCTGCTGAGCACGC
>CAYNFK010000031.1:0-43125 GCA_964396405.1 uncultured Enterobacteriaceae bacterium
ATCACGGTCACGGCGAGCACGCGCATCGCCCGGTCTGGCACTACCTCCTCATCGGTGCCATCCTCACGGCGCTCACGGTGATCGAGATCGGGCCGCTCTTTGAGTGGTTCAACCTCCCCATCGCCGTGCTGCTGGGCCTGTCGGTGGTGAAGTTCGCCATCGTCGTCGCGCTGTTCATGCACCTGTGGGATGACGCGAAGGTCTACACGCAGATCTTCGTGCTGCCCCTGCTGGGCGCTGGCGCGATGGTGATCGTGCTGATGGCGCTGCACAACGGCCTGTTCCCCTCGCCACGCACCGACAGCATCCCGGTGATCGAGCGCCACTGGGTGAACTACAACGGCACCTGCAACAGCTGGGTTCGCAGCCACGTCTCGAACCTCTGGTACTGTGCGAGCCCCCCTCTCGATCCGTCGAGGGTGGCCGTCTACAATCAGCCTGAGAAGGGCGCTGCGGCCGTCACGCCGAAGATCGATCTGGCGTCGATGGCGCCGGCCGAGCAGAAGGCGAAGCTCATCGAGGTCGGTCAGGGCCTCTACGAGACCAACTGTGTGGCCTGCCATCAGGCTGGTGGCGCGGGCATTCCCGGGGTCTTCCCGCCGCTCATGGGCACCGACTACATCAACGAACCTGCGACCCACGTGGGCATCATCCTGCGCGGACTCAACGGTCCGATCAAGGTCAACGGCGTGGACTACAACGGCGCGATGGCGGCGTTCGGTCAGCTCTCCGACCTCGAGATCGCCGCGATCGCCACCTACGAGCGCAACGCTTGGGGCAACGATCTGGGCGTCGTCCTTCCTGAGCAGGTGGCGGCGGCCCGCTAGGCCGAGGGTGCACCCAAGGGGGGCTTGAGGTGGCCGTGTTGCTGCTGTTCTCGAGCCTCGCTCATGCCCACTCGGGGGCGGTGCCCATCCGTGGCCAGTACGACTGGTCCAGCCTGCCCGCGGCCGAGCCGTGGGTGTGGTGGGTGTGGGAGTTCTACCCGAGCGTGGTGCTGGGCTGCTTGGCCTTCGTGCTCGTGTACGAGGCCCTCGCGGGTCCCCTGCGAACCCGCTGGGAGCTCTCTCCTGTAGGGCCCTCGGTGGGCCAGCGTGTGCGCTTCCACGGCGGCGTAGCGCTGGTGTTCTTCAGCCTGCAGGGCCCGCTGCACGAGCTTTCGGATGTGTACCTGTTCTCGGGTCACATGGTGCAGCACCTGCTGATCACGCTGGCCTTTCCGCCGCTGTGGATCCGCGGCACACCCGACTGGATGTGGAACCTGCTGCTTCGTCGCCGGGCGCTGCGCGCGATCGGGAGCGTGATCGCGCACCCGGTGGTGGCGTGGATGATCTGCACGGTGATCCTCTACCTGTGGCACATCCCTGCGATGTACGAGGCGGCCTTGGCCGACCACAACGTGCACATCGCGGAGCACCTGTCGTTCATGTTTGGCTACACGCTGCTGTGGTGGCCGGCGATGTCGCCCTCGGCACTGCTGCCTGCGCTCTCGCCGGGCGGGCGCATGGCCTACCTCTTCTTGGCCACCATCCCGATGAAGGGCCTGGGCGCGCTGATCACGATGTCCGACTACGTGCTGTACCCCTTCTACGCGCAGGCCGCGCGGGTGGGGGGGCTCGACCCGCTCACGGATCAGCGCCTTGGCGGACTGATCATGTGGCTCCCGGGCGGACTGGTGTTCTGGGTCACCATCGGGATCATCTTCTTCCAGCACTACGGCGCCGAGACCGGCTACGCCGTCCGTCGTCCGGCGCCGGTTCCGGAGGCCTCGTGAGCGCGCTCGGGTGGGTGTTCCTGGCGGTCGCGTGCTCGGGTCCGTCGACGCCCGAGCTCCCCATCGTGCCGCCCCAAGCAGCCGCTCCTGGCGTGTTCGAGCGCACCACGCAGACGGGTAAGTACGCGGTCACCCTGCGCTTTGTGCCGCCGACGCCGTCCATCGGTGAGCTGTTCGCGGTCGAAGCCACCGTCGTGGACCGTGTGGCAGGCGTTCCGCTGGAGAACGGCAAGCTCGCGCTCGACGCCCGCATGCCGCAGCACAACCACGGCATGGAGACCGACCCTGTCGATCTCCCAGGCGTGTGTGACGCCGCTGGCGCGTGCACGCACCCGGGCGGGGCCTACCGCACCGAGGGCTTCAAGCTGCACATGGGCGGTGCTTGGACCGTCACCATCGACGTGAGCGGACCCCAGGGGCCCGACTCGACCACGCTGATCTACGATCTCCGATGAGAAGGGTGCTCGCCAGCTTGTTGGTGATGGCCTGCGGAACGGTTCCCGAGCCCCAGGCGCCCGAGCCGGCGGCGACCACGTGGTCCGCTGCGCAAGTGACCGAGCTGTCGCGCATGCGCGCCGTGCACACCCTGCCTCCCGATCCCACCAACCGGGTGGCCGACAACCCAGCCGCCGCCGAGCTGGGCCGAGCGCTGTTCTACGACCCGGGGCTGTCGGGGAGCGGTCGGTTCTCGTGCGCAAGCTGTCACGACCCCGCCAAGCACTTCACCGACGCCCTGCCGCTCGCTGTGGCGGCCGGAACGGCAGACCGCCACACGCCCTCCATCGAGGGCAGCCAGCTCGGGCCGTGGTTCTTCTGGGATGGCCGTGCCGACAGCCTGTGGGCGCAGGCGGCGGGTCCGGTGGAGAACCCCGTCGAGATGGACGGCGACCGCCTCAGCGCGGCACGGCATGTGCTCGCCACCTACCCCACAGCCTACGCCGCCCTGTTCGGTGCCGCGCCCGACCTCATGGCGGAGCGCTTCCCGACCAGAGCCAGGCCGGGCGAAGGTCCGCTGGGGGATGCGTGGACCGCGCTCCCTGCGGACGACCAAGACGCCGTCACCGGCGTGTTCGTGAACGCGATGAAGGCGATTGCGGCGTTCGAGCGCACGGCGCTGCCGGGCGATGCCGCTTTCGATCGCTACGTGGACGCCGTGCTCGCCGGCGACGCTTCCGGCGGTGGCCACCTCTCGAACGATGCCGTGGCGGGCTTGCGCCGGTTCGTCGGGGAGGCGGGCTGCAGCCTGTGCCACCATGGGCCGATGCTGTCGGACCGAGCCTTCCACAACCTGGGCACGCCCGAGCCCCGCGGGTTCGACCCGGGCCGTGCTGTCGGCGCACGCACGGTGCTCACCTCCCCCTTCAACTGCGCGAGCCGGTGGTCGGATGCACCGGAGGGGAGCTGCCAGGAGCTGCGCTTCCTCAACCCCGCCTTCGACGACTTCCCGTCGGCGTTCAAGACGCCGTCCCTGCGCAACGTCACGCTCACCGCGCCCTACATGCACCACGGTGGCTTCGCCGACCTCGACAGCGTGCTGACGTTCTACAGCGAGCTGCCCGGGACGCCCGTGGTGGGCCACCGAGAGCTCACGCTCCAGCCCCTCCACCTCGATGCCGCCGCTCGACGCGAGCTGGTGGCCTTCCTCACCAGCCTGGAGGCCCCCGTGGCTACGGCCGCGCTGCCGCCCGGAGGCGCAGGCCCCGACGCCACGACGCCCCCGCCCAGATGACAAACAGGGTGGCGGCGATCAGAAACCACTGGAGCGCGTACTCCAGGTGCCCGATGTGCTTCGGTTGGGCCACGTAGCCCGTGACGGGGAGGGGCTCGCGCGCCTTCGCCTGGCCCTTGGTGAGCGCGGGGCCGACCACCAGCACGAGGCCGGGTGGGGGGGACGCCCGCGCTGCGATCGAAGCGTACGGAGGGCCGAGCAGGCGGGGCATGCCGAGCCATGTGGTGCGGTCCTGCACCCAGCGCTCGGGGTGGGTCGAATCGGCGGGAAGGGGCTGGCTGTCGGTCGGTCCCGTGATGTCGAGCAGCAGGCCTTCGAGGGTGACAGGCCCTGTGGGTGCCGTCGTGCGCAGGTGGGTCTCGAAGGCGGCAGCCGGAATCCAGCCCCGGTGCACCAGCAGGGTGGGTCCCGTGGTGGGCTGGAAGGTCTGCACCAGCTCGTACCCATTCTCCCCGAACTCGGCGTGACCGGCGATCAGCGAAGGCTCACCGAGGAAGCTTCCGGAGATCACGGCCTTGCGCCACGCCAGCGCGGACGGAGCCGCTGAGAGGTCGGCTTCCGTGGCGGGCTCGCCGTAGAGGTTGGCTTCGACCTCGGCGACGTGAGCCTTTGCGGCCTCGTGCCGACCGAGCTGCCAGAAGCCCAGCGAGATCTGAATCGCCATGGCCCCCGCGACGATCACGGTGGGCAGCGGAGCGGGGCGGAAGGGGAGCGTCAACGCTTTCTCACGAGCACGGGGGTGACCTCGAAGCCCACCATCAGGCCGAGGGCGGGTGTCACGGGGTGCCGCGCCGCAGGTCGGGTGTCCACGTCGATGCCTGCGTCGAGTCGTAGCAGGAGCGCGGCGGGCGGCCGAAAGCGCCACGCGAGACCGCCGTGGGCCAGCACGGTGAGGCCCTCCAGCGCGACCCCGCCGGTCTGGGACGCTGGAGGCCAGGCGGTCACCAAGCGCGGGCCGACGAAGCCGCCGAATCGAATCCCCAGCACAATCAGGTCGATGCCGCGGCGCACCTCCAAGCCGGGGGTGTTGTGCCACCGGTCGCCGACCACCTCCGATCGCCAGCGAGCCACCACCGCGACGTTGCGTCCGATCGCGCCGCCCGCATCACCTTTTCCCCACCACCCTCCGATGCCGACGGACCACAGGCCGCCTGGGGTCCACGGGAGGTGGTTCACCGCCAGGCCACCCCCCAGGTCGACCGTGGGACCCGCGGTGGCCCCCGCGAGCTCCCCGGCGGCCGCAGGCGATCCGAGCAGCAGGGCTGCCAACATCAGCGACCTCACGGCACCACCTCGGGCGGTGCGGCGCCTGGCGCGCGCGTCCAGATCGGTGTGCTGACCACCCAGTCGTCGCTCACGGTGGACCAGCCGATCACGATCATCCAAGCCCCCAGCTCCAGGCGACCCTCCCAGGACCACGCAGGGCGATTCACCGGCAGTGTGATCGCATCGCCGAGCCCTTCGGTCCACACCGTCATGCGATCAATAGGCAGCGCCCCGGTCTGGAGCGAGACGCCCACCGCAAAGCCAGGGAGCGAGGTCGTCGCGGTGTCGTTCACGCCGGTGTCGGGGGCGCTTGGCCCCTCGTCGGTGTCGCTGTCGACGGGGACCTCAGGTGGCGGGACGATCCCGCCGGGCGCGCGCCCGTCCACCCGAACATCGAGCCACGCACCGGTTCCAGCGGCAAAACGACCGAGGACCAGGCCACGCTGGATCTCCCGCGGTCCGTGCTCGGCCACCAGTCCCACATCGAGCCAGTGCATCGGGCCCGAAGGACGCACGAACCGCCCGGCATCCAGCCACGCGAACCAGGGAGCCCACGCGGCAAACGGCGGACGCACCGGGCCGTCGAGCCGCACGAAGTCGGGGACCGGCTCCACAGCGAACGGTGCCGTGCGCACGGCGTTCATCCAGGCGAGATCCACGCGCGTGAACCGGGCGACACCGCTTCCGCCCCAGGCTGTGCGCAGGCCTTCGATCGGGCTGAGGCCATCCAGGCGCGGTGCGCCGTGGCCCGACCGGTTCGAGGTGGCACGCCAGGGCCAGGCTTCCACCCGCCACCCATCGGGAGAGGTGAGGGTCGCGCCGTCGTCCCATCGGACCCTAGGCACGTCGTCGACGTAGGCTGCGCCGCTCTCCACGTCGTCCTGCGCCGTGCTGACCACGTACGAGAACCCCGCGCCGACGGCCTCGCGCATCCGGTCGGCTGCGCTCGAGCGCACCGAGCGGCTTCGACTTCCCGCCCAGCCGAGGTCGACCGCCACATGTCGAGGGGTGGCCCGTTCAGGCACGAGGCTGATGTCGCGGGGGAGCGCCTCGTCGTCGCGAACCTCCACCCTGGCCGTCCACGTAAACCAAGCGGGACCGGCGTCGACCTGCACCTCGATGGGCCCTGGCCCCGTGAGCAGGCGGCCTCCGCTGGGGGGGAGCACCACCCGGCCCGTTCGGCCATCCGGGTCGGTCCAACGGGCGTCGAGGGGACGAGGCTCGGTGCCCTCGGGCCAGCCGACGCGCAGCACCACGGATCCGGCCGGCCCCAGGGTGAGCACCGTGTTCGTGCCGGCGTCGACAGCCCCGGAGGCCCGTCGCCCACCTGCGACCGCCACGAGGCGGTCCACAGCCTCGGGGACAGATCCCTCGAACGCTCCGGTCTCCCCGACGGGCAGCCACCCGACGAGGGTCTGATCGGCGAACAGCTCGACCCGATCGGCACCGATCGCCGTTCCCGACACGACGCGCAGAGGGCCTGGCCGTTCACCCCATGCTGCGGCGGGCGTGGACAGCAAGAGGCGGTCGGCCCCCCAGGCGACGATCGCACCACCGAGGTCCTCCACCCACGCGCCGTCGTGGCCCACCACAGCACGGTCGTTCGCGAGCCAGCCGTCAACGAGGCTCATCGACTCGGCCACGTGGATCCACAGCGCTTCAGCGCCCTCAACCTCCACCCAGGGGGAGTCGGGGAGCACCCGCCACGTGACGGACCGTGTCTCGCCTTCGCCCCACGCGGGCCTTCCGGGAAGCGATGCCACTTCGCCCGTGAGGGTGACGAAGTCAGGTCCGACCTCACTGCGGATGTGGGTGAGCCAGCCGCCACCCACCAGCGGCACCACCTCGTGCAGCACGTCCGCGCGTCCTATAGGGCCCGCATCCACGAGGGTCCCGCCTCCGAGCCCCGCGAGGGTGAGCGCCGCCTGGGGGTGACGCAACACACCCCTCCACTGGGCGTTCGCCAGCGCCACATCGCCGTTCGCGCCTTCGCCGCCGGAGAAGCGCTGAGCAGCACAGACCACCAAGCCCACAGCGGTCTCGCCGGAGCCCGGCTCTTCGGCAGGACACACCAGCCCCGGTGGTGCAGGAACCGGGGCGCGGCAGGCCGCCAGCACCAGGAACATGGGCCCTAAGGCGTGGCGGATGGCTCCCCCCCTCCCAGGCGCACACGCAGGGGCACGAGGCGAACCTTCTTCGTCCAACCCTCGGGGTTCAGCTCAGAGGTCCACATCCAGGTGCGGGTCTCGCCAGGCTGCAGCGGCAGCGTGCGCTCGTTCGCTACCGGCACGGGAAACTCGCGCAGGGGGGACACGAGGGGCCAGTCCTTGTGCACCAGCGAGCTGCCGTCGGCCGCCAGGTAGTGGACGCGGAACCACATCGAATCGACCACCGACGGCCCGTTGGTGATCGGAACGTCGATCTGCCAGCCATTCATGGGGCCTGTGGGGTCGCGGCCGAGGTTGATCTCATAGACCGAGGCCTCGCCTACCGTGAGGTTCACGGCGTAGCGTGCAGCGTCCAGGGCCTTCTTTGCGAACCGGTTGTGGTCGGCCGGGCCCTTCGGATACTCGGCGAGGTAGGCTTCCCACGCCGCCACGGTCATGTCGACGTTCGCGACGTTGTAGAGGCTGCCCTCGCGCTCACGGACCGCCGTCTCGTGGTGGATGCCTTCGGGGAAGCGCTTCAGGTACGCGTCCCAGTCGGCCAGGTTGCCGGAGGTTCGCGCGGCTTCCAGCATCAGTTCCTCGAGGCGCACCGTAGCGCGAAGGGAGTTGGCGCCTGAGGGGTGCTCCTGGAGGTAGCTCTCGTAGGCCTGCACGGTGTCGACCTGGGCGACATCCGAGTACGGGTCACAGCCGAGCAGAGCGAGCAGCAGGATCATGGGTCCCTCCGAAGGAGCAATGGCTCCATTTGCGGCGTCCCGCAAGGGGAGAGATGGGGTTAGTCCGCGCGGCCATGTCGAACGTCATTCCTATCGCCAGCAACCCCGACCGCAGCACCACCCTGCGACTCACCGAGATCTACGCGTCGGTGCAAGGCGAGTCGACCCATGCGGGCAAGCCTTGCGTGTTCGTGCGCACCACGGGCTGCAACCTGCGCTGCACGTGGTGTGACTCGGTCCACACGTTCACGGGGGGCACGGTCTGGTCGCTCGATGACGTGATGGTGGAGGTGGCCAAGCACGGCATTCGCACCGTGGAGGTCACCGGGGGCGAGCCGCTGCTGCAGGCCAGCGCGATCGTGCTGATGCAGCGCCTCCTCGAGGCCGGGTTCGAGGTGCTCCTGGAGACCTCGGGCAGCCGCTCGATCGCCGATGTGCCCGATGGCGTCCACGTGATCTTGGACCTGAAGGCCCCCGACTCAGGGGAGGTGAACCACAACCTGTGGTCCAACCTCGACCACCTCGAAGCCACCGACGAGATCAAGCTCGTGCTCGCATCGCGTGCCGACTACGAGTGGGCGCGCGAGGCGGTGCGAGCTCATCACCTCGATGCCCTGTGCACCGTGCTGGTGAGCCCCGTGTGGGGTTCGCTCCCCACGGCCGACCTGGTGGCGTGGATGCTCGAAGACCGTCTGCCGGCCCGCCTGAGCCTGCAGCTCCACAAGGTCATCTGGGGCGCCGAAGCCCAAGGGGTGTGAGCCCCTCGGGCCCGCGCAAGGCGCGAGCGCTTCGGACTACGCGAGCGCTTCGCGGAAGTGGTGCGCGCGGTCTTCGATCGCCGACCAGAACTGCTTCCACGGACCGCGGCCCATGAGATCGCCGCCGAAGTAGATCGGGGGCTTCACGGGGTCGAAACCCGGAGGGATGACCGTGAGCGTCTGACGGAGCTCTTCGATGCGATCGCGATGCTGCTCCAGGCGACGCACGGTGCCATCGACGATCTCGTAGAAGCTACCGAGCAGCTCTTCCGCTTCGTCGCGGGGGAGCGCGAGCACCGAAGCATCCACCCACATCCCGCCGAACACGATGAGGAAGTGGCGGTAGCCCAGGTAGGACTTGTTGGTGAGCTCGCGAGCGATGGCCCACTCGTAGGGGTCGAGCTCGGTCTTGCTGCGGAGGATGGCCTCCAGGCGCTGAAGGCGCAGCTCGGTGAGGATCATGGTCATGCGCATGAGCAGCATGGCGTTCTTGCCGCCCTCGAGCGTGGGACGCTGAGCGTGCCACTTCACCTTCTTGAGGTGGCGATCGAGGAACTTCTGCATGCCGGCGGAGATGCGGGCCTCATCGGCGTAGGAGCCGACCTTGGTGGCGTTGCCATCGAGGGTGGGGAGCTCAGCGTGGTTCTGCTCGCCCTCCACCGAGCGGGGCACGTTGAGGCGGTCGAAGAAGTCGGCGATGCGATCGGCGGGCTCTTCGTCGAAGACCTGCTGAATGGTGCTGACGTACTCGGCCTCGCTGCGGGCGGCTTGACGGACGAGGCTGGAGATCGTGGCGGGCTTGCTCATCGGCTTCCTCTTGGGGTGCTCTGCATGGGTTCCATGGGCACGCGCAACCGGCCGCATGTAGCCGGGTCTGCGGCTTCGTTCAAGCGCTTCGGTCGCTTGGGTTAGGGGAGAGGGGGAGGGTGCGTGGAAGGGCTGACGGGCAGGCTGCGTGTGCTGGGGGCGGATCCAACGGGCGCTGGCCTGGTGGTGAACCCCGACCATGGCCCCATTCGTTACGTCCTCTACCGTGTGGGCGGACGCGATCGGGTCGGTCCGCTGTGGATCGAGGGGAGTCCGGCTTGGCTCGGGCCCTACGTGCCGCCGGTGGATCCCGAAGAAGGCGACTGCGACACGACCCATGCGCTGACAGGGACCTTCCTCGTGGTCGGCGGCGCAGCGCGAGCGGGCCCGCTCCCCCCGCAGCGCGCCGCGATGCTCGGCACCGTGTTGCTCTTGGGCCTCGGAGGTGGGTGGTTCCTGGCGTCGACCGATGCCGACGCACGCACCGTGGAGGTCGATGAGGCCGTCGCGATGTCCGTGACCTGTGGGGACCGATCGTGGCGCACCACGCGCTCCAAGCCCGGACCGCTCGAACTTCGCGTGCCCCAGAGCACGCCATCGTGTACGCTTCACGTCGACGGGGTCGGGTCGTCGTCGGTGCTTGCCGACGTGGCCCTGTTGCCCGGCCGAAGCTACACCTGCACCGTCCGTTCTGCATCTCTCGGGAGCTTGACATGCGAGCCGCACTGATCGCGCCCGCCCTTGCCTTCGCTTACGCGGCTCCCGCCCTGGCGGAGCCCGTCACCGTCTGGATCTCCGACACAGCGCCGGAGGCCCGCACGGTGGAGCGCGCCGACCTTCAGACCGGCGGTACGCTGCACCTGTGGTCGGTCGATCTCGCGTTTCCGCCGATGCCCGAGACGCCGAACGATGGCGTACACATCGAGCAGGTGCTGGCGGCCGTCGAAAACGGCAAGGCCCGCTGGGATGAGTTTGAGATCGAGCTCGCCATCGCGAAGGACATGAAGATGGTGGTGGGCGATGTCAGCCTGCTCCGATCCGACCGCGATCGCACCGATCTTGCAGGCGCCCTCGTGTTTCAGGGCACGGCCGAGGCGCGCGCCTTCGATCCCAACACCTTCGCCTCCGATGAGCGCGCGAAGGACTTTCGTTTCGATGGCCCCAGCGCGTCGGTGCCCCGTGCTTGGGTCGATGCGTACGCCCTGATGGGCAAGCTCGCCGACCGCTCGATGTTTGCCGACGGCACCGCGTGGCAGCACTACCAGCGGGTGTCGGGCACGCTCGAGGGCCTGCCCAAGGCCACGCTCACCGTCGAAGACGTCGGGGGCGATGTCTGGGTGGATGGTCGTAAGGCGCCGGTGGGGGCGGTCCCGCTCACGCCCGGCAAGCACTACCTCCACGTGGTTCGTGGCGGCATCGTGCACGGCCGCGCCATCCTCGATGCTGCGCCGGGCGGCACCTACACCACGCCGCGCGCTGTGGATGCAGAGTCGCTGGCGGTCACCCGCGAGAAGGTGCTCACGGGCAAGGTCACGGGTCTGCCCGAGTCGGTGGTGGCTTCGCTCGCCCTGCTCGCTGCCCACCACGAGGGTGGGCCGCTCTTCCTTGGGGCCGACGACGGCCGCCGCTTCTACGTGGTGAGCTACGACGGAAAGGCTGCGCTCAAGGACACCCGCCTCGTCACCGGCGTGCTCTACGCCGAGATCGGCGGCGGCATCCTGGCCACGCCCCTGTTCGAGCAGGCCACCGACCCCACGGCGCTGTTCGCGGCCGGCGCGGCTTCTGCGGGCCTGGGCTTCGAGGTGGGCATCTCCTACTTCGCGTTCGGTGGCGGCGTCGATGGCACGTTCACGCCGGGCAACACGATCCAGTTCGCATCGGGCGAGGCGAACTCCAGCGTGGCCGTGTTCCCGCAGCCGCACTTCGAGATCGGCGCTTACGCGGTGCGTCCCACCAAGCCCACGCCCACGTTTGTCATCTTGGGCGGCATCGCTTGGCTGGCGCCTGCGCACCTTGGCTACGGCGGGCGCATGGCGGTCGGCATCCCGATGAAGAACGAGACCACCTGGGTTCGTGTCTCGCTGGGCGGCTACTACGGTCCCAGCACGCTGTGGGATCCGGCTGCCGGGCAGGCCGCCGTGAGCGCGTTTGCGCGTGTGGGCTTCGGTGTGAAGCCGTGAGTCGCGCGGGGGTCGCGGGGCTGCTGATCGCGCTCTCGCTGCCCGCTTCGGCCACCGAAGGCTTGGCCTGGAAGTGGGAGAAGGGACAGGTTCGGCGCTACAGCCTGCGGGCGGATGTGGAGCTGATCGACGCCTTCGAGATGAACCAGCGTCTGAACGTCGATGCGAACATCCTGCGCTTCGATCTCTCGCTCAACGTCACCTGCACGGCCGACACGGCGCTGGGCAAGTCGGCGTGGTCGATCCTGTGCGACGTCGAGGATGCCGCGATGCGCGTGCTGCCGTTCCCGCAGTCGGCGGGACGGATGGCGCCGATCATCGACGAGTGGACCACGGCGATGAAGGATCAAGCGCGCATCGAGCTGGTGCTGGAGAACGGCGGCAAGGTCCGCAGCATCGATGTCGACGGCCTCGACACGCGCCTTGACCGGTTCGAGAGCATCGCGCTGCAGATCCAGCTCGCGGTTCAGCGAGCGTTCGCGGCCTTCGATGTGCACCTCCCTAAGGGAGGTGATGATCAAGGTGTGGGAGCCTGGCTCCAGAACAGCTCCTGGCCGATGATGGTGCCAAGCCAGGCGGGGTCGTTCGGCGCGCCGCAGGTCACGGTGGGCGTGCTCGCTGCGCAGCCGCCGATGGTGCTGATGAGCCTCAAGGGCGTGGGCACGATCTCGAGCCACGGCGAGGTCAACCCAGGCCAGCCCCGCTACACGCTCACCACCGAGCTCGATGGCAGCATGGCCTTCGATGTGGCGGCGGGGGAGCTGATCCAGGTGCAGTACGTGTCGGTGGGCACGCCCACGGCGTCGTCGGTGATGGCGGAGACGCGCAGCAACTCGGTGTACCGCCAGAACGTGGTGCTGGAGCGCGTTCCTGCGGGCGAGACCATGCGCACGCTGCAGCCCAACCGTGAGCTGCCGCAGCCCACCGCACCGGGCGCACCACCGGCTCCCTGATCCGGCAAGATCAGCGAGGCGCGAGCAGGTGTTCCACGAGCTGCACGGTGCGGTCGAGCGCGTGCGCATCGACGTACTCGTCGGCCTTGTGGGCACGATCGATGCTGCCGGGTCCCATCACGATCGGCTGCGTGCCCAGCGTAGCGAGGTGCCCGCCGTCGGTTGCGAACGGAGCCACCTCGGGGCCGGGCTCGGCGTATAGAGCGAGGCGCACCGACAGCTCGGTGCCGCTGGGCGTGTGCAGTGCGGGCGTGAGCGTGCCCACGTGGGCGTGCACATCGGCCACGCGCGGGCCGAGCGCAGCGGCCAGACGCGCCTGAAGGCGCCTGAACACGTCGAGGGGATCGTCACCGGGCAGGGGACGGTAGCCCACGTCCACCGTGACGTGATCGGGCACGATGTTGATCGCCGTGCCTCCGTGGATGCGCGCTACCACCAGCGGCACCCACGGCTCGGGCATCGGCAGCTCGGCGCGTGGCTGAGCGCGGAGCTCGTCGGCGAGGCCACGCACGATCTGCACCACGTCGGCCGCGGTCTCGATCGCGTTGCGGCCAAGCTGCGGACGGCTCGTGTGGGCGGCCTCGCCGACCACCACGATGTGGACCGCGACGTGGCCGCTGTGCATCCGCATCGGCACGAAGTCAGTGGGCTCGCCGATCCAGCAGGCGCTGGGAAGGGCTCGCTCGCGAGGCCAGGCCGCAGCCAGTCGGCCCGAGCCTTGGCAGCCCACCTCCTCCTCGCACGTCCACACCAGCGCCAGAGGCGCGGCCAGCGTGGGTACGGCGACGCGGTCCAAGCCGGACAGCACCGCGGCGACGAAGCCCTTCATGTCGGTGGTGCCGCGGCCGTACACCCTTCCGTCGACCACCTCGGCGCGGAAGGGATCACGCGTCCACGGCTGGCCTTCCACAGGCACCACGTCGAGATGGCCGGAGATCACGAGTCCGCCCGAGCCTTCGGGTCCTGCGGTACACACGAGGTTGGCTTTGTCGCCATCCACCTCGAAGCGCTCGACACGAAAGCCCTGAGCCTCGTGCCGCTCTGCGAGGAACGCCATCACCTGGGTGGTGGGCGTGCCCGACACCGTAGGGGAGGCCACGAGGCGCTGCAGATCGGCGAGCCAGTCTGACGTCATGCGGGCGGTTATCGCGGACGGCCCCAGCGAGGCGGTCCATGATCGACGGCACTTCCTACGAGCGACTCCGGGTCAGTACCTCCGCGAGCGGTGCGGTGGTCGAGCTCGTGTTTGACCACGGCAAGGCCAACGAGATGGGCAGCGCCGAGCTCACCGAGCTGGAGCGCCTCGCGTCCGAGCTCTCCACGGACCCCGATGCGCGCGCGCTCATCAGCACCAGCCGCAAGGTCTCGTCGAGGGGCACGCCGATCTTCGTAGCCGGGGCGAACGTCACTGAGCGGGTGGGGTGGAGCGAAGGTGAGGTGCTCGCCCACGTCCGTCGTCAGCGCGCGGCGCTCGCCGCGCTGCGGAGGGTACCGGTGCTGCACGTCTGCGTGGTGGGCGGCGTGGCCTTTGGTTGGGGCACGGAGTGGCTGCTCACCGCCGACTACCGGGTGGCCGTGCCCGGTGCCCGCTTCGCTCTCCCTGAGACCGGGCTGGGGATCGTGCCGGGCGCTGGAGGGACCGCGTGGATGGCGGACGAGATTGGCCTCGCCCACGCGCTGCGCCTGGGCATGACGGGAGAGCAGGTGCTGCCCGACGAAGCGCTGCGTCTGGGCTTGGTTCAGGAGCTGGCTGCGGATCTCGAGGCCGGGCTCGTGCGGGCCCGCGCGCTTGCGCTGGCCACGGCCACACGATCTCCCACGGCGGTCGCTGCGTTCAAGGCCGCTGCACTGGCCGGGCGTGGACGCTCCGAGCGGGAGCGGGAAGCGCTGGAGGACGCCGCTTACGAGGTCTGTGTGCGAAGTGGCGAGGCCGCGGTGGGTCGCGCGCGGTTCAGCGTGAAAGAAGGCGACGACGTGCCGCCCTGGGGAGAACGCGCAGCCGGTTACGCGGTCGGCTCGGAGGACACATGACCACCCGCCAAGCGATGTGGGATCGGCTGGGAGAACCCGTCGACGTTCTGGTCGTCGGCGGCGGCATCAACGGAGCCGGCATCGCCCGGGACGCGTCGATGCGCGGCCTGTCGGTAGCGGTGGTGGAGATGCACGACCTGGCCTACGGCACGTCGTCGCGTTCCTCCAAGCTGGTGCACGGCGGCCTGCGCTACCTGGAGCAGTACGAGTTCAGCTTGGTGTTCGAGTCGGTGAGCGAGCGTCGCATCCTGCTCGACATCGCGCCCCACCTGGTGAAGCCGATGGGGTTCTTGTTTCCGGTCTACAAGGGGTCGCGGCAGCCGCTGTGGCTGATCAACACCGGCATGTGGCTCTACGACGGCCTGTCGCTCTTTCGGTCGCCCAAGATCCACCGCAAGCTGTCGCCCAAGGAGGTGGCCTCGCTCGAGCCCACTCTCCTTCCCAACGACCTCGTGGGCGCGCCGTTGTTCTACGACTGCGCCACCGACGATGCGCGGCTCACGCTGGAGACCGCGCTCGATGCCGTGCAGCGGGGCGCGGTCGTGTGTCCGCGCGCCAAGGTGGTGGGCCTCCTGAAGGACGAGGGCGGTCACGTCGTAGGTGCCACGGTGTCCGACGCGCACACAGGCGAGCGCAAGGAGGTCCGTGCGGGCGTGGTCGTGCTGGCGGCAGGGCCTTGGATCGACAGTGTGCTCGCGCTGGAGACCGCGGGGCAGGCACCGGTGCTGCGGCCCACCAAGGGCGTCCACATCGTGTTCGACCGCCATCGCCTGCCCGTGCAGCACACGGTGGTGTGCCTGCATCCGCAAGACGGCCGGGTGCTGTTCACGATCCCCTGGGGCGACCGCACCTACCTGGGCACCACCGACACCGACTACCAGGGCGACCCGGGCGATGTCGCCGCCACCAGCGACGACATCGACTACCTGCTCGCTGCGGTGCAGGCGTATTTTCCCGACGCGGGCCTCGCGCGCGACGACGTGATCTCCACGTGGGCCGGCCTCCGTCCGCTGCTGCGGCCACCCGAGGGACGCTCGGAGAGTGAGACCAGCCGTGAGCACGTCGTGCGGGTCGACGCGAGCGGTGTGGTCAGCGTGGCGGGCGGCAAGCTCACCACCTTCCGGCGGATGTCGGCTGAGGTGGTCGACACGGCCGTGCAGGTGCTGCGTCTGTCGGGGCGCACCAAGGAGCCGCTGGGGCGTCCGCCCACCGAGCGTGAGGTGCTGCCGGGTGCGGTCGGCTGGCCCGAAGACGACAAGATCGACGGCCTGGTGGCCCAGGTCGCGAAGGCGGCCAACGGCACGCTCGACGACGACATCGCCCGCCACTTGGTCGGCACCTACGGCATGCGCGCTGTCGACGTCGCGCGCCGCGTCGCGGCCGATCCTCTGCTCGGGGTGCGCCTCGTGCCGGATCGCCATGAGATCCTCGCGCAGGTCGACCACGCCGTGTTCGCCGAGCTGGCGAGCGAGGTGGATGACGTGATGACGCGGCGCACGCAGCTCTACTTCCGCGACCACGATCAGGGCCTGGGCTGCGTCGATGCCGTTGCCGACCGCATGGCCCACCTGCTGGCCTGGGACTCCGACCGCAGAGCCGCCTCGGTGGCCGCCTACCGTGGTGAGGTCTCGCGTTCTCGGCGCTGGAAGGACGAGGCGTCCGCGTGAGCGCAACACCAGCCCTCGCTCCTCGGGTGGGGCACCTGGTGGGGTCGGTCTACAGCACGCTGGTGGCGCGCTTCGCGACGCTCGAAGGTGAGACCTACCCCTTCCATGTGGGTGACACCTGGATGGAGCCGCCGGAGAGGGGGCGCACCGAGCACATCCGGCTCGCCGACCATCCGGGTCACAACCGCTACACGCCGGTGCCGGGGTTGCTGTGGTTACGGCAGATGCTGGCCGATCGGGTGTCACGCCGCACAGGTGTGTCCACGGGTGCCGAAGAGGTGCTGGTGTGCGCCGGCGCCACGGCAGGATTCGCAGCCGTGCTCGGCGCCATCGTGCCCGAGGGCGGCGAGGTGATGATCCTCGCGCCCGCGTGGCCGCTGTTCGCCGGCACCACGGTAGCCTTCGGGGGTCGTCCGGTTCACGTGCCGTTTGTGGGTGAGGGCATTGCGGCTGGCGCTGTCGCCGCCCACCTCGATGCGTTCGCCTCCGATCGCACCGTCGCCGTCTACCTCAACACACCCAACAACCCTACAGGTCGCGTGATCCCCCCTGACGTGGTGGCGGCCGTTGCTTCGTGGGCATCCTCTCGCGCGATCTGGCTGGTGAGCGACGAGGTCTACGAGGACCTTCGTTTTGGAGATGTGCCGCACGTGTACGCTCGTGCGCTGGCCCCTGAGCGCACCATCTCGGCCTGGTCGTTCTCCAAGGCGTTTGGCATGGCGGGCAACCGGGTGGGCTACGTGGTGGCACCCAAGGCCGTGATCGAGGCCGCCACCAAGCTCACCACCTACACGTCCTACTGCGCGCCCCATGTGGGTCAGCTCGCCGCGGCGGCCGTGCTGGGCGCGGAAGGGGACGCCTGGGTGGCCGACGCCGCACGGCAGTACGCCGAGATCGGCGCATGGTGCGCGGACCGATTGGGTGTCGCGCGTCCCGAGGGCAGCACGTTCTTGTTCCTCGACCTCGCACCCCACCTCGGCGATCGTTCGGCCGAGGACTTCCTCGCTCGGTGCGTGGACGAGGGGATCTTGCTGGCACCTGGGCGCGTGTTCGGACCGGCCTACGAGCGCCATGCCCGCCTGTGCTACACGGCCGTGGAGCCGAGCCGTACCCGCCGGGGCGTGGAGAAGCTGGCCGCGCTGCTCGGACGCTAGCGGAAGGGGCGCCGGTGCGCCTGCACGGGCATGCCCTGGCGCACCTGCCGCACGCGGTCGAGGTCCACAGGAGCGAGAGCGAAGCCTGGGCCATCGCTGGCCTTGCCGACCACCAGACCCCAGGGGTCGACGATCTGGCTGTGTCCGTAGGACTCACGCAGCCCGCCGTCGTCGTGCCGCCCGTGCTGGCCGGCGGCGATCACATACGCCTGCGCCTCGATCGCCCGTGCGCGCAGCAGAGGCTCCCAGTGGTCGCGTCCTGTGGTGAGGGTGAACGCGGAAGGCACCAGCAGGATCTCGGCACCCCGGCGAACCAGCGCTTGGTAGAGCTCGGGGAAGCGCAGGTCGTAGCAGATGCTCAGGCCCAGCACGCCCACGGCGGTGGGCACCACCACGGCGGCATCGCCGGGCACCACGGTGTCGGACTCCCGGAAGCGCACCGCGTCGGAGACGTCGACGTCGAACAGGTGGATCTTCCTGTAGGTGGCGAGCACGTCGCCGTCGGGGCTAAGCACCACTGAGGTGTTGTAGCAGCGGGCGGGGTCTTCGGACCTCTCGTTGAAGCTCCCCACCACCAGGTGGATGCGAAGGCGCCTCGCGAGTGCCGCGAGGCGGCCGATGGTTGGCCCGTGCACGGGCTCGGCGCAGGCCACCTTCTGCGTGTGGGGACCGAGGTAGTTGGTGTTCTCGGGCGTGACGATGAGCTGGGCACCTGCTGCTGCCGCGGCCGTGATCTGGTGCTCGGCGGCGGCGAGGCTGGCTGCCGCATCCGATGTGGAGGTGAGCTGAACGGCGGCGACCAGCGTCATGTGAGCTCCGCGCGGGCCCGCCGCACGATCGGGTCGAGACCCAGGAGGGTGAACGCACCGAGCAGCACGCCGAACCAGAGGGTGGCCACGCGCACGAGGAGCGCGGCAGCCAGGGCCTGCGGCTCGGTGATGGCGGGGATGAGGCGCTCGGCACCCTCCACCAGGGCGATGTCGGCCATGCCCATCCCGCCGGGCGACGGCGCACCGAACACGGTGGCGAAGGCGTAGAGAAACGTGCTGACACCGAGGTCGGCGGGCACATCGAGCCCGCGGAACACCAGCCAGTACCCCACGCACTCCGCGTACCAGGCCAGCATCGAGAGCACCAGCGTGACCACGAGAGGAAACGGGCCCAGGCAGGTGCGCATCGCACCGTGGGACTCTCGCAGCTTGGCCACTAAGCCCCGCAGAGGGGCGGGGCGTTCCATGCCCCGAAACACCGCCTCGGCGAGCGGGTCGATCGAGAACACCAGAAGTCCGAGCGCGAGGGCGGCGAGGGTGCCGACGATCAGGGGCACCGACTCAGGTCTGTAGGTGGCGACGCCGAAGCCGGCGAGCACGACCACGGCGATGCCGTCGGTGAGGCGCTCGGCGACCAGCGCAGGGATCGTGCGCGCCATCGGCGTGCCGGTGACCTCGCGCACCAGCCATGGCTTCACGAGCTCACCGGCCTTTCCCGGCGAGATCACCATCGCGAGACCCGCGATGAAGCCGGCGACGTTGGCTCTCCACGGCATCTGCACGCCCAAGCGACGCAGCAGCCACGCCCACTTCGCGTAGCGCAGGCCGTAGTTCACCAGCGTGAGCCCCAAGATCGGCACGTACAGCGGCCAGGCGAACGCCACGAGCTCGGAGGCGGTCTCGGAGAAGCCGCTCCACACGGCGTAGGCGAGGTAGCCGAGAGCAGCCACCGCCACCGTGATCGCCACAGCTCCCCGGTACTTGTCGATCGCCGCGCGCGGGGCCTCCGCTTCGTTCGCATCGACCGCGCTGGACATGGACTCTCCGGCCCGCTTGCCTAGCGTGACCCGATCCTGCGCGCACCGTCAGCCGCGCAGCGCCACGACCACGGCGAGCGCGGCCAAGCCAGCGGCCGCGAGCCCGGGTCGCACCGCGACCGCGCGTCCGACGAGAAGTCCGAGCCCCCAGGCGACGAGCCCCCACGGCGTCCACGGTGGGGCCCACAGGCTGGCGGCTGCGAGGCCCAAGAGCGGAACGGCCCACTGCGCTTGGCCAGGATGGAGGAGCGGGACCATGGCGGCCGCTCCAAGTCCCAAGCTCGCGGCGGCGGGAGGCACGGCGACAGCCGCCACCAGCCACACGGGGGCGAGCAGCGACCACCCCCAGCGTCCTGGTGCACAGGCGGCCGCGAGCGCGCCGAGCAGGGCGGTGACCACGAACGCGAGCACGACGGTGCCTGCGTTCTCTCGGCCATCCCGCCACGCCCAGCCTGTCGGGGCAGCGTCCGCCAGGCTCCACGGGCGTGGGTTCATCCACGCGTACGCCTTGTCGAGCGGACCCGTCGGCATCGTGAGGTCGAGGTCGATGCGTCGGAGGGACTCGGCGCGCAGCCAGCGCCCTTCGTAGTTCACGGGCTCCCCGCGGAGCACACGGTGCAGGTTGGTGCTGTGCAGGGCGGTGCCGGGCCAGAGGCGCACCTCGTCGCGAAACCAGCTGGGCCCATCGCCGAGGTTGGCGTTTCCGACGCGCACCGTGTGCCGGCCATCGAGGTCGACCGCGGCCTCCCAGACCGCGCGCAGAACGTAGCCGTGGCCCGACACGAGGTCGGTGGACACGCTGCGATCGCGCCGCGTGAGCGCCATCCGCTCGCCATCGACCTCGGCATACAGCCCGTGGTCGAGGCGATCGAGGATCAGCTCGGGTGCCCCAACCTCCGTCCCTGCCGAGAGCTGGAGCAGCTCCAGCGGCGCCTCGGCTTCCAGCGAGATCACGAGGCCCGTGGGCTGGATCTCCACCTCAAGAAGCTGGGCGGGGAGCCGATCGCCGATAGGGTGGGCGTGTGCCGTCGACGCGACGACGAGCACCCCTCCGACCAGGAGCACGGCATGTTGAATCCAGCGCTCAGGACGATGCTGCCGGCTCGTTGTCAGATCCACGACAGGCACCTGGCCGTTGTAAAGGAGGTCCGGCGCATGCTACCTTGCTTTCCTAGAAGAGCAAGGAGGTCTGCCATGCGCATGCGACGCGGGAACTATGCGATCCTGTTCGCGCTGACCTTCACCACGATGCTCGCGTTTCTCGCGTTCTCGATCGATGGTGGACGTCTCAAGGTAGCGGCGTTGCACGCCGAGAATGCGGCCGAGGCTGCGGCGCTTGAAGCCGTCGCTGCGCGTCGCGATGGCGACTCTCGGTCCGAGGCCGAGCGTCGGGCGGCGATCGCGGCCTCGATGGTCAGCATCATGGGCAAGGCCGACAAGGCCGCCACGGTCGAGCTCGACATCCGGTGGGGCGAGTGGGACTGGGATGAGCCCCGCACGGAAGCCGGCGATCGCTGGACCGATCGCGGCTCGCCGCAGGCCATCACGGTGAACGCTACGGTCACGGGTGGGGGTGTCACCAGCATCTTCGGGCCGGCCATCGGCCTCGCCTCGGCGCGCGGATCGCAGCAGGCTTCGCTTGCAGGCCAGGGCGGCAGCAAGGTGGACTACTCCAAGTTCGCCGTCACGCTCGGTGCACGAGCCGCGATGCGCCACCGCGACATGATCCTCGCCGTGGATGCAAGCCGCTACACGAACACGGCCGATGTCGACGACATTCAGGATGGCTTGGTCGGCTTCATCGACGAGATCGACAACCTCGACATCCCCGGCGACCGCTTGGCGTTCATGGCCTACGCAGGTGAGGCCTGGAACTACGATGTGTTCCAGCCCGAGTCGCTGGAGATCAACGCCGGTGGAAACCAGTTCTCGGCGATCTCGGCCGACATGGGCACGGCGATGTTCCCCGTGAGCGGCAACGATGCCACGTTCCGCGCCACGGCAGGCCGCTTCGAGCTGTGCGACGTGGGCGTGGATGCGTGGTTCTTCGCGTATCGTCACCGTCGTCCCGGCGCGGACTTCGAGCTGCCCGGCGCGGGCGACGAGAACAGCCCGCCCCAGGCGGACTACCGAATCATCAACCACTTGGGCAACGGCGCACTGCTCTGGCAGGGGCCGCACGGCACCCAGAACGGGGCCTTCTACGCCTACTTGAGGGAGTTCACCAAGGACTCGGTCTCGGGTGAGTACACCCTGCCCGACACGATGCTAGCGTTTTCCGGCGACGACGACCGCGAGGATGACGGGACGCCGCTCACCCTCGAGCAACAGTGCACGCTCTGGCTGTGGACCGAGGTCTACTTTGCGCTGAATGATGCGCGGCGCATCCGGACCTTCAACACCTCCCTCACCAGCCCGCTGGCGTGTCACCTCGGCAACTGGTGGGAAGACAACCCCGATCGCTACTTCGATGAGGTCATGGACCGCGCCATCGCGGCTCCGGACTGCTCGGCCTTTGCGCTCGGCAACATCCCCGGCACCGTCGTGCCCCGCTACGCGCACCCTCTGGGCGATGCTGTCGCGTACCAGGATCGGTCCTACCTGGCGGCGGGCTCCAACCCTGGCGCCCTGTTCAATCGCGCCGTGGATACCTTCACAGCGCGCACCACCTACGGTCATCCCACGATCATCTTGGTGTCGGAGTCTGCGGGTCGCTGCGGGCCCAACCTGGAGATCGACGGCGATGCGGCCGAGTACTGCCTCGGCGAGATCGACAACGACGTGAGCACCTTCGGCGACGCGCTCGACGCGATGGGCACCGACACGCATGTGGTCGGCATCACCCCCGCCGGCTCCGACGCCGACATCTACCTGGGCTCGCTCACCATGGGCCGCGGACTGTACCGTCAGGTGCAGAACGCCAACGGGCTCGAGAACATCCTCCGTGAGTACGCGCGCGAAGTCCGCGTGCAGGTGGTGCAGTGATGCGGAAGCTCCAGCGAACCCCCGCGCGGCGGATCCTTCGCCGAGGCTCGGCGTTGGTCGAGTTCGCGCTCATCTTCCCGATCTTCCTCGCCGTGTTCATCGCGGTGATGGAGTACTCCTGGTACTTCTACCAGCGGGGCGTGGTCATCGAGGCCGCACGGCGCGGCTGTGAGCTCGGCTCTCAGTCCGACCCCGACAACGAGGATGTGGTGGGGGTCGCCACCGGCGCGATCGGCGTGCGCCTCGCTCAGGGTGGCGGGATCGACTGTGGCGGTGTGCACAGCTGCGGCATCGTCATCACCGACCGGTCGGCGCCTGGGAACAGCCCCCAGCGCTTGCTGTGCGAGGTCACCGTGAACTTCGTGAGCCTCACGGGCTACCTCGGCGCGGGGGCGAACTCCTCGCTCATCGCCGGCCCCGGCGGCGAGCTGCTCGCTAAGCGCGGCGGCGGACCCGTGAGTCGCCTCTTGCCGGCCACCTTGCGTGGTCGGTCCGTCTCGATCTTTGAGGATGCAGACTAATGGCCACCCTACGACGAGCCCCAGCAGTCCGTGGCACCAAGCGCCGGGGTGCGGCTGCCATCGAGTTCGCGGTCACGCTGCCGCTGATCGTGTTCGTGCTCTTCGGCACGGTCGAGTACGGTCACTACTTCTCGCAGCTCGCGATGGTCACCAACGCAGCCCGGGATGGCGCGCGCTTCGGCTCGAACCAGACCTCGCTGTTGGGTGCCCGCACCCAGGGTGCAGCCGCCACGCGCATCCTGCTCGACGACGTGGGTTTTGCCTGCGATCTTGCCGACCCCTGCGCGGTCATCGCCGAGATCGTGCAGCGCAGCGGCGTCACCATGGTCAAGGTCACCGTCAGGATGCCCCACGAGCCCCTCACGCACGCGCTCCCCAGCATCGGGGTGGGTGGGGGTCGGTTGGGTCTGCCCAGCTCGCTGGTGGCTTCCGGGATCTTCCCCGTCGTGGGTTTCTGAGCCCCGGGGTCGCCTGCGGTCAGACCAGGTCGTACTTGTTGAGCTTGTAGCGCAGCGTGTTGCGCTCGACGCCCAGGATGCGGCCCATCTCGTGGCGGTCGCCGTGCGTGATGCGGTGGGCCTCGACGAGGATCCGGCGCTCGACTTGCTCGAGGTAGGGCATGAGCTCGAAGCCCTCGGTGAGCTGGGGCAGTCCGGCCGCTGGAGTGGCCGCGCTGGAGACGAGGAGATCGATGCCATCGGGGGCACCGAGCACAACGGCTCGCTCGGCGACGTTGAGCAGCTCGCGCACGTTGCCGGGCCAGGAGTGCGCGATCAGGCGGTGGAGGTCTTCCGCCTGTAGCGGTGGCACGGGTCGACGGTAGCGCGCTGCGAAGCGCTGGAGCGCGTCCTGGAACATCGGCACGATGTCGTCGGTGCGCTGGCGCAAGGGCGGCACTCGGATCACGATCACCGCGAGCTTGAAGTAGAGGTCCTGCCGAATGAGGCCATCCGCGCTGCGGCCGCGCTGCTCGTGGCTCTCTTGCACCAGCCGGCTCCTGGCGTCGGGCGAGGCCGTGGCAATGATGCGCAGGCCTTCTGGAACACGCTGAAGGCGCCGCACGAGGTCGCGCTGGAGATCGTCGGGGAGGTCGTCGACGTTGGAGAGCACCACGGTGCCCGATCGGGGCCACTCGAACGCGCGCGTGGGGTCGAGCGCGGCGAAGGGCGCATCCTTGTCGGTCTCCTGGTGCAGCGTCCAGGCGGTGTGCCCGCGTCCCGATCCGATCTCACCCTCCAGCCACACGTGCGACGGCGCGTTGGCAACGCGGCGCAAGGTGGCCACGAGCTCGCGTGCCGCCGGCGACTGGTCGGTGAGCGGAGGGGCCAGCGCGGGGTCCGGCGGGGACGAGCTGTTGCGCGCGGCTTCTACACGACCCAGCACCTGGTCCAGGGTCACCGGCTTGGTGAGGAAGTCCCGTGCACCGAGCTGCATCGCCTCCACCGCGGTCTCGATGCCGCCGTAGGCTGTGAACACGATGGTCTCGACGGGGGGTCGGCACGCTCGCGCGGCGCGCAGCACGTCCATGCCGTCAACGCCCTCCATGCGAAGGTCGGTGAGCACCAAATCGGGCGGATCCAGCTCCAGGCGACGCACGGCCGACGCCCCGTCGTAGAGGGCCTCGGCTTCTTCGCCCTGCCGATTGAGCGCACGCACCAGCAGATCGGCGCTCGAGCGGTTGTCGTCAACGACCAAGATTCTCAACGAGAGCCTCCTCTTGTGACTCCACAAGCGGAATGGAGATCTCGAACGCCGCCCCGCCCAGCGCCGCACTGCGGCTGTGGCGGACCCACCCTCCATGACCTCGCACGACGCTCTCGACCAGCGCAAGCCCTAGCCCTGTGCCGCCGGGCTTGTGCGACACCGAGGGCAAGTAGATCGTGTCGCCGAGCTCGTCGGGCACGCCGGGCCCGTTGTCTTCGACCGTGATGACCAGCACGTCGGCGGTCTTTTCTACGCCGACCCGAACCCGACCGCTGCCTTTGGGCGCGAAGTCCACGGCGTTGACGATGAGGTTCTCGATCGCTTTCATCAGCAGCGTGCGATCGACAAGCACCTCGCCCTTACTGGTCTGTCCGATCTCCAGCGACACGCCGGAGCGCTCGGCGGTTGGCTGTCGGAACAAGACGATCTGCTCCACCAACGGCCCGATGTGCACCGGAGAGCGCACCAGAAGTTGGCTCAGGCCCCCTTCGTCCTGGCGCAGCAAGCGTCGGACGACGGCCTCCAAGGTGCGGACCTCTTCCTGGATGCTCGAGGCCAGCCTGGCGCGCTCCTCAGGGTCATCCTCCATCGCCACAACCCCGGCCATGAACTCCAAGCTCTGCAGCGGGTTGCGAACCTCGTGGGCCAGCTCCTTCGCGATGCGCTGCACCACCTCCACACGCGCCCGCAGGCCCTCCTCACGGGCCTCTGTGGCCTTCGCCAGCACGTTCAGCCGGTCGATGAGCTCATCGAGCTCGCGGAAGCCCGTGCGGGGCACGCGCACGCCTCGCTCGCCTTCACCGATGCGAGCCAGTCCCGCGCTCACGCGCGACAAGGGGGAGAGCACCTGCAGCACGCCGAACGCTGCGCTGATGCCGACCATGAGCGACAGCGCCACGATCAGCCAGCCCGTGCGCCGCGCCTCGTAGTTGGCCGCGCGGCGAATGCCGACGATCTGGTACGCACCCACGTCGCGGCAGGCGATCGCCCATCTCCCGGTGGTGGTGACCACCACGTGCCCCGGTGCTTCGCCCGGAGGGCACAGCTCCGCGGCGGGCAGGTCCGCGGGCGCTTCTCCCGACGACGCCCGCACGACACCGTGCCCGTCGAGCACAGCGATGTGATCCACATCCAGGGTGTGGTGCAGGAAGGGGTCGAGCGGGAGGTGGGGGTCGTAGATGACCCCCGTGGCGCGCGAGGCTGCCACGGCCTGCACGATCGAGGCACCATCTTCAGCCTGGCCCACCCGCTGGGTCAGGGGAACAACCGTCGGCAGGATGGAGACGGCCGCCAGGGTGCCCGCGAGGATTCCCAACGCCAGCGCAGCCGGCGTACGTCGGGGCGGGGATGGGGTCTGCGCGGGCCCGTCCGTCACGAACGGCCTCGACGCGGGCGACTAGTTGTCGCCACCCGTGCCATCAAAGGTGGGCTCGTTCTCTTCCTTGTCCGACGTCGACGCCGAGACGTTGATGCGGATCTTCACGGCTTCGATGCCGTACAAGGAGTAGGTCTGGTACTGCACGCTGGGGCGCGTGAGATCGGCCTGCACCCGCAGGGTCTCCACGTAAGCGCGGCCGAAGTCGTACTGCAGGTGGAGGGGCTGCTTGCAGGCGGTGCCGAGGAGCGCGAGCGCTCCGGCGGCCATCAGGCGTGCGCGAATGGGCTTCATGGGGACACTCCCTCGTCAGACGTAGACGTTTCAGACTCGGTGTCGAGCCGCGCGAGCGCGTCCCTAGCCGGTGGATACTGCGGATCGTAACGAATCGCCTCTTCGTACTGCACGATCGCGTCAGAAACGCGACCCATGCGCTCGTACGCGAGGCCCAGATTGAAGCGTGCGTCGGCACCTGTTCCCGTGCTCTGGAACAGGTCGAGAGCGCGCTCGTGATCGCCTGCGCAGGCCGTAGCGAACGCCAGGTTGTTGCGGTAGCGCGCGGACGTGCCATCGGCGGCCACCACCGCCGTGAGGTGCTCGACAGCTTCCGCGCAGGCGTCCGCGGCCATGAGCAAGAACCCCAGGTTGTTGCGCGTGGGCACATCGTCGGCGTCGAACTTCAGCGCGCGCCGGAAGGCGTCGATGGCTTCGTCGCGCTTGCCGAGGTCCGCGAGCACCACCCCGTAGGCACGCCACGCCGCCGGATTGCGAGGCTCGTTCTCGACGACTGTGGCGAGCATCCCACGCGCTTCTTCCGGGAGGCCCTGCGCCGCCAGGGCGCGGGCCTGGATGACGTCGAGGTCGGAGGTGTTCTCGCCGGCCTCACGCAGGCGAGACACCATCGAGAGCGCCTCATCCGGGAGGTTGTTCTCGATGGCCCAGTTGGCCACGTCGCGCCAGATCTCCTTGCGTCCTTCCTCGGTCTTCCAGCTGGGCGTGGCCTCGATCGAGGCGCGCGCGGCCATGCGCGCCGGATCGCGAGCGCACCCGACAACGAGAAGGAGGGCCAAGAGGGCAGGGGCGCGCAGCATCACTCCCACCCCATCATGCGGATCGCGGAGGGCATGCCCAAGATCAGCATGAGCACGGGCAGGAAGAACACAATCATCACGATGGTGAGCTTCGAGCCCACGCCGCCCGCGCGCTCCTCTGCGCGGGAGACCCGCTGCTCACGGGCGATGCTGGAGTACACCCGCAGGGACTCGGCGACCGACGAGCCGTACTTCTCAGCTTGGTTGATCGTGTTCACCAACGACCGAATCTCTTCAAGGCCCGTGCGCTCTTCGAGGTGGAGCAGCGCAGCGGGACGGGGCACACCGGCAGTGACCTCGTTGTTCACGATCGAGAACTCTCGCGCCATCACGGGCGCGACGCCCTGCAGCTCGAGCGCCACGCGACGGAAGGCCTGATCGAGCGCCAAGCCCGACTCCACCGAGCTCACCAGCAGGTCGAGCGCATCGGGGAAGGCGTTGAGCAGATCGGCCCGGCGGCTGTCGGCGAGGCCGGACGCGTACCGAGGTGGGCCGTAGTAGCCAGCCGCTGCAGCCACCACCATGATCATGGCGGCCGCCGACGTCTCCATGAACAGCGCGGAAGGTGAGGCGAGGAGCGGGAAGACGAGGGTGCAGATCACCTGCACGCCCTGCAGAATCTCTGGTGCGCGGCGATTGCGGTAGCCCGCCTGTTGCAAGGTTCGGCGGAGCAGCGCCGCCTTCTCATCGACCTCGGCCGAGGGCGCGCCCTGTGCGAGTGTTCCGAGTCGCGCCGCGATCTTCTCGAACTGCGTGGGATCGGCGTTGCTGGTGATGGACGAGACATCGTCCTGGGTCTCGGCGGCAGCGGTGAGCGCCTCCAGGCGATCGGCCGCCGTGGCCTCCGGGAACAGCACCAAGTACGCCGTGCCGAACAGCAGGAACACCACCATGATGATCACGACGGACACGACGATCAGCTGAAGGATGCTGAGCGCAGCGACCGGCACGAGCATCGCGGGAACGTGGATCATGCGTCGACCTTCTGCATCTGCTGCATCAGGAACAGGCCGGATCCGTACATGCAGAGGCCGCCGACCACGGCCATCTGCCCGGCCGCTGTGCTGATGAGGGGCTCAAGGTAGGGTGGGTTGGCCACCAACACCAGGAGCATGACGCCGACTGGCATGAGGGCGAGGATCGTGCCCGAAGCACGCGCCTCTGAGGTCATCGCCCGCACCTTCGCGTCGAACGAAGCACGGGCGCGGATGAGGCGCGAGATACGCGCCAGGGTCTCGATCATGTTGCCGCCGGTCTCGCGCTGGAGGAGCAACGACGACACGAGAAGGCGCAGGTCGAACAGCGTCGGGTTGCGCTTGATCAGGCCCTCAAGCGCGAGACGCCAGTCCTTGCCGTACCGGACCTCATCGGCGATGCGCCCAAACTCAAAGGCCACGGGGTCCTTGAGCTCGACGCTCACCAGGCGGAAGCAGTCCACCAGACCGGCACCGGTCTGCATGGCGCGCGACATCATCTCGAGCGCATCGGGCATCTGCGTGAGCAGCTCCTTCGCGCGCTTCGTGGCCAGGTTGTTGACCCGGCGCAGCGGCAGGTAGCCGGCGACGATCGCAGCAGGCAGGCCTTGGGGTCCGGTGAGCACGATCATGATGAGAGCGACAAGCAGCGACGCCGCCACCATCTGCCCCACCAGTTCGGTGACACTCAGCTCCAGTGCGGCGGCGTTGAGGGTGTCTTGGGTCTTGCGGCCCCACGCACCCAGCCGGTCGATCATCGTGTCGGCGGCTTGCTCCTTGAGGAGCGACGCCAGCACATCGTCTTCTTCTTCTTTCGTGATCCCGAGGCGGTTCTGGACGCGGGCTTCGGCGTCTTCCTTGCGCCCCGCCACAAACAGCACGGCGGCGTACGCGCCGAGCACGATCGCGGCGAACACCATGAACAGGACGAGCGCAATGACATTCATGCGTCAGACCTCCATCTCGAACTCGAACAGCGCCGGTGCGAGGTGGATGCCGTGACTCGCTAGGCGTGCCGAGAACCGTGGACGAATGCCGGTGGCCCGGAACTTCCCGCGCACCTTGCCGTTCTTGTCGACGCCGGTCTGGTCGAACACGAAGATGTCCTGCGTGGTGATGACCTCACCCTCGAGGCCGGTGACCTCGGTGATCGCGAGCACGCGACGGCTGCCATCCACCAGGCGAGACTGCTGGATCACGACGTCGAGTGCGCGCGCGATGGTCTCGCGGATGGCTCGGGGCGTCATGTTGGGCATGCCGATGCCGACCATGGTCTCGAACCGAGCGAGCGCGTCCTTCGTGTTGTTGGCGTGCACCGTGGCGAGCGAGCCATCGTGGCCGGTGTTCATCGCGGTGAGCATGTCGATGGCTTCGCCGCCGCGGATCTCACCGAGGATGATGCGATCCGGCCGCATCCGGAGGCAGTTCTTCACGAGGTCGCGCTGGTTGACCTCGCCCTTGCCTTCGATGTTCGCGGGCCGTGTCTCCAGGCGCACCACGTGGGGCTGCTGGAGCTGAAGCTCGGCCGAGTCTTCGATGGTGATGATGCGCTCATCGGAGGGAATGAACGACGAGAGCACGTTGAGCAGCGTGGTCTTCCCTGACCCGGTGCCGCCCGAGATGATCGTGTTCAGGCCGGAGTGCACGGCACCGCGCAAGGTCTCCATCATCGGACGCGGGCAGGATCCAAAAGCGATCAGGTCCTCCGCCTGGATCGGCACCTTACCGAAGCGTCGAATCGAGACCGCTGCGCCATCGAGCGACAGCGGCGGAATGATCGCGTTGAAGCGCGAGCCGTCGGTCATGCGCGCATCGACCATCGGGTTCTGCTCGTCGACGCGTCGACCCACGGCCACGACGATGCGCTCGACGATCTGCATCAGGTGCCGGTTGTCGTCGAACTCGATGTTCGTCTTGATCAGCTTGCCCTTGCGGTCGACGAACACGTTCTTCGGGCCGTTGATCAGGATGTCGCTGACCGCGGGATCGGCGACAAGCGGCTCGATGGGGCCGAGCCCGAGCACGTTGTCGATGATCTCGGTGACCATGCGCTCGCGGTCGGGACGGGCGAGCGGCACGTTGGCCTTCTCGATCCGCTCGGTGAGTGAGTCGCGCATGCGCACGAACAAGTCGGCGCGCGCTGTGTTGCCGACCTCCTCAAAGTCAAGCGAGTCCAGCAGCTCCGCGTGGAAGCGCTTCTTGTACTCCTCGTACTCCGGCGAGTTGCGCTCGCCTCCGGTGAGCGAGGGGGCGCGCTTCGTGACGGGCTTGAACTGGTCGAGCCTGCGGTTGTTCGCCATCTTCGGGCCTACCTCTCCTTCTCTTCTACTTCTTGCTCTTCTTGCCGAACATCTTTGAGAAGAAGCCGCCGGCATCGTCGTCGCCGCTCACCTTCGCCAGCTCGTCGGGATCGTCCGAGAGGACACCCACAAGGCGCGCGATCTCCGTGACGATCTCGGACTTCGGGTACAGGTCGCGGATGAGCTTCCCTTCGTTCACCGCGTGATCGACGCGGCGGGGATCTTCCGGAATCATGCCCACCACACGAAGGCCGAGGTTCGACTCGATCGTGTCGCGAGAGAGGAAGGGCTGCTTGGGCACCCTGTTGAGCACGAGGCTGACGCGCTTGCGCTCCACGCCAGCCTGCACGAGCGCCTTCACCAAGCGGTGGGCATCGCGCACACACACCACGTCGGGAGTGCACACCAGGAGGACCTGGTCGGCGGCGTTCACCGCGACCACCTCGGACTCACTGACCGAGTCGCCCACATCGAGGAGCACGTACTGGTAGCCCTGCGCGGCGGCATTGAGGATCGAGTACATGTCGTCGGAGGACACATCACCGATCACGTCGATGTCGTCGGGCTGGCACAGGAAGTGCACCTTGCTGGGGTGGACTACGACGGTGCCCGAGATCATCCTCTCGTCCACCTGGGACGCGCGCGGAAACAGGTCGGCGATCGTGTCGCGGGGGATGATGTCCATCGAGGGTGCCACGTCACCCATGACCCTGTCGAGGTCGATGCACAGCACCCGGTGAATGGCCGCCAACTCGGCTGCGAGGTGCGTGGTGAGCAGGGTGCAGCCGACGCCGCCCTTGGCGCCGATCACGGCCACCACCATGCCCTTGCCTTCGGAGTCCTCAGCGCGGAACGCCGACTTCTGCACGGCAGAACGCAGTTCCTCGCGCTCGTCGGGCAGGACGATGAAGTCGCTGTAGCCCGCACGGGTAGCGGCCACGATGCGTGCGGCGTCGCGGGCCTGGGCCACGGCGATCAGGGCCACCCGCGAGTTTTCCTTGCGGACGAGGCGGGCGAACTCGATGGCCTGGGCGGGGTCGTCGTCCATGCCGACGAGCACCACGTCGGGCATGCTCCTTAGCGCCAGATCAAGACCTTCCCCAAAGTCGACGGCGTTGTTGGGCAGCACCGCGTCGGCCGAGAGGGCCTCGCGCACAGACTCCTGCATCTCCTCCGACACGGAGACGATGATGACAGTGGCAGCTGAGTGGGGATTGCTTTCGTGGCGCAAGCGAGGCGTCTCCGGGAGGCGGATAGGAGGATGGAGTAGGCGGCGAGCGTGGCGCGATCAGCGCTGCAGACCGACCTCGCCGGTGGGGCTGGCGGTGCGCGACTTCGGGCGGTGATCGGCACCGAGCAGGTACAGGGCCAGGTCGCTCGGGTTGTTGTTCTCGGTGGTTCCGAGGATCGCGGGGACCTCGCCGGGGGCCATCGGACGCACGAGGCGCGGCGTGATGTAGACCATGAGCTCGATCTCTTCACGCTCGTGGTTGACCGAGCGGAACAGGGCACCCAGCACGGGGATGCGGCCAAGACCGGGCACCTCATCGCGGGTCATCGACACGCGCTCCTGGAGCAGGCCGGCCACTGCGAACGTCATGCCCGACTTGAGGCGGACGTGGCCGCGGAGCTTGCGGGACTTGAAGCCGGGCACGGTGTTACCGCGGAGGCTGGTACCCACGGCGGGGTCGATGCTCGAGAGCTCGAGGTCGAGCTGGACGTCGATGAGATCGTCGGCGAGCACGGTGGGCAGGAAGCTCATGCGCGTGCCGAACTCGCGGTACTGCACCGTGGCGAAGCCGCCGATGGCCGGCGTGATGACCGGAACCTCGCCGCCGGCGAGGAACTCGGCCCGCTGGCCCGAGAGCGACACGAGCGTTGGCTGGGCCATCACCTTGGCGAGGGCGTGGCGATCGAGCACCTGCAGGAGTGCGCCGATATTGATGCCCTGGCCGATCAGGCCGTAGAGCGCGAAGCCCTGAGAAGCGCCCTGGAGCGCCACGTTGGTGAACTGGCCGAGCTTCGGCAGGCCAGCGTTTCGACCGGCGAGCGCATTGCCCTGGAGGCTACCCGCGCCGTACTGGGCTTGGCTCCAGAAGAGGTTCACGCCGAGCTGGCGAATCGCCGAGCGGGTGACCTCGGCGTAGATGACCTCGAGCTGCACCTGGTGGTCGCCCTTGACCGTCATCAGGTTGACGAACTCCTCGTCGTACATCTGGGCGATCAGCGCCACGCGCTCGAGGGTGTCGAGGTCGGAGACCGTGCCCTCGACGACGATGTGATCGCCCAGCGGGTAGATCCGCGGGGGGTTCTGCGCCACGACGGCGTCGATGCGCCGGGTGAGGTCCGAGAGGTCCTGGTGCACCGTGATCTCGTAGATCATGGGGGGCACATCGCCGCCGAACTGGATCACGAGGTCGGTGGTGCCGATGGCCTGACCCTGGATCTGCCACTTCATCGGCGAGCCAAGCTGGACCACGTCTGCCACGGTGGGGTCGGTGATGGAGATCGCCCGGGGCACCTGCGGCGTCTCCAGCACGATCGACTTTCCGAGCTCGATGTCGAGCCAGTCCGAGCGCGTCTCGCCGGCCGTGCTGGCCGTGGGGGCCGCGAAGGCGGAGCTGCCCATCGCGAGGAGCGCTACGAACGGAAGGGCGTAGGACAACATGGGAGGACCTCGGGTTCCGTGGAAATGAAAGACAGGAGGCTTAGCCAGGGTACGCTTCGAGCCGGGGCGTGACCCCGTCCAGGGGAGCGGGGGCGGGGGGCTGCCAAGAGCCTGAGCCCTCAACAGGAACGCCTTCAACGCCCACCGGCTTGTTCGACTCGATGTTCGTGACGTCGATGTCGTTGCGCAGGGTGAGGGTGATCTTGCAGCTGGCGAAGGCGTGCTTCACACGCTCCGCGTCCGAAGGCGTGAGTGCCAGGGTGACCGAAGGCGACGTGCGACGCTCGCCGCGACGCTTGCCGCTCTCCTTCTCGGTGTAAGCGACGTCCGTCATGCGGTCGTTGACAGCGAGCACCGTGACGGACTGCATCAGCGTGCGAACCTCGGGCGGCACGGTGTCAGCGCAGACGGCGATGATGTCGACGAAGTTGTGCGGGTTCAAGAAGCCCGAGACTGCCGCGGAGTTGCGCACCGGCACCTGCAGGGCGCGCATGCCGCGCGGGATGATCGCCGACAGGCCCGTACCGGCCTCGGTGTCGGCCAAGCGCTCCTCACGGATGAACTCACCGGCCAGCACGCGCTCCATGGCGACGCGACCAATGATCTCCTCGGCGGTGCGGTAGACCTCGTCGGGGATGAACTCGTCGGGCAGCTGGCGCGTGGCGAGGTGCTCGGCCTTGATGGTCCAGCCCGGCGGGATGTCGCGCGAAGCGACGACCACGTCTTGCCGTGTGACAGGCCGCTGCTCAGCGACCCCGTCTTGGGCCTCCTTGATGAGGTTGTAGACCACCAAGGTAGCAAACAGGGCTCCGATCAGGGACAAGCCCAGGAGCATCAGGCCTCGGTATCGACCGCTGATCATGCTGAAACCTTGGTCAAGGGGAGCGAGAGGGCGACCGCCAAGGAAGGCGAAGTGCGGGCCGGGGGGATGCTACCCCAAGTGGGGCAGTGGTGACATCGGGTCAAGACACGTCGCCTTTATCGTGGAATCGTCCGGTGCGTTGCAAGCTCACATCGTCCGACCCGAGAGCCAGTGCAACCCGCCCTTCCAGGGCATCGTGGAGGTCGGTCCCGATCAGGTCGCATCGCCAGCCGCCGAGCGCCAGTTCTACATCACCGAAGGAGGGCGATGTGGCGCAAGCGAGGGTCTCGAGGCGCTCGCGGGGCATCACCAGTTCGGGCGCGAAGTGCCGCTCCGCGCCGAGCAGCGCAGCGAGCCCCTCCATCCACGCGAGGCGGCGCGAGGCCGCAGAGGCCCGCGGCGCACGCACAGGGAGCTCGGCGAGCGGCGTTGGCGTGGAGATCGCGGCCAGCAGACCCTTTCCATGCCGGGCCACGGTGCGCTCGTTCAGGCGCCGATGCTGAGCGAGGTCGTCAGGCGAGGAAGGGCGGGAGCGCGCAAGCTCCCGCAGCGTCGCATCTCCCACCACGTACGGGGGGGGACGGTCCTCACGTCGCGCGACCCGGTCCCTCCACCCCATCAGCGAGCGCAACGTTCCGGCTTCCAGCGGGTCGAGGTCGAGGTCGCGGGTTGCGTATCGAAAGGAATCGTCGGTGGGGTCGGCATCAAGGGCCGCCGTGCGGGCCTCTGAGCACGCGGCAACCAGGGCGTCGCTGCGGCTCAACACCCGTGCTTCGGCTGCGAGGACCTCCCACAGCTCGGGCAACCACCGCACATCTTCGGCCGCGTACGCAAGCTGCGCCTCAGGCAGGGGGCGACGGCTCCAGTCCGCCATGCGGATCGCTTTGCACAGGGGGCGACCCAAAAAGCGCCGCAGGAGTGCATCGAGGCCCGACCGACCCGCCGGCTCCACCAGCGCAGCCGCCACCTGCGTGTCGAACACGTGCTCGGGCACCCCGCCCAGCGCCTGACGAAGCAACCGAAGGTCTTGGCGACCTCCGTGCACGATCCATGCTGTGGTCTGCGCCAGAGGTTCGGCCAGGGCACGCATGACATCGCGCACCAGCGGGTCCACCAAGAAGATGCCCACCTCGGGAACGTGAAGCTGCACGAAGAGCAGCTCAGGCTGGTAGCGGCGTTCGGCATGAAACTCGGTGTCGACGGCCACCACGGGGCGTGAGGCGAGCGCTTCGATGAGGTCGCTCACGTTGTCCAGCGTGACGAGGGTGGATGGGACCTCACCCATCGTGGGACTCCACGCCGGGCTCAGCCTCGGTGTGGGTCCAGCCCGGTTGGATCATCCAGCCCGCAGCGCGGGCCTCCTCACGAAGCGCCGCGTCGTGCCCATCGAGCAGGAGGGCATGCTGCGCGGCCCGCATCATCGGGGCGTCCGAGGCGCTGTCGCCGGCGGCGAGAACCAGCGGGCCATCGATGCGCTGGGACAGTGCCGCCCACTTCCCTTCGCCCCAGGTGACCGGCGGGATGACCTCTTCGGTGAATCGGCCGTCGGCTCCCACGCGCAGGTACATGCCGAGCACGCGCTCTCGTGGAATGCCCAGTCGCGCCGCCAGGGGTGCCACGAGCAGACCCGGCGACGCGGTCACCACCCACACGGTCCACCCGCGGGCCTGCAGCGCCCTACACAGGTCCTCCATCTCGGCGCGGAACCTGAGCACACCGTGGTCGAATGCGTCGCTTCCGATACGGGCGAGCAGTTCCGTCGTCTCGTGGGGAAGCGTGCCCGCCCACCACTGTGCGATCAACGGGTAGGCCACAGCACGTCCGTGCGCCGCGAGCTGCTCGAAGTACGTCTCGAACCATACCGTGCCGCGGGCCGCGTCCATCGTGCGCAGGAGGTGGAGCGAGCAGTCGCCCTCGAGCAGGGTGTCGTCCCAGTCCAGTGCGACGTGACGCGGTCCCTCGTGCGGCGCCTCCAGGAGGGCCACGAGACGATCGTAGACGTCGGACGCCCAGCGACCGCGGGCGAGGGGAGGAAGCGCCAAGGGGTGGCTCCGGGAGGGGAGGTGCCCCTAGCACCGTGGCGGGGTTGTGCGCCCGCCCGTGCGTCCGCGTCGGCGAATCGTCGCCAGCGCCAGCACACCCGGGAGCATCGGCGACCACGGCTGGCCGGTGTTGCAGCCCGAGCACCAGCCCCGGTCGGGGAAACCGGGCGCGTCGTCACCGTCACAGTCCTGGTCGATCCCGTCGCCTAGGATCTCCTCGGCGCCGGAGAACACGGCTGCGTCGAGGTCGTCGCAGTCCGTTCCCACCGGATCGACGTCGTCACCGTCACGATCCTGGTCGTAGTCGGACGCGCTGGTGCAGTCGCGGGTGACACCGTCGTACCAGGTCTCGGGTGCTCCGGGGAAGGTGGTTCGGTCGCCGTCGTCGCAGTCTTCGCACGCCACGAAGCCGTCGCCGTCGTTGTCGGTGGTGCCCGTGAACCCGTCGCAGTTGGCGTCAGGACCCTCGCAGGTCTCGGGCGCGAGCGGGCGGACGTCGGGGTCGCTGTCGTCGCAGTCGCGGGGCGGGCCAAAGCCTGTGGGGGGCGAGCACGCGAGGGTCTCGGTGCCGGTGGGGCTCCCCCAGCCGTCCCCGTCGGCGTCGGACGTCCACACGATGCCATCGGTGGGGTTCGGGCCGTAGGGGTCGCCGCTGCAGTCGCGATCGACGTCGTCGCAGCGCTCCGCAGCGCCAGGGAAGATGGTGGCGTCGGCGTCGTTGCAGTCGCCGGGGCGCAGCACCGAGCTTTGGTTGGGACGTGTGCACGCCTGCTGGGCGGGCGAGGTGGCTCCGTAAGTGTCTTTGTCGGTGTCCTGGTACCAGACGAGCTGCCCTTGCGCGTCGGTGCCGTCGGTGGTCCCGTTGCAGTCGTCGTCGACCTCGTTGCAGACCTCGACAGCACCTGGGAACACCTCGTCGTTGGCGTCGTCGCAGTCGCCGCTCGCATCGGCGAACCCAGCCGGGGTGACGCAGGCCACCACCGTCTCGCCGGCGACGCCGAAGTTGTCGCCGTCCGCGTCGCGGTACCACGTGGTTGCAGCCACGGGGAGCGGGCCGTCCACGACGCCGTCGCAGTCGTTGTCGAGGCCGTCGCAGATCTCCACACCGCCGGGCTTTACGGCCGAGCTGAGGTCGTCGCAGTCGTACAGACCGACCACGCCGTCGACGTCCCGGTCCCGGCCCAGCTCCGCAGGCACGTCGGGCCCGCCGTACACCCCGATGTCGGCGCGGGTGCCGTCGGGGTCCTCCTCGTCAGGGTCCCCTGCGTTGATCAACGGGGATCCCGGAACTGCGCGCAGGTCTTCGTTCCCGCAGACGGCGTCGCGCACGAACCGTATCAGGAGGGGGTCGGTGGTGACCGCACCGGCGCCGATCACCGCCCCTCCGGCTGCGTCGCCCCCGGCGTTGTTGAACCACGCCGAGTAGGCGAGGGTTGCGGTGCCCCCGGCCTGCACCGCCGCGCCGCGCTGGGTCCATGCCAGCAACGTGCTGTTGAGGTCCAGCGTGCAGGAGGGCGCGTGCACACCTCCCGCTCCCCCGCTGGCGTCTGAGTCGAGCAGGTCGGAGAACGCGATGGACAGGGCACCGCCGGAGCAGGCGACCCCTCCGCCCCCGGCGCTCCCGGCACGGTTGCTGATGCCCACCATGCGGCGCACATCCGCCTGCGCCACCCTCAGGAGGTCGACGCCGCCGCCCGACCGCGTGGCGCGTGCGTCGCAAAGGTAGACCTCTTCCAGGTCGGCGCCCTGAAGATCCGCAAGGTGGAGCGCTCCTCCGTCCTGCGCTCGGCCTGCGCTGACCGACACCGCCTTCAGCGCCACGGAGCCGCCGGACCCGATCACGGCGACGGCACCGCCACGGCTGCCTGCTGTGGGTCGGAGGAAGCTCGACGACGTGAGCGCCAGCGACCCGCTCGCGCTGGCGCCGTCCCAGAAGATGCCGCCGCCATCGCTGCTGGCCGTGGTGTCGCTCAGTGCACAGTCCACCAGCGTGGTCTGCACGTTGGCACCGAGCCAGAGCCCGCCGCCGTCGCGGGTCGCGTTGAGGTCGTCCAGGGTGACGCCCTCCAGGGCGACCGAGCTGGCACCCGTGGCGTAGACGCCGCCGCCGTCGCGGGCTTCGCCAGCCCCCAGTCGACCGCGGATCATCGTGAGGGCACTGTCGGCCACGTAGATCTGACCGCCGAAGCCGCTGATGCCGCTGATGAAGCGCGACTCGGTGACGTTGCCGTAGATCTGGGTGTCGGTGAGCGTGACCTCGGCACCGGCGAGGATCGCGATGCCGGCACCATCGTAGGCCTCGTCGCGGGTGTCATTCCCGAAGATCTCGACCTGGACGAGCTGCACCGTGCCGCCCGAGATGCGAACGCCGCGCCCACCGCTCGGCTCGATGCGGAGCCCCGAGACGCCCACGTTGGCGTCGCGCAGATCGAGCAGCGAAGCGTTCCTCCCCGACAGCGTGACGACCCCGGAGGTGACGATGCTGAGGTCCTTCTCGATGACGACAGGACCCACGTACGATCCCGCTGCGACGCGCACCGTGTCGCCGGGGTTCGCGGCTGCCACGGCGGACTGGATGGTGGCATAGTTGCCGGGGCCGACGTCGAGGGTGGCTGCGAACGCCGATGACACCGCGATCCACCACGTCAGCATCACCACCCTCGGGACGCGGCAGCATAGCGCGTCGTGTGGGGATCGGAAGCCTTGGTGGGGTCCGGCGTGTCGCGCACGACGGGCGGGTTAGCTTGGCTTCTCGGAGGTCGAATGTCGCGCGCTGTGGTTGTCTGCGTGGTCGCTCTGGTCGCATGTCCGGCGGTGCAGCCCCCCGCCCAGGGCGACAGCATCTACCAAGCCTACCCGTTCGACGATCTTCGTGAGTGGACCTTCCAGGCGGAAGACACCACCGTTCCCTACAGGCTGATGGCGCGTCAGCTGGAGGGCTTTGAGGAGGTCGACGAGGCCGCCATCTACACCATCGAGTTCATCTACGACTGCTTCAACGACACCGGCGTGTGCGTTGATGCCGATGAGGATGGCAGCAACGACATCGAGCTCACCACGGCCTTCACGTGGAAGATGTCCTCCACCCGCCGAGATGGCGTGCGGTTTCACGCGATCTCCGATGTCGCGTTTGATCCGCCGATCGTGATCGCCGATGGCGCGATGCGCGTGGATGAGGAGGTCGTCACCACGTCGGGCGGCGTCACCTACACCGCCACCTACCCCGGCAAGGTCGTCTGCCCGGCGCCGGGTCTCTGGCCCGACGAAGAGAGCCGGCCCGACTGCTACGAGAACGTCGTGGACGACGGCGGCGCCGACTCGCTCGTGGGGGGCACCTACTGGTCCACCACCCGCGTGAGCCTCGTGGCTTTCGAGCAGGGTGATGGCATCCTCTGGCAGGCCCGCGCGTTCGACGTCGCCGAGTAGGCGCGTCGCTCGCCGAGGTCAGTCCTCGCGGCGACGCTGCCACAGCGCAACGAACACGGGCAGCACGAGCAGGCCGAGGCCGCTCGCAAGATCGCCCGCCGTCCACGCGTTCGAGGCCACGTCGCCGTAAGCGCCGCAGTCGAGGCAGTCGGAGCTGCCCGAGCTGCCGGAGGTTCCGCCCGAGCTGATGCCGCCCGAAGAGTTGTCGCGCACGTTGATGACCACGAGATCGGGCGCCGAGCGGTTCTCGCCGTCGTACACCTCGAGCGACGCGGTGAACACGCCGGCCGCATCGGCGGGGAAGCTGGGGCTCACCGCGGCCGAGGCGATCGAGGCGCCGGAGAGCGTGGCACCGGAGCCCGGCGGGGTGGACAACGTCCAGTAGTACTCGAGCGGATCGCCATCGGGGTCGGTGGAGCCGCCGCCCGAGAGCTGCACGGTGGCGCCGATGGTGACGGTCTGGTCGATGCCCGCGTTGGCCCGGGGGGGGTTGTTGTCGTTCAGAACCTTGATGACCACCGTGTCGCTGTGCTCAAGACGGCCATCGCTGACGCGAAGCTCGCAGTTGTAGTCGCCCGCGCGGTCGACGAAGAGCTGGGCCTGATCGAACGTGAAGTTGTTGATCGTGGCGGCCGAGCCCGCGGGCTTCGAGAGCAGGGTCCACGTGTAGGTGAGGGGATCGCCATCGATGTCGGTGGTTCCCGAGCCATCGAGCATCACCAGCGTCTCGGGGGCGACGTTGATCTGGTCGCGACCGGCGCTGGCGCGGGGGGCGTTGTTGCGCGCGCCCGGCCCGATGGGGTCTTCCTCGCCCGTCTCTTCGTCGGGCTGGGTGTCGTCGTCGGTGTTGCCGCCATCGGGGTTGTCGGTTTCCCAGCCGGGCTGCGAAGGCTGCAGGGGATCGCAAGCGAGCCCGCCAGCAACAGCAAGAGCAACAGTCAGGAGTCGTACGCGGCGCATGGTGTCTCCCGCGCCGTGGGCGCGATCGAAGGGTCGACAGGATGTTAGCACACCTGTCGGTCGCCCGCAGGTGTGATCGCCTCAGTGTGTGCGTGCCGAAGCTTGGCGTGCGAAACCCGAAAGTTCGACGAGGGGCAGCCATGCGCATCCTGAACCGCACCGACACCGACATCCGCTACGAGATCAAGGGCGGCCCGATGCGGATGACGATGTCGACCTGCGATCTGCTGCCTGGGGAGGACGAGGACTGGACTTCCCCGTACCGGCGCCACACCGGCCCGATCGCCTGTGAGGTCTGGCTCACCGTGGGTGACGAGACCACGAAGGTGCAGGCGATCGACGACGCCACCGTCACCGTGAGCGGCTCCAAGGGTGCGTTCGAGGTCACGGTCGAGGGCTGATCCTGCGCATCGGCGCTTGCTCCACCGCTTCGAGCACCACGATGCCGTCCACAGGCCACGCCGACGACCGACCCACGCGCACCAGGTAGGTCGCGAGGTCGGTGTCGATGACACCTGCGGATCCGGTGGGCGAGGCGTGGCGGAAGCGCCCATCCGGCAGCACGAACCCCACGTGCGTGATCCAGACGGGCTGATCCTCGCGATGCGTACGCACCAACGCGAGCACGCTCCCAGGCCGAAGGCGCGGAACGGCCTCGACGGCAGCGGTCAACGGCAGCACGCTGAGCGTGACGGGGCCCACGGGGAGGCTCTCGGCAGGCAGTCCCAAGGCCGACAGGCCACGCCACCGCGCCCAGTGCTCGGACGTGAGGGTGCGGGTGCGGCGCTCTACGGGCCCATACGTCGCGGTGGTGTCGACCAGCCAGCCATCCTGCACCGCGCCGGGGATCCACTGGATCTCCATCACGTGGCGGCGCTGGTGGTGTGCGGTGGTGGCGCTGCCGTAGCGCAGGGCGTGTCGAACCGCGCCAGCCCCGGACGGGTCCAAGGCCAGCGCCAGAGCCAGCACCTCTTCGACGAAGGTCAGGCAGTCGAAGACATCGTACCGGCCGAGCGGATCAGGGTCGTGACCTTCTCCTTCGCCGGCCGGATCTCGAACGTACGGACGCCCCAGAAGCGCCTGCGAGATGGCGAGGATGCGGTCGGGAAGCGCAGACTCCCGAACATCGTGCACGATGGTGAGGACCTCGCCGGGCACGCCACCGGGCGTGAGCACCGAGCCGGCCAGAGCCCACCCGGTGAGCCACGCGAGCATCACAGGCCGAGGCGCTGCCGGTAGCCGATGACCCGCTCAAGCAGTTCGTCGAACGCGTCGCCATCGAGCTCGTCGGCGACCCGATCCAGGGCCTGGTCGAGCAGATCGAGCAGCCCCTGGTTGAGCAGGTGGCGCTGCTCCGAAGGCAGACGCTGCCGCAGGTTGTTCAGCAGCGGCGCCATCGGCAGCGCTCCGTCGGACGCGACCTGGATGCTGTCGAAGAGCTGGGCGAACATGCGAGGGCGGCCGTCGACCAGCACCTGCAGCGTGGCGCGCGCCACCTTCGTGTCGCTCGCGGCCGCGAGCGCGGCGTGGGCGGCGCGGAGCACGTCGTTCGCCACGCCGAGCTTGTCGAAAGCGTCCTCTTCGGAGAGCGTAGGCGCGGCGTAGCCAGATCCCTCGCGCGCCTGAGAGGGCTCATCCTCGACCAGCTCGACCCGATCCAGGGTGGCCGCGTCTTGCACGAAGGTGCCGGCACGGCTCTCGCCGCCGCGGTGGTGATCATCCATGCCGGAGAACGCCTCGAGCTGATCATCGTCGACGTCGGCAGGCACGACGGGGAGACCCGCAGGATCCTCGGACGCGGCGTCGTCCAGCGAGCGCTCTTGGGGCCTCGCCACCACGTCGGTGAGCACGCCGCGCTCGATGGCCGACGCGATGCGTCCTCTCCCCACCACATCGGTCCAGTCGAGGGAGGCGACGAGGTCGCCTGCGGTGAGCGGACCCCCGACAAGCGCGTCGAGGAGCGCTTGGTCGACGGGCGAGGTCGGTTCGCCGGGGCCCGCGGCCAGCAACCGGCGCGGCTCGATGACCAACGCCGCCGTGACCAGCATGGACAGTCGCTGCAGCTGGGCCATCGTGTCGCCGGTGGTGCGCACGAGGTGAGCCCACGGGATGGCGTCGCCATCGAACGCAGCGTCGCCCGGCTGGGCCAGGAACGCAGCCAGCACCTCGTCGAACCGGGCATCGAGCGCGCGCTCCACCTCCGGACCTTCGAGCTGATCGAGCAGCAGCGCCAGGATGGGATCCGAGCCGTCGCGCCCGAGGATAGGAAGCGACATCGCCTGCATCGCCTGGAGCTGCCGGGCGCGCTCGATCGGAAGGAGGCCCACCTTCGCCAAGCGGTCGACGAGCACGGCCGCATCATCGGCAGCGCGCACCGCGACGATCTCGCCTTCCAGCATGTAGATCGACGCCTCGGCCGCTCCCGCCCCCACGGTGAGCCGACCGCTCGCACCCTTGGTGCTGAGCGCTTGGAGCTTGTTGACGTTCGCTTGCTGGCTGGGTCTGGCCACGAAGGCTCCCGCACGACCGGTCGTGTGCAGCGGATCTAGCACACGACCGGGAGCGGTCCAGGACGATCACACCTCCGAGAGAACGTGTCCTGCGAGGACGCCTCCGAGCGAGTCCTTCGCGCGCGAGAGTCGCGACATGACGGTTCCCAGGCGAAGGCCCAAGGTGTCCGCGATCTCCTGGTAGGAGAGGTCGCTGTAGAACCGCTCCTTGAGGATCTCTCGGTGGGGCACGCTCAGACTGGCCAGGGCTGCCTCGATCTGCGCGGCGCGCTCGCGATCCAGGACGGCATCGTCCTGGTCAGCCGACGCCACCCGTGCTGTAGGCTGGTCGGCGACGATCTCGTCTCGGCGCTTTCGATCGCGGAGGCTGTTGAGCGCGAGGTTGGTCGTCACCCGGTAGAGCCAGGCGGCGGCACGAAAGTCCGGCTCGGCGAGGCGAGGCTCACGCAGGGCCCGCATGAACGTCTCCTGCACGAGGTCCGCTGCGTGGTCGGGGTCATGCACGATGCGGGCGGCGTGGCGCACCAAGCGGTCGCGGTACTGGCGAACCAGACCCGAGACCAGGCGATCGGTGGCACCAAGCGGAGCAGGGGACGAGCGATGTGCGTTCACGGGGGTCTCCTCGGGCCCGGAAGGACCCGTCGGCACCTGGGGGTACCGACACCCGTCTGACGCTCACCCTCGCCAATCCTTCAGC
>CAYNFK010000032.1:0-42247 GCA_964396405.1 uncultured Enterobacteriaceae bacterium
GCCGCACGATCGCCGAGAACCTCGCCGACTGCCCCGATCTGATCGCCGGCCAGGATGTGATCCGCCCCTTCTCGAACCCCATCCAGGCCGATGGCCACCTGCGCGTGCTGCGCGGAAGCCTCGCACCTGAGGGCTCGGTGGCGAAGATCACCGGGAAGGAAGGCCTCGTGTTCACCGGCCCGGCCAAGGTCTTCGACCGGGAGGAGTCGATGTTGGCCGCGCTGGAGCAGGGCCGCATCCTCAAGGGGGATGTGGTGGTGATCCGCTACGAGGGCCCGAAGGGCGGTCCCGGCATGCCCGAGATGCTCACGCCCACCTCGGCGATCATGGGCGCGGGCCTCGGCGCCGACGTGGCCCTGCTCACCGACGGTCGCTTCTCGGGCGGCAGCCACGGGTTCATTGTGGGCCACGTGACGCCCGAGGCCCAAGAAGGCGGCCCGATCGCGCTCGTTCAGGAGGGCGACCGCATCACGCTCGACGCCGTCCACCACCGCCTCGATCTGCACGTCGACGACGCGGAGATGGCTCGCCGTCGTGCGGCCTGGACCGCGCCCCCGCTGCCCGTCACCAAGGGCTGGCTCGCCAAGTACGTGAAGCTGGTGCACAGCGCCTCCGAGGGCTGCGTCACCGACGCGTGAGCGCGCTAGCGGGGCGGGCGTCACGCGCCTGCAAGATCGCGCACCGGATCGGGGCGACCGCGCGCAGCAGCGTCTATGCTCTGCCCGACCGGCGACCTTCGGCCGTCGGCACGGAGCCCCATGTCCCTCCCCCGTTGGCCCCTGGCCCTGCTCGTCGTCGCTTGCGGTGAGCCCGCCCCTACCGATGTCGATGACACCGAGTCCGACGTGGAGACCGACACGGATCTGCCCGATCTGGACGCCAGCGGCTGGGAGATCCACCCGTCGGCTCCGCAGGTGTACGTGGCCACCGCACAGATCGGCGATCAGGAGGTCGTGGGCGACTTCGTGGCCCAAGGCGAGCCCAAGCACAGCATCGTGCCGTTCCAGGGCGTCGACTACCGCAACTTCATCGGGAGCGTGATCCGCGACAACCCGCTCACCGCCACGCCGCCGCAGGTGGAGCTGGAGATGCGGGTGATCGTGCCTGAGGATGTGCAGGTGGAAGGCAGCCAGAGCTGCAAGGGTACGGGCGACTATGGCGTGCTCGTCTCGTTCTTCTCCCGCAACGGCGAGGATCGCCTGCCGCTCAAGGTGTTCTCTTCCACGCTGCTCGACCCCGAAGGCGAGGACGGCTGTGCGATCAACATCGAGACCCACACCTTCCAGCGGTTCACGGCCAAGATCAAGCGCGCCGTGCTGAAGGATCAGCCCGACGACGAGGGTGTGCAGCGTCAGGTGGTGATCACCAACGCTTCCATCGACCTCGTGCTGCGCGAGATCGCCGAGTAGCCGCCGCTCAGAGGCGGCCCTGGAGCCGCTGCAGCTCCACCTCGGCGGTGCGGTAGTCGGTGCGGGCCTTCACGGCCTCTGAGGCCGCGCGGTCGAGGCCCGTGCGGGCTTCCAGCACCTGCTGAAGGAGCGTGCGCCCCGCAGCGTACAGGGCCTCTTCGGCCTCCACGGTCTCTTGGGCGAGGCGCAGGTTGGCATCGGCCAGCTCCACCTTCCGCACGGCGTTCAGGAGCTGGCGCACCTGCTGCTCCACGTCGGCGCGCACGCGGTCCTCGGTCTGGGTGAGGGCCTGCGCCTGGCGCTCCACCTCCGAAGCCGCGCGGCGGGACTGACCGGCCGCTACGCGACCTCCGAGCGGCACCCGCAGCTGACCGCTCAGGCCAATCGACGGGAACATCGTCTCGTACAGCACGAACGCGCCGCCGAGCGACTGGTCGTCGAAGCCCTGGAACGCGCCGGTGACGTTGGCCGTGAGGCTCGGCAGGGTGGCGTGGCGCGCGTCGCGCAGGGCGGTGCGGGCGTCTTCCAGGCGCTGACGCGCTGAGAGCACCTCGGGGCTCTGCGCCAGCGCAGCGGTGACGGCGCTGGCGGCGTCGAGAGCCTGGAAGGGCACCTCCCCAGGGTCGCTGGCGGGCTGGAGCGCTTGGCCCGGCGTGTCGCCCAGCAGCAGCAGGAGCTGGTCGCCAGCGGAGGCGGCAGCGACCTCGGCCTCCAGCGCGGCGGACTGCGCTTGCACCATCGCGGCTTCGAGGCGGGTGCGCTCCAGCGTGGAGGCCTGTCCGCGCTCTACCTTGAGCGTGCCCACGCGGAGGTTCTCGGTGGCGATCGCCACGCTCTGCACAGCCAGCTCGGCGGTCTTCGCCAGGTAGACCCAGTTCCAGTAGGCCCGTGCGGCCGAAGCGACGGCCTCCTGGGTGGCGCGCTGGAACTCCAGCTCGGCCAGCGTGACGCTGGACTGAGCGCGCCGCACGTTCTGCAGGTTGAAGCGCAGGCGCACCCCCTTGAGCAGCTCCTGGCTCAGCGTGAGGCGGAAGGTGGGCCTGTAGTTCTCTTGCACGCCGTCGCCGAACAGGGCGGCGAGGATGCTGTCGTCGCCTTCCACATCGACGATCACCGTGGACGCCGACATGCCGGCCGAGAACGACGCTGTGGTGCCGGTGGGCAGGGTGCCGCTCACGTCGAGGTCGAGGTTCCAGCCGTCGCTCGTGAGGTTGAACGGGTCGGGGAAGTTGCCGAAGCGCTGGCGGGAGAGGTCGCGGTTCCAGCCGCCGCCCAGCGTCAGGTTCGGATCGAAGCTGCCGCGCGCTGTGGTGACGTCGGCCCCGGCCTGCTCGGCCAGCAACGTGGCCGTGCGCACCGCGGGCGACTGACGGGCGGCCAGCTCCAGGGTCTCTTCGTAGCTGAGCGGACGCGCCGCCATCGCCGGCAGGGACAGCAGCACCAAGGCGCAGGGAACGAGCGGGCGGCGGATCATGCGGGGGTCCTCCGGGCCCAGGCCAGGGTGCGTCCGGCCCAGGTTCGGGCGTCGTCGAGCAGCACGTAGGTCCAGGGCACGAACAAGAGGGTGAGGGCCGTGGCGGCAGCAAGACCGCCGGCGACGGTGCGTCCGAGCGGCGCGTAGGGGATGCCCACGAAGTCGGACGAGCCCAGCGCCATGGGGATCAGCCCCACGATCGTGGTGACCGCGGTCATCAGGATGGGGCGCAGGCGGCGACGGCAGGCCTCCATCACCGCCACATCGCGCTCGGTCCCCTCGGCGCGGAGCTGCGTGATGAGGTCGACGAGCACGATGCCGTTGTTCACCACCACCCCGACGAGCACCACGAGCCCGATGCCGCCCATCGTGTCGAGGTTCGTGCCCGTGAGGTACAGCCCCCAGAAGCTGCCCGCCATGGCCATCGGGATCGTCACCAGCACAGCGAGCGGCAACACCCAGCTCTCGAACAGCACGCCCATCAGCAAGAACACGAACACCACGCTCATCGCGAGCGCGAACATCGTGGCGCCGCTCTCGGCGGCTGCGTCTTCGCTCCAGTCGCCCTCGTCCCACGAGTAGCCACGCGGCAGCGACATGTCGGAGAGCGCGAGCTGGATTTCGGGCGCGAGGTCGCCCTTCTCGATGCTCGCGTCGAGATCGACGGCGACGTGCACGGAGGTGCGGCGGTCGGTGCGCTCGATGCTGCCCGGGCCGCGGCCGAAGTCTTGCCCGGTGAGCGCGCGCACCGGCACGAGGCTCAGCGTGGACGGCGAGAAGATCGGGAAGTCGAGCAGGGACGCGATCTCGGAGCGATCTTCCAGCGCCACGCGGGTCTCGACCTTGAGCTCGTCCTCCCCCTTGATCAGCGGCTCGATGAGGCTGCCGCGCATCGCGAACGCCACGGTGTTGCCCACGGTGCTTGCGCTCACGCCGTAGCGCTCCAGGGCCTCCCGATCGGGGCGCAGGCGGATCTCGTCGCGGCCTTCTTCTTCGAGCTCCACGGAGGCGTCGAGCACGCCGGGGATCGCGCGCGCCCGCCGGGCCATCTCTTCGCCCAGGCCGGTGAGCACCTCGATGTCTTCGCCGTAGACCGAGAGCATCATCCGGCGGTCATCCGCTCCTTCGCCCTCCCAGCCTACGGACGCGGTGACACCGGGCAGATCGCGGGGGAGGCTGGCGCGAGCGGCCTCGATGACCTCGTCGCGCGACATCGGCGCATCGTCGGCCAGGTAGATGTAGGCCCTCCCGCGCGTGCCGCTTCCGTTGAGCTGCACGCGGAACACGCGCACGCCCCATTCTTCGCGGTGGGCCTCCACATAGGTCTCGAATGCTGTGGCCACGACCTCGCGCTCGTCGGGGTTGGCATCGCGCGGCACGGTGAACCGGATCGCGAAGTCATTGAGGCCGCCGCCATCCCCGGGCACACACTTCACGCCGGGGATCGCCACCATGGCGGTGAGCATCGTGGCGGCGAGCAGGCCCACGCCGGCGTCGGCGCGCCGCGCGAGCGTCCACCTGAGCAGCCGGCTGTAGTGCCGCTGGATGGCGTTGAGCCAGGCGGGGTCGGGCTTGATGCCGGCACCGCCCACGAACCGGGTGGCGAGCGGCGCGAACACCAGCGCCACCAACAGGCTGGCACCCAGCGCCCACACGACCGGAAGCCCGAGCACGCCGAGGAAGAAGGCGGCGTCGGCATCCTCGGTCATCAGGATCACGGGCAGGAACACCACCATCGAGGTGGCGGTAGAAGCCAGGATCGCGAGGCCGACCTCGCCCGTGCCTTCGATCGCCGCCTCACGCATCGAGCCAGACGTCACCCGGCGCGCGTAGATGCTCTCCACCACCACGATCGCGTTGTCGACTACCATGCCCACAGCGAGCATCAGCCCCATCATCGCGACGAGGTTCATCGTGTCGCCGCGCAGGTACATCACGGCCACGGTGACCAGCAGCGAGAAAGGGATCGCGAGCGAGATCAGCAGGGTCATGCGCAGCTCGCGCAAAAACACCAGCAGCACGAGCACCGAGAGCAGTCCGCCCTGCAGCGCGCTGCTCTGCAGGGTGTTCATGCTGTCGGCGATGAGCTTTCCTTGGTCGAAGAAGGTGTAGAACTTCACGCCCTTCGCTTTGGGGTCGGCCTCGAGCTCAGCGAGCAAGGCGTTGAGCTCCTCGCACACCTCCACGGTGTTCGCGCCGCTGTCTTTGCGCACGCCCAGCGCCACGGCGCGGCGTCCTTCCACCCGGTTGATGTCGGTCGACCGCACGCCGCGGAGCGAGATCTCGGCGATGTCGCCCAGCACGAGGCCATCGCTGCGCAGGGGGTACTGGCGCAGCTCGTCGGGCTCGGTGAGCCGCGCGAGCGACCGCACGAGCCGCACCTCGCCGTCCTGCTCGATGCGGCCGCCGCTGGACTGGAAGTTGTCGGTGTTGAGCTTTCGCTGGACGTCGCCGATGTCGACGGCGCGCGCGATCATCTTCTCGCGGTCGTAGTCGATGAACAGCCGGCGCTCGTCGACGCCCCAGCTCTCGATGCTGGCCACGCCTTGGATGCGCTCGATGCGCGGCTGGATCACGCGCTCCAGCAGGCCGGCGGGATCTTCCACGTCGTCGGGGAAGGTGAGCCCGGTCCACAGGATGGGCTGGTCGCTCGGGTTGAACTTGAACACCCAGTAGCGCTCGACGTCGGCGGGCAGGTCGGGGAGCGCACGCTCGATGCGGTCCACGACGTCGGCGTAGGCGTCGCTCATCGGGATGGAGGGCGCGAACTCCAGCTCGAAGCTGGCGAAGGAGGAACTCGCGCGGCTGTCGATCTTCGTGAGACCCGAGATCGTGGAGAGCTGCTCCTCGATCGGGCGCACCACGAGGTCGTCGGTCTCGGCGGGGGTGGCGTTCGGAAAGGGCACGCGCACCCACAGGAAGCGCGGCTCGAAGCCCTCCGGCATCATCTGAATGGGGATGCGCGCGTAGGCCAGCAGGCCCAACACCAGCAGGGCCACAAAGCCCACCAGCACGGTCACCGGTCGATCGAACGCGAAGCGGGGGAGCCAGTCCCTCACGGGCTGAGCTCGGGGTCGGGCTCAGCCGGGGGCGTCTCGCGCGTCATCAGCGTGTAGATCGCAGGAACCACGCCCAAGGTGAGCAGCGTGGACACCGAGAGGCCGCCGATCACGGTGACCGCCAGGGGCTGCTGCACCTCGGCGCCCGCACCGAAGCCGAAGGCCAGCGGCACGAGGCCAAGCACGGTGGTGGCGGTGGTGACGAGGATCGGCCGCAGGCGTGTGCTCGCGGCGCGCTCCACGGCCGTGATGCGGTCGAGCCCTGTGCTGCGCAGGTGGTTGATCGCATCCACCAGCACGATCGCGTTGTTCACCACCACGCCGGCCAGCACGATCAGGCCGAGCGCTGCCACCACCGAGATCGGCAGCCCCGCCACGCGCAGTCCCAGCACCACGCCGATCGCCGCAAGCGGCACCGAGAACAGGATCACCAGCGGATGCACGAGGTGCTCGAACGTCATCGCCATCACGACGTAGACGAGGAACACGGCGAGAGCGAGCGCGAACAGCAAGCTGGTGAGCGCACCGCCCAGCTCACGGGCCTGGCCACCGAGCACCCAGTTCGACCCTTCACCCAGATCGGTGGCGCGCAAGGTCTGCTCGATCGCCTCGATCGCACCGCCGAGATCGAGGCCCGAGAGATTGGCCGAGAGCACGACGGCGCGCTGCTGGTCCACCCGGCGGATCTCGGAAGGACCCACGGCCTCTTCGAAGGAGGCCACGGCATCCAGCGGGATGGGGGGCTCGACGTTCGGGTTGATGTTGAGGCGGCGCAGGTCGGCGAGCGAGCTGCGCTGGCCTTCGATGAGCTGTACGCGGAGGTCGAGGCGCTGGTCGCCGTCGTGCAGCTCGGTGGCGCGCACGCCCTGGATGCGGTCGCGGACCTGCCCGGCCACCGTGGCCGTGTCGAGGCCCAGGCGCGCCAGGCGGGCGCGGTCGTAGTGAACGCGTACCTCGGGGTTGCCGCGCTGCAGGCTGGAGCGGACGTCGGTGAGCGCAGGCAGCGCACTCAGCTCGGCCTCCAGCCGCCGACCCAGGGTCTCCAGGGTGTCGAGGTCGCGGCCGAACACCACCACCTCCAGCGGCGTGCGGAAGGAGAACAGGGACGGGCGCGTGACCTGCCAGGTGGCGTCGGGCTCACTGGCCAGCAGCACCCGAAGCTGGTCGAGTACGCGCTCCTCGGTGGCGAGCGGATCGCCGCCCTCCTCGAGCTGCACCCGCACCCGCGCCGTGTGCTCGCCTTCATCCGAGCGGGCGTCGGCACGGCCGTCGGAGCCGATCGTGGTGTAGGTGGCGGCCACGCCGCTCAGCGCGCCCACCTCGGCCTCCAGCCGGGTGACACGGTCGACCGTGATCGCGATCGGCGTACCCACCGGCAGCGCCAGCTCCACGGTGAATCGCCCCTGATGCACCTCGGGCACCAGCTCCGTGCCGAGCCCTGCGGCGCCCACCACGGCCATCGCAAACAGCAGGCCCGAGACTCCCAGCACAGGACCCGGGCGCCTCACGACGCTGCCGATCCAGCCCCCATACGCCCGCTCGGTGCGTCCGTACACGACCTGGAACGCATCCGCCGCCCGCATCGCGAGCCCGCCGCTGCGTCCAGCGACCCAGCCCGTCATGCGCAGGGTGAGGCGAAGGCCGCGCGAGAGCGCCCACGCGGTGAGCGTCAGCACAAGGCCCACCAGCACGACGATCACAAGGCGCACCGACACCCACACCGTGGCGACGACGTGACGCCAGCCCGTCGTGGCCGCGCGATCGTCACGCCACGCCTCGTACGGGTCTCGAAGTGCCGCGACCATGGCGACCCGCAGCGGCGGCGGATCGGGGATGGCATCGACCACCGCCTCAGCCGACAGCGCAGCGAGCATCGGCACGAGCGCCAGCGCCACAGCCAGGGAGGCCATCAACGAGCCCACCACGGCGAGCGAGAGGTCACCGAACAGCTGACCGCCGATGCCCTCGACGAGCCCGATCGGCACGAACACCGCCACGGTGGTGAGCGTGGACGCCGTGACCGCGGCGGCCACCTCAGCGGTGCCGAGCACAGCCGACTCCACACGGTTGGCACCCTCTTCGATGCGCCGCTGGATCGCTTCCAGCACCACCACCGAGTTGTCCACGAGCATGCCGACGCCGAGCGCCAGACCCCCGAGCGACATCAGGTTGAGGGTGGACCCGCCCAGGTAGAGCGGCGCGAAGCCCAGCACGAGGCTCACGGGGATCGAGATGCCGATGATGGCGGTGGCGCGCCAGTCGCGCAAGAACAGGAACAGCACCACGATGGCGAGCGCGCCGCCGAGCAGCACCGCGTCGCGCACGTTGGCGATCGCGGACTTCACGAAGGCGGCCTGGTCGTCGAGCACCTCCAGGCGCACGCCCGCTGGCAGGCCCTTCACAAGGCCGCCGGAGCCGTCGAGCCCCTCCTGCATCGCGTCCTTCATGGGGCCGTCGTCCATCGCGTCGACGGCGGCCTGATCGTAGCCGAGCTCGGTGCCGTAGAGGACGCTGTGGATGCGCCCGGCGACGTCGACCACGTTGGCATCGGCCTCGCGGTACAGCTCCAGCTCGACGGCCTCGGCACCATCCAGGTGCGACACCACCGTGCGGTCCTTGTGGGTCTCGCGCAGGATCGCCACGTCGGTGATCGGCACCACCACGCCATCGGCGCGCCGGATCTCGAGCGCCCCGATCTCCTCGACCTCCCGGACCTCAGCGAGGGTGCGCACGAGGTACTCGGTGTCGCCCTCGAGCACGGACCCGCCGGCGAGGTTCACGTTCTCGGCGGCGAGCACCTGACGCACGTCGTTGAGGGTGAGCTTGCGGGCCGCGAGCCAGTCCTCGCGCACCTCGGCGCGCATCTCGCGCTCCAGGCCGCCGCGAACGCGCACCGCCGCCACGCCCTTCATCGCCTCCAGGCGGCGCTTGATCTCCTGCTCCGCCACCTCGCGCAGCAGGTAGAGCGCGGCCTCGGGCGGGAGCTTGAGCACCTCAGGGTCGTAGGAGAGGGCCAGGCGCTGGAAGGGCTCGAGCGAGGGGTCGTAGCGCAGGAGGAGGGGGCGGTCGGCTTCTTCGGGCAGGAAGGTGGTCTGCAGCGACTCGCGGATCGCCTGCGCCGCACCGTTCATGTCGGTGCCCCAGTCGAAGCCGAGCACCACGTCGGAGTTGCCGGCGCGCGAGCGGCTCTCGAGGGTGACGAGGCCATCGAGGGTAGCGAGCGACTCCTCCACGGGCTGGCTCACCTGCGCCTCGACCTCTTGCGGGGCTGCCCCTTCAAAGGCCGTGCGGACCGTGACCGTGGGGTAGCTGATGTCGGGCATCAACTCGACGGGCAGGCGCTGGAACGAGACGAAGCCGAAGACCACGGCGGCCAGGAAGGTCATCGTGACCGCGACCGGACGCTCGACGATCGCGCGGAACAGCGGCTCGAGGCCGCGCCCAGGCATGATCAGCCGCCGTCGGCAGGAGCGGCCGCGGGTGCCTCGGTGGCGGCAGCGGTGCTGGGCTTAGGCTCGCGCACCCGGGCACCATCTTTCAGCGTGGTCTGGCCGACCACCACGATGCGGTCGCCCTCGGCGACCCCGGTGAGGATCTCGGCCTGGCCGGAGTTCTGCAGGCCCACCTTCACCTCCACGCGCTCGGCGAGGAAGATGGGACCTTCGTCGACGACGGGCTTGGCGGCCTCATCCTCTTTGGCGGGCTCCTCGGGCTCTTCTTCTTCTTTCGTGTCGGTGTCGACGGGCTCGGGCGGGGCAGGCGTGAGGCGGTAGAGCGTGGGCGCGCCGTGGTCCCAGACGATCGCATCGCGGGGGACGACGAGGGTGGGCTCGTGCCGGGCCACCTCCAGCTCCACCGAGACGTACTGGCCGGGGCGCAGCGCGTCCTGCCCAGGGTCCACGGCGAACAGCACCTCGAACGTGCCGGTGGCGGGGTCCACCACCGGGGCCACGCGGTCGACGTGGGCGGTGGCAGTGACGGCGGCATCGTAGGCCGAGATGAGGCGGGCGACCTGCCCAGCACGCACACGTCCGAGGTCGCGCTCAGGCAGGCGCGCACGCACCCGAAGGCGCGAGAGGTCGACGACCTGGAAGGCGCGCTTGGCGCCCGAAGCGAGCTCACCCACGCGGACCTCGCGGGCGGCCACGATGCCATCGAAGGGGGCCACGAGGCGGGTCTCACCGGCCGACCGGCTGGCCTCGGTGGCGCGGATGGTGGCGGTGCGGGCTTGGTGGCGCAGGTCTTCGACCTCGCGCGCGCTCACGGCCCCGCTGGAGAAGAGGCGCTCGGTCTCTTCGAGGCGCGCAGCGAGCTGACGGGCCTCGGAGACGGCCACGGCTTCGCCCGCGTCGAGGTTGGCGTTGTTGATCACCGCGAGGAGCTGGCCCTTGCGCACGGAGTCGCCCACATCCACCACCACGCTCACGACGGTGCCGGTGGTGCCGGGCGACACATCGGCCGAGGCCTCGGCCTCCACGCTGGCCGAGGCGAGCAGCACATCGGCCACGCCACCCACGACCACGGCGGTGGCCTCCACCACGGTGGCGGGCGGCGTGCGCTTCTTGTGCCCCTCGTCGGAGTCGCCGGAGCAGGCCAGCAGCACCACGAACAGGGCGGCGGCAGTCCGGCTCATCTCCACGTCAACCTCGCATGCGCTACGCGTGCGCCGCGCTCCGTATTGCACCGCCGGGCGCGAAGGGCCAGCGTGGACCGTTGGTGACGGTCTACGGGTCCGCTGCGGACTTTCCCCCGCGCGCCGCCGTCGTGGTAGGGGGCGCGGGAGGGATCTCCATGGACGACGTGTCCGGGGCCGTGTCGCTGCTGTTCGATGCCCTCGCTCGGCACGGGCGGGAGCGGGCCCGTGGAGACGAAGAGGCGCTCACGCGCACGTCGATCGAGGTCGGCGGCCATGTGGCGAACGTGGTGGGTGTGGCCGGTCGGCCCCTGCGGGGTCGACTCGATGGCCCGCCGCCGAAGCCGGTCGCGTTCGCCATGGCACGGGCGATCTTCGCCTCCCCGCACCTGTCGCGCACGCTCTCCACCTACACCACGGCCAGCGACACGGTGGTGTTCCACGCCACCGACGCGCTCGCCGACGCGCTCGACCTGCCCACCTGGCAGCTCGAAGAGCTTCGCGCCGAGTCCGACTTCATCGTGGCCGACGTGCTCAAGCAGATCCGCGTGCTGCACTGGCTTTGGCAGCGCACCGGCAACCCCCGGGTGGCGCCCGAGCCCCTGTTCAACTCGCTCTTCCCGGGCGCGGTGCAGCCGAAAGCCACCCACTTCGCGTACCGCGGCTGCCGCCTGTACGGCGTGTTCGATCAGCCCGCGCCGCCGCCGCCTGAGGCGCTGTTCTTGCACTGGCTCAGCGGCTCCGAGCGCTGGACCTGTGTGCCCGACCGTCACTTCAGCGCCGCGTATGTCGACACGAGCCTGCTGCGCGGCTGCGGTCGTGCGGTGGGGGCCTCCGAGACCGAGGTCGTCGAGATCTTGGAGAAGATCGTGTGCGCCGTGCCCGCGGCCGATGAGACCGGCTTCGTGCACCGCGACCGCTGGCGCAGCGAAGGCTGGGCCGCGCTCTCGGGCATCGGCGGTGCCCGCCCAGGCGCCGACTGGCTCACCTTGCCCCTCACGCCCGACGCGATCGCGCCCGACGACTGGCTCGTGGCCACCGAGCGGGGTCTGGAGCTGCGCGAGCCTCGCCGGGTCTTCGACCGCCATGCGATGACGCGGCTCACCGCGATGACGCAGGGCCTCTACGCCGAGATGTGCGCGCGCCTGCTCGCGGGCCGGCCCATCGAGCCCTCGCACCAGGCCTGGCTCTTCGACCTCGACCCCTACATCCAGCGCGTGCTCCAGCCCCTTCTCGACTGGGCGGCCGACGCGCGCGCCCACCGCTTCCTCGCGGCCCGCCTCGGCGTGGAGGTGCCGCACGTTGCGGCCGCGATGGCGCAGGTCCGCGACACCTGGCTCAAGGCCGCCCGCGGCTCTTGGGGTGGTGTGCCCAGCGAGAGCCGGCCGCAGACGGTGCAGTCGATCCTGGCCGCCCACCTAGCGGTGAGCCAGTCCAGCCTGCACCGCATCTGGCGTCAGCAGGCCGATGAGCGCGCGGCCCACCACCGCGTGCTGCTGCTATTCTTCGCCTGCTACCTCAAGGACGCGCCGCTGGGCCGCCTGTGGAAGCCCATCGACGACCGTGTTCCGCCGCCCGAGGATGTGGTGGGCGACTGGTTCTGGGGCACCTGGATGCGCGTGCTGGCCACGCTCGAAGACGCGGGCTGAGCGGCTCAGTACTGCTTGAGCGTGAAGCGCTCCACGTGCCGGCCGCTCTCGCTCACGGTGAACGCGGCGTCCTCGTAGCGGGGAGGACCCATGCGAGCCTTCGCGTCGCGGCTAGAGCCCACGGGCTCGGTGGGAATCGGGAAGAGGCGACCCACGTCGAGGGCGTTGTTGCCGTTCTCATCGTGGACCACGCTCACGGCGTACTCGCCGGGCGGGAGGTTGGGGATCTCCACCAGGGTGGTGGGTGCGACCGGCACCACGCTGGCGGCGTGGATCGCGGCCTCGGGCTTGCCTGGGAAGCCCTCGGGACCTCGGTAGACGACGAGCAGGAGCTGGCCGTCGGTGGACAGCACGCCCTCGATCTGCAGCACCAGCGTGCTGGCGTGGGCGGGTCCGAGCAGCAGGGCGAGCAACAGCGACACGACGACTCCATGCCCACCGCTTACGACGCTCCCCCCAGGACCGGTCGTCTCGGGGTGTAGGGAGCTGTCATGGCTACGCGAGGCGCGCCGGTGCCCACCACGGTGGTGACGGGGTGGCTGGGGGTCGGGAAGACCACGGCGCTGCTGCATGCGTTCGCGCACAAGCCCGCCGTTGAGCGCTGGGCCGTGCTGGTCAACGAGGTGGGCGAGGTCGGCATCGACGGCGCGATCCTGGGTGCGGGGGGTGTGGCGGTGCGCGAGATCCCCGGCGGCTGCATCTGCTGCACCTCGGGCCCGCAGCTGCAGGTGACGCTGGGACGTCTGCTCTCGGAGGTGAAGCCCGATCGGCTGTTCATCGAGCCCACCGGCATCGCGGCGCCGTCGGCCATCTTGGACACCCTGCGCCTGCCGTGGTTCCGCGACGCGGTGGACCGTCGGGCCGTGATCACGCTGGTGGACGCGCGCCGGCTGGACGTGCCGCTGGAGCTTCAGCCCGCAGCCTGGCGAGAGCAGGTGGAGGTGGCGGATGTGCTCGTGGCGAACAAGTCGGACCTCGCGAGCGCGGAGGAACGGGGACGGTTCACCGCGTTCGCGTCCAGCCTGTGGCCCCCGAAGTCCGTGGTGGCCACGATCTCCCACGGAGCGCTGGACCCTGCGTGGTTTGACCTCGCCCCGCCCGCGACGACCTCAAGGTTTCGACCTGTGCCTGTGGCCCCCGCCTCGCACGACCTGCCCGAGGGTCAGGGCTGGATCTGGCCGCCCGGCGTGGTGTTCGACCTGCCCCGCCTGCGCGAGACCTTGGCGGAGCTGGCCGGCGATCACCCCGCGCTCCCCGCAGGTCTCCTGCGCATCAAGGGCATCTTCCACACGTCGTCCGCGTGGGTGCTGGTGCAGGGCGACGCCGACCGCCTCGCGTTCTCACCCGTGGCGCACCGTGCCGACAGCCGGGTGGAGCTGCTGGTGCCGGCTTCGCCGCTGCCGGACTGGCCGGCGGTGGAGGCAGCCCTTTCCGCTGCGATCAGCGCGGGGGCATGAGCTCGGCGAAGTCTTCTTTGATGCGGCTGCGGAGGCGGTCGAAGCCCTCCTCACCGAGCACGGCCTGGAGCCGCACCTGGGCGGACTCCCGCACCTCCATCGCCTGCTTGCGGGCCTGAGCGATGCTCACGCGGCCGCCCTGCACGTCTTTCCAGAGGTCGAGCATCGTGCTGGTGGTGTCGTCGAAGACCTGGGCCACGCCGTCGTAGGTGGCATCATCCCACTGCTCGGACACGGCCAGCTCGTCGGCGGCTTCGTAGAGGTGGTCGAGCACGTTGGCACCGGGCACGGGCGGCGTGCGACCGCGGGCAGCGGCACCGGGGCCCGGACGCTTCGACCCGCCCTCAGCCGCTCCGGGGCGCGGGGCCTGGGCCTTCGCGTTGGGCTGGAACAGGTCGGGGGCAGGCACGTGGGCGGCGCGCAGCTTCGCGGCTTCACCCACCATGCGCAGGCGCATCTCGGTGTCGGCCACGCGGGCGGCGAGGTCATCGAGGCGACGCCGCTGCGTGGATGCTGTCCACGCGAGACCCAGCGCGGCCACGGCCAGCACCACCAGCAGGATTCGTTCCACCAACCGCGTGCGCACGGCACCTCCCGCCCCTTGCCTAGCCGGCGCCAGCGCGACCGGCTTGCACCATGGGCCCTGCCGGGGGATCGGGGAGGGGGAGGCTCCGGTGGACGACGCGCGGACGGTGCTCGCATCGGTGTTCGGTCACGCGGCCTTTCGCCCGGGGCAAGACGACGCCGTTGCGGCCTTCCTCGCTGGGCGAGACGCCGTGGTGCTGCTGCCCACCGGTGGTGGGAAGTCCTTGTGCTACCAGGTGCCGGCGATCGTGAGGGCGCGGCGCGGGGAGGGCCCTACGCTGGTGGTGTCTCCGCTCGTGGCGCTGATGGACGACCAGGTGGCGGCGCTGCGTGCGCGGGGTGTGGCGGCTGTGGCGCTGCACCGCTCGCAGGACGCCGAGACGGCGAAGGAGTCCGCGGCGGGGCTTCGGGACGCGGCGCTGATCTACGTCAGCCCCGAGCGGCTCGCGCGGCCTGAGGCGCGCGCGCGGCTGGGTCGACTCGGGCTGGCGGCTGTGGCGATCGACGAGGCCCACTGCATCAGCCAGTGGGGTCACGACTTCCGCCCCGACTACCTCAAGCTCGGCACGCTCAAGGCGGAGTGGGGGGTGCCCGTGCTGGCGGTCACCGCCACGGCCACACCGCGGGTGCTGGCGGAGATCGGCCGCAGCTTGGGCCTGCATGAGCCCCTGGTGGTGCAGGGTCAGGTGGCGCGCCCCAACCTGCGCTACGCGGTGGAGCACCTGCAGGGCGACAAGGTCCGCGTGGAGCGTGCTGCGGCTTGGCTCGACCGGGTGGGGGTGGGTCGGAAAGGCGGCGGGCGCGCGATCGTCTACGCCGCCACGCGTAAGCAGGTCGTGTCGGCGGCTGCCCGGCTCAAGGCGCTGGGCTTCTCCGTGGACCACTACCACGCGGGCCGCACGGCCTCGGCCCGGGTGGCGGCGCAGACCCGGTTCACGGCGTCCAAGCGCACCGTGATGGTGGCCACGAACGCGTTCGGCATGGGCATCGACCTGCCCGATGTGCGCCTGGTGCTCCACCTATCGGCGCCCGGTTCCTTGGAGGCCTACGCTCAGGAGTCGGGGCGGGCTGGTCGCGACGGTGATGATGCTGCCTGTGTTCTGCTCTACGCGCACGCCGATGCCCGCACGCAGGCACGCCTTCGCGGAAATCACCCGCCACCCGGGGCCGAAGCCGGCTGGGAGGGCCTCCAGGCCTACGCCTTCTCCACCGCCTGTCGCACCCAGCAGCTCGTGGCGTGGTTCACCGGACGTGAGGGCGAGCGCTGCGGCACCTGCGATGCCTGCGCCCACGTCGACGGCGTGGTGGTGGAGGTCGCTGCGGCGCGGGCTGTGTCGACGGAGCGAAAGCGTGCGGCGCTGGCGCGGGTGGCGGCCGAAGATGAGGTGCAGCTCGACGCGAGCCAGGAGTCGGCGGTGCTTGCGTTCGTGGAGGCGATGAAGCGGCCGGCCGGGCGCGCGCTGGTGGCGCAAGGCCTGCGGGGCAGCAAAGCCAAGCCGGTGCTGCGTCGCGGGCTCGGCAGCAACCCGCACCACGGGGCGCTCCAGGGGGTGCCGGAGTCGGCGCTGCTGCGCATGCTCGACACGATGCTCGACGACGGTCGGCTCGTGCGGAAGGGCAAGAAGTACCCCACCGTGTGGCTGCCGGGGAAAGCGGTGCGTGCGGCCGCAGGAGCGGGGCCGGCGCGTCCACGCCGTGATCGTCGAACGGGCCTTGCGGCGACCCTCGCCACCTGGCGACAGGCCGAGGCACGTCGTCGGCGCTGGAAGCCTTACCAGGTGTTCCCCGACGCGACGCTGGCGGCGATCGTCGCGATGCGGCCTCGCACGTCGGACGCGCTGCTGGCGCTGCCGGGCATGGGTCCGCAGCGGCTGGCACGCTTTGGTGAGACCCTGCTGGAGCTGGTGGCCCGTGAACCTTGACTGGAGCGCGATCCTGCCGGAGTGGAAGCTGGCGGCGGACGGTGCGTCGATCTCGCGCACGCTGCGCTTCGCTACGTTCCGAGAGGCGTGGGCGTTCATGGAGCAAGTGGCCCGGGCTGCCGAGTCACTCGATCACCACCCCGACTGGCGCAACGTCTACGGTCGGGTGGACATCACGCTCACCACCCACGACGCGGGGGGTCTCACCGAGCTCGACCTCGCGCTGGCGCAGCACATCGACGCCGCGGCTTCGGGTCGCACGGTGGCAGGAAGATAGAGGGGGGTTGAGCGGTTGATGACGCTGAGGTGCCCGAGATGACTCCGACGGTGATGTGCCTGTCGATGCTGGCGATGCCGCTGGCACCGGCCGATCCTTGGCCTGCGGTGTTCGAGGTGTGGGATGCGGCCGTGGCCGAGCGCGCCGTGGGCCGCGTGTGGATCCAGCCCGAGACCGGCGAAGCGGGCGCGGCCTGCGTGGAGCACTGGGCGCTGGCGACGTCGAAGAAGGAGCCCGCCAGCCTCCAGGACAAGAAGCTCGAGCTCAAGCCCACCCGCGACCTTCCCCCGGTCGACGCGGCCGCGTTCGCGACCGACAGCCACCAGCGTCTGGACGCGCGCGAACTGCTCGTGGTGGAACGGCGGGTCGTGGCGGTGGCCGATGGTGCCTGTCCGTCGGCCGAAGCGCTCGGTGCGTGCACGTGGTCGGCGCCCCCCGAGGCCCCCACCGCGGACTTCGCGGGCACCTGGGCGTCCGGCACCACGCGTGTCCGCTACGGCGAGCTCGCTTACGGCTTCTTGTGGAAGCGCCCCCGGGAGGGCGGTGGTGCCGACGAGTCCTGGGTGTTCGACGACCCCAGCGGCCTGCTGCACAGCAAGCTCACCTACACGTGGATGCAGACCGGGAGCGCCGACCAAGCCGATGCTTTCCACACCTGCGCCTGCCGCGAGCTGAACGAGAACAACGTGCCCGGCGTGGCCCGGCGCTACGAGGTGATCGAGTCGGTGCCGCTGGTGCTCACGCGCCCCAAGGGCGGATGACGCCCCGGCGTGCCGGCATGGATCTGGCCACTTTCGAGCACCGCGCGCTCGAGATCTGGGAGGCGATCCCGACGCGCTTTCGGGTGGGCATCTCGGCGTTCATCGTCGAGCCCGGCACCTACAGGAAGCCCGAGTTCGAAGACGGCTGGGTCTACGGCTACTGCGAGCCCGATGACGCCGTGATGTCGCTGCCCGGCGCCGACGTGACCTCGCGCATCACGCTGTTCTACGGCTCGTTCGTGCACATCGCCGCCGACACACCCGACTTCGACTGGGAAGACGAGCTCGAGGAGACCATCCGCCACGAGCTGCAGCACCACCTGGAGTGGCGCTCGGGCTTCGACGATCTGGAGGTGGACGACTGGCTCCAGGACGAGAACGAGCGACGGTTGCAGGGCTCCGGGTTCACGCCGTGGTTCCATCGCAAAGGAGCCGAGCTGGGTGGCGGTGCCTGGCTCGCCGACCACACGCTGTTCGTGGAGGCGCAGCTCGACACGGACCGATGGTCGACCCTGTCCGAGCGTCCGATGGAGCGGACCTGGGGCGGCCTCGTGCTGGTGGGCGATGTTGTGGAGGCCGACCTGCTCGCCGAGCCTCTCCTGTATGTGCCCGCCGATGTGAGCGGCGTGCAGGACGAGGTGTGGCCGTGGGATGACGTGGTGCTGGTGCTGGAGCGGCGCAAGCGGCGGTGGTGGTGGCCGTGGTGACGTTGGCGGTTGTGCTGCCGTGGCCCATCGAGCCCATTCTGGCTTGGCTCCCTCATGAGGCTGCGCTGGGTGCGATCGTGGCGCTCGTGCTGGCCCTTCGTGCTCAGCGCCCTGCGGCGCGGCGGGCTTGGGGCACCGTGGCGTTGTTGGCCACCGCGCTCGGGGCGGCGGCTGTGGGAGGCACGGTGATGGCCGCCGGCTCGCCGTCGACGGTCGACACCCAGCCCGTGCGCGTGCTGTTGATGAACCTCCAGCAGGGATCGGGACAGGTGCAGGCGGTGGCGGCGCTCCTCGCGGCGGCCGAGGTCGACGTGGTGGTGCTGGTCGAGGTCGACGACGTGTGGGCGTCGGCGCTCGACGAGCCTCTCGCCGCGTGGCCCCACAGCTGGTCCGAGCTGCGGAGCGACCGATTCGGTCTGCTCGTGGCATCGGCGTGGCCGCTCAGTCCGGCGGTGCGCCTCGCGGTGGCCGACATCCCGATGGTGCGGCTGGAGGTGGAGGGTCCTGCGCCGTTCAGCTTGGTGGTGGTGCACCTGGCCCCTCCGGTGGGATCGCTCGCTGCTGAAGTGCAGGCGGCGCAGCTCGTGCCGCTGCGCGAGCTGGTGGATGGCGCGCCCAACCCGGTGGTGGTGGCGGGGGACCTCAACCTCACGCCGTGGATGCCGTCGTATGCCGAGGTCATCGGCACCGACCTACGCAGCGTCCGTCGCGGTGCGGGCTACCTCGCGTCGTGGCCCAGCGTGCTCGGCCCGCTCGGGCTTCCGATTGACCACGTCCTGGTCGGGGATGCGGTGAGCTTGGGCACCGCGACCGTTGTGGAAGGGTTCGGCTCCGATCACCGAGGGCTGCGGGTCGAGCTGCGCGTACCGATGTCGCGCAGACAAGACGTGGGCACTGAGCCTCCTGATCTGCGGTAGGATGGCCCAGCGGAGAAGGGATGCGTCGAGGCTGGTTTTGGGGAGGGATCGCGGCGGCGTGCGTGAGCGCACCGGTCGACGACCTCGCTGACGACACCGAGTCCGACGACGCCTCGGACGTGGTGGAGACGGACGACACCGAGTCCGTCGCCACAGACGAGACGGACGAGACGGACGAGACGGACGAGACGGACGGGACGGACGACACCGAGACGACCGACGCACCGCTGCCACCCGCATCGTGGGGATCGGGCTTCGTCGACATCACGGGGCCCATCTTGGGCGCCGACGCGTGGCCCGTGTTCGGGGGCGACCGCGCGACGATGAGGGCACCGGACGCCACCTGGTCGCAGTTCGTCGACCTCGACGGGGACGGCTTCGAAGAGGTGGTCGTCGGTCCCCACACGGGTGTCGAACGGAGTGAGGTCCGCTGGTTGGGCGCGTACCGGTGGGGGCCATCGGGGCTGGAGCCAGCCCATCACCTGGTGGAGGGCCTGGTTGGTCGGGGCGAGCCCAGCCGCGGTTTGCTGTTGGACCTCGACGGGGACGGCCGCGTGGACGCGGTGGGTCCGTCGGACCGCGAGCTGGTGCGTTGGGGCACGGACGAGGGCTGGGCCCCCTGGTCGGCAGCGGTGGGCTCGCTGGGCCTCCCGGGCAAGTCGCTCAACGTGCTCGACTTCGACCAAGACGGCTGGCTCGACCTGGCGGGTGGTGCCGGATGCACCGAGCCGCTCTTGCTGCTCCACCGCACGGGCCATCGGACGTGGGAGGTGCGGCGGGATCTGGCGGACGCCGATGCGGGTGCCGCGGGTACGGAGACGGTCCTGCCCGTGTGGACGGCGTCAGGTGACCCGCACCTGGTGATGGTCACCGACAGCCACGCTTGCTCAAACGCGCTCACGCCTCATCCGGGCTTCTACCGAACGGCCGCCCGCCTCTTCGATGGCCTGCCTCGCTTCGAAGCGGTCGACGCGCTCCCTGCCGGCGTGTGGTGGAGGTTGTTGCCCGAGTCGGCCCATGCTCCGCTCTCCCTGATGGCGCCGATGGGGGCGGCCTTGGGGGACCTCGACGGTGACGCCGATCTTGATCTCGTCGTCAGCGTCGGGGTCTCTCGGCAGGCCCTGTTCCACGGTGCACCCGATGGGACCTTTTCCGACGTCGGCTACGTCGGCAAGATCGACGTCGGCATCGCGGGCAACGGCAAGCCACGGTACCCGTGGGCGGTCGCCATCGTCGACCTCGATCGTGACGGCCGCAACGATGTGCTGATGCCCGAGGGTGACGACGCGTCGTCGTATGGGCTCGCGGAGGGCGAGACGTTCACCACCGGGCTGTGGTGGAACGACGGCCAGGGAGGGTTCGTCGACGTGCGATCCCGCGTGAACCTGAACGTCGAAGGCGGCTGGCACGGCCTCTCCGTCGGCGACCCCGACCATGATGGAGACGCCGACCTGATCGTAGGTGGCTTTGGGAGCCTCCCGCGCGTCTACCGCAACGACATCTCGCTGGGGAAGGGCTTCTCGGTGCAGCTCCAGGGGACCACCAGCACACCCCAGGCAGTGGGCGCGCTCATCGAGGTGGTGGCCGACGGACTCCCCGTGCAGCGGGCCAGGGTGGGCAGCCGCGCCAACGGCGAGGGATGGACGGGTCTCACCGAGTTCTTTGCCACGAGCGACGAGGGCGTGGCGCAGGAGGTGCGCATCACGTGGCCCGCCGGCTGGACTCAGGTGATCCCGAACGTGCAGGCCGGCACGCTCCACACGTGGGTGGAACCCGAGACGATCACCGTCTCAGTCGCCGCACGCAGGCTGCCGGCGAACGGGCGCAGCTCCCTGCGGCTCAACATCTTCCCTCGCGCGTCCGACGGCTCGATCGACATGGCCGCCACCGTGTCGGCGAGCCAGCTGGGCGTGCCCGCATCACTGGGCAGCCTGGTGCGCCTCGCCGACGGTCAATGGGAGCTGGCCGTTCGGGCTCCGGAGCAAGTCGGCAGCACGCAGATCACGGTGACGGTGAACGGCACCCCGCTCACGGTGCGCCCCCGGCTGTGGTGGGACGAGCCCGCGCCGTAGCGGTCCCCAGCGGTTGGCCTGGGGTGGGCCGCCGTGCGAAGAGCACGATGCATGCAGATCGTCCGTCCCATCGTGCGAACCGTCGAACAGGTGCCCCGTCGGGTGCGCGACCTGCAGCGTCTGCGCACGGTCGCACAGGTGCTGGGTCGCCACGGCCTGGGGGTTCTGGTCGCTGAGCTCGATGTGCCGGGCCTCCAGCGCTTCGATCGCACCCCCTTCGACTCCACGCCGGCCCGGGCGGTCCAGGCCCTGCGGGAGCTGGGGCCCACCTTCGTGAAGCTGGGCCAGGTGCTCTCCACCCGCCCCGACCTGATGCCCGAGGAGTACGTGCGCGCGTTCGCCGCGCTGCAAGACGACGCCGGCCCCATGCCCTTTGAGGTGGTGCGTCAGCAGCTCGAGCGTGAGCTGGGCCTGGGTTGGCGGGAGCGGTTCGTCAGCTTTGAGGACGCGCCGATCGCCACGGCCTCGATCGCCCAGGTGCATGGCGCCCTGCTTGCGGACGGTCGGGAGGTGGTGCTCAAGGTGCAGCGGCCGGGTCTGGAGGCGGTGATCCGCTCGGACCTGACGATCCTGCACTTCCTCGCTCAGCGTGCCACGATCGAGTTCCCCGAGCTGGAGGCCGCCGACCTCGACGGCATGCTCGATGAGTTCGAGCGGTCGATCCTCTCGGAGCTCAACTTCGAGACCGAAGCGAAGAACCAGGCGCGCTGCGCCGCGTGCTTCCCGAACGACCCGCGGGTGGTGATCCCCGCCGTGGTGCCCGAGCTGTCCACTCAGCGCGTGCTGTGCATGGAACGCCTGCGCGGGGTGAAGATCACGGATGGTGCGGCCGCGGGCCACAACATGGAGGTGGTCGCCGAGCATGCGATCGGCGTGGTCTACGACATGCTGTTCACCCACGGGTTCTTCCACGCCGATGCCCACCCGGGCAACGTGCTGGTGCTGCCCGATGGTCGTGTGGGCCTGCTCGACTTTGGGATGATGGGTCGGCTCACGCCGCAGATGCGCAACCACATCATCTTCATCATCTACGCGCTGCAGCGCGGCGACTACCGCACCATCGCGCGGCTCTACTACGAGATCGCGGTGAAGACGCGGCGGGTGGACTACCGGGCCGTCGAGCGCGACACCATCGAGGTCATGGAGACCCACTGGTCGGGCGGGTCCATCCGGGAGATGCAGCTTGGGCCCTACGTGGTCGACCTCGCCCGACGCGCCGCCAAGCACGGCGCGCGGATGCCGCCGGCCTACACGATGTTCTTCAAGGCGCTGGTCACCGTAGAAGGCCTCGCTAAGGCCATCGCGCCCAACATCGACCCGATCGCCGCTGCTACGCCGCACGTGGAAGCGATGCTCAAGGAGCGCCTCGACCTCGACCGCCTCCAGTCCGACGCGCTCTACCACCTGCTCACGCTGAGCTCGGTGGTGCAGCGGCTGCCGGTGTCGGTTTCCCAGTTCCTGGACGACCTCGACGCGCAGCGGGTGCGGCTGGATGTGCGCTCAGTGTTCGACGCGGAGTCCGAGGCGGTGGCCGACCGACGCCAGAACCGCCTCGTGGCCTCGATCCTCTCGGTGGGTGCGGCGGCGTGCGGCACGGCGGCGTTGTTCGCGCCGGGCACCTACAGCTGGGGCGTGCCGGTGCTCTCGGTGGTGTTCTACGCCATCGCTTGGATGGCGGGCACCGCCACGTTCTGGATGGTGGCGCGTAACCGAGGCTGAACCGCCTACGGGTTCAGCGCGGTGGTGGCCCACACGGCCTGATGGTCGGAGAGGGCCTCGCACACGGCTGGGTCGCACACGCCAGGGGCCGTGAACGTGACGCCGCGTCCGAGCAGGAGGTCGAGCACCAGGCCCTTACGGGTGGCGCGCGTGGGGTAGGTGAGCGGTGCGTGCGCATCCACGAGGTCAGCGGCGAGCAAGGCGGCCACGGTGCGATCGTCGGCATCCCCCCGCGCGGCGTCCCCGTCCTCGACGTCGAAGGTGTAGCCAGGGCTGTTCGTGTCGCCGCCCACGAGCACGGCGTAGGGTGACGCCGCAGCCAGCTCGGCGGTCTCGACCGCTTGGTCGACCTGGATGTCGATCACCTGCACGCGGGACTCAAAGTGGAGCGCGAGCAGACGAACGCGTCGGGTGCCGATCTGCGCGTCTGCACCGACCAGGGACCGACCGCCCAGCCGCGGCTCGTCGGCCGTGCCCCAGTCGGCAGGGGGCGCGTACCAGCTGTCGTTGCTCCGGTGGAAGCTGTGGGTGGCGTTGCCCAGCGGGAAGGCGGCGAGCACAGCGTTGCCATGCTCGCACTGGGTCGCCAGCGCCTCGGGCGAGGTGCTGCCCGGCAGCTCCACAAACTCCACGCCGTACACCCAGTCCATGCCGAGCGCTGTGGCGAGCTCGCGCGCGATGTGGCGACGGCCGGTGCGGGGGCAGCCACGGTCGACCTCGGAGAGCAGCAGGATGTCGGGGCGGGGCAGCGTGCCGTCGAGGAGGCCCGCCACCTGCTCGTCGTAGCGGAGGCCCCGCTCGAGGTTCCAGGTCATCACGGTGAGGGTGTCGGGCACGGCGGCGCTGGCCGGAGCGTGGTGCCCGCCCTCCACACGGCAGTCGAGCTGGGTGGTCTCGGTGACGGTGGTGGGGTCGGCGGACTCGGCGCACAGGCGGTCGGTGACGGGGTCGGCTTCATCTCCGCCCATCGGCAGTTCCTCCCACACGAGGTGGGTGTCCACCCCGTCGTCCACGAGGGCATCGACGGAGGCGGTGCAGGCTGCCATGAACACGAGGACCAGGCGCACGGGAACTCCGTCAGAGGACCCACGGCAGCAGGGCTCTGCGCTCGGGCGGGTAGTCGGGAAAAGTGGAGCGGTACCAGCGGTGGTGGGTGACCGCGCGGGGTGCGAGGTTGGCCGCGGTGTAGAGCGCGAACGCAAGACCTGCCGGGGACCACGTGGCCAGCGCCCAGCCGCACCACTGCACGATCTCGGCGAGGTAGTTGGGGCAGGAGACGTAGCGGTAGAGGCCGCCGTGGGGGATGCGGTAGCCGGTGCCGCCGTCCGAGCGCAGGGCCACGAGCACGCGGTCCGCCCAGCGGTTGGTGGCGAGCGCGCCGAAGAACAGCACGGTGCCGAGCACGAAGCGAGGGTCCACCAGCCAGGTCATCGCGTAGCTCCCAACGCCGGCGACCCAGGTGGCGTTCACGTAGGCGTTGAGCGTGTTGAACGCCGTGCCCAGCAGCGCCACGAGCAGGGGCATGCGCTTGTTCGGGCTGGTGAGCCGGAAGGGGTAGATGAAGGCGCGGTAAGCGTAGTGGACCTGCCATGTGGTGAACAGCAGCAGGGGCACCACCTCACCGGCGTTCGGGCCTCGGGCGTACCAGTACGCGAAGCCCAGTGAGGCCGGGGCTTCCATCAACACCCAGCCCCAGACGTTCGACACCGTAGGTCCCCAGCCTGGTCGCTCGTGGCGGCCGTAAGGGGCGGAGATGAGCGGCAGCACGCCCACGATCACGACCGCAGCCAGCACCTCGACAGCGAGGGCCTGCCAGACGGGGTCCGCGGTCCAGAACCAAGCGAGCATGAGAACCTCGGAGCTTGGGTTAGCGCGCAACCGGTTGCACCGCTTTGCGCCCAAGGCTTGGCCGGCGCAAGAGGGGGGGCACTTTTGCCGCCCCTTCCCGTGGAGTGCGGGTTGTCCGAGTTCGAGCGTCCCCACCTGGAGCCCGACCAGATCGCGCTGCGCCGTCGACAGACGGAGCTGATGCTGGCGTTCTCACGGGTGAACCAGCTCATCCTCAAGCGGGCGGGTGAGCTGCTCAACGATCGTGGCTTCCAGACCATCACGCCCAGCCAGGCCAACGCGCTCATCGTGCTGTTCAATGCCCGCCGCCCGATCAACGCCCGCGAGCTCGCGCGGGAGCTGGCGGTCAGCGAGGTCACCGTGAGCCGGTTCCTCCGCAAGATGGAGGACGAGGGCTGGGTGGAGCGCACGCCGGATCCCGCCGATGGCCGCTCGATGCTGCTGCGCACCACGGCGTACGCACGGCAGCGCTTTCTCGACCTGGCCGAGGTCTCCAACGCCCTGCTGGACGGCATCTTCGGCGGCCTCGACCGCGAACACCTCGACCAGCTCGCGGGCGTGGTGCAGCACGTCCAGGCGAACCTCGTGCGTCCCACGGGCGACGAGGGCGCGGAGCGGTAACAGCGGCGAGCACAGCACGAGCCGCGCTTCACGGCCCAGGCGCAGGCCGTGAACGCACACCAGGACTACGGCGCGGGAGCCGGGGCAGCCTCGGCGGCCGGCTCAGCGGCGGGTGCGGCTTCCACGTCTTCCAGTCCTTCTTCTTCTTCGACGGCAGGAGCGGCGCTCTCGCCTTCGGCCTTGACGAGCACGAACACACCGATGGTGTCGTGCCCGGTGTAGCTCTCGCGGACGTTGCCCGACTCGATCTCGTAGCCGAAGCGGGCGGCCACCTCGAGGGCGTCGGCACCGTTCATGGCGTTGTTCACCAGCGCCACGGCGATCTTCTGCTGCTCGGTGGGGCGCTTGCCGCAGTCGAGCAGGGTGACGATCAGCTCGGGCTTACGCGGCGGCGTGCGGGCCTGGGTGACGGTGAGCACGCAGACCTCGGCATTGGCCGAGGAGGCCAGCGCGGGCAAGCTGAGCGTGCTGAGGGCCAGGGCTGCCAGGGTGCGAGCCACGGTGCGGGTCGTCATGCCATCCTCCGAACGGACGGCGCAATCTCGCACGTCGGGGCCCAGCAGGCCACCTTGGCCATGCGGATCCGTCACGGCAGCTTGCATCCGGCTCAATCCACGAGGAAGTTCGCCGAAAGCATCCCATCACACCTTCGCGCGCGGAGGTGGGTTCTCCCCGGTGAGCTTGGCAGTTGGCTGGGTCTGGGGATCGACCTTCGCGCGCCTCGTGCGCTCACTCAGCGACGGGTGGGTTCTCGACGACAATGTTGATCGTGGCGGAAGCGCTTGCACCGTAGGACCGGTGCGCGCCGTCGGCGAGCTGCAGCGTGAGCGTGTGGGGGCCGGGCGAGAGCGGCAGGTCGGCTTCGGTCTGACCCTGACCGTAGTGGATGTTGCGGTCGTCCTTGGGCACGGAGAGGCCCAGCTCGGTGGGACCCCCATCCACGATCACGTGGTGGTGGCCGGTGTTGGGCGCGAGGTCGCCCGCGGCACGAATCTCGATGCCTTCGGCGCCGAACACGAGGTGCACGGGTGAGGCCACGGACGCGCCGTCGGCCGGCGACACGAAGAACACGCGCTGATCGGTGCCCGACAGCGGCTCGAACGCCCCGATGGGCGCTGCACCGTGGTCGGCGTGCGCATCCGCCACGGGCGCCGGGGCTTCGACCACCGCGTTCACCGCGGGGGCTTCGGGGGCGGAGCTTCCGCAGGCAGCGAGGAGCAGGGCGATCGTGAGCATGGAAACTCCAAGGGATGCGAAGGACTAACGCCGTCGCGGCCGGCAGGAGGGCCGGCGGGTGTAGGTGGTGTCGGCTAGGTCGTGGCCAGCGCGGGGAGGCAGGCATGGGCTTCGAGATCGAGAGGAAGTTTCGGGTGGTCGGCGAGCCCTGGGTGGGCGCTTCGGGTCGCCGGTTGGAGCAGGGCTACCTGGCGCGTTCGGGCAACGTGGCCGTGCGGGTTCGCCAGGACGGTGACGGCGGCTTCCTCACGGTAAAAGGACCTGCAAGCGGCCTGCGGCGGGTGGAAGTGGAGCTGCCGCTCGAGCTGGCGGATGTGCAGGCGCTGCTGGAACTGTGCGGCGATCACCGGGTGACCAAGGTGCGCTACGAGGTCGATGTGCAAGGCCACACCTGGGAGATCGACGTGTTCGAGGGGCTCAACGCCGGGCTGGTGGTCGCCGAGATCGAGCTCGATGCGGAAGACGAGGACTTCGCGCGCCCGCCTTGGCTGGGCGAGGAGGTGTCCGACGACCTCCGCTACCTCAACCAACGCCTCGCCGAGGAGCCGTGGACACGCTGGGCTCGATGATGTCGTGCCCCGTGCGGACGGCGCGATAGCGGGGCCGCCATGTGGATCGACCCCCGAAACGGCCCCGAATACGATCTCGGCGACCCTTCGGGGGCTCGTGGGGGCGTGGTTCGGTCGACGGGTCGCACCTACGTGATCGCGTCGGTGCCACGTTCGGGGAGCACGCTGCTGGGCCGCCAGCTGACGGCGTCGGGGCGGGCGGGTGACCCGAAGGAGTACCTCAACCCGATGCAGGTGCGGGACTGGGAGGTGCGGCTGGGCAGCACAGCCTTGCGGCGCCTGAGCCACCGCGCGCTGTGGGGCCCGCTCGTGCCGCTGGCGGGTCGCACGCCGTGGTCCGATGCTCGCCTGCGCGCCTACCTCGAGACGATCCGCGCACGCCGCAGCTCGGGCGGCTGGTTCGGCCTCAAGCTGCACCACCACCACGCCCGTCGATGGTTCTTCGACGTGGGCCGGGACCCAGCAGATCTGCTCGGTGCCAGCCGCTGGGTGTGGATCACGCGGCGCGACCACCTCGCGCAGGCCGTGTCGTGGTGTCGCGCGCTCACGAGCGGTCGGTGGGCTTCGTGGCAGTCGGGTCGGGGTGTCGGCGTGTACGACCGTCGGCTCATCACGCGCTGCTTGCGGGCTGTGGAGGAGGCCGAAGCTGGCTGGGAGGCCTACTTCGCCACCCGCGGCATCCTGCCCCACCGTGTGGCGTACGAGGACCTCGTGCAGGATCTCGATGGCACCGTGCGCGGGGTGCTCCATCACCTGAGCGTCGCGGACGCCTCCACCGTGGCCTTGCCGGCTCCGGACCTCGAGCGCCAGGCCGATGCGGTCAGCGCCGACTGGATCGCGCGCTACCAGCGTGAGGGGCACGTATGATGACGATGCTGCTGGTGGCGGCCCTCGCCGTGGGCTGTGGCTACATCGTGAAGGGCCTCACGGGCTTCGGGTCCTCGCTCGTGGCCATCCCGATCTTGTCGGTGGTGGTGCCGCCGGCCGACGCCATCGTGCTCTCCACGGCGGTCGACATGATCGTGGGCGGCGGGCTCGCGGTCACGGCGCGCACAGAGGTGCCGTGGAAGGCCGCTGGCGCGCTGCTGCTCACGATGCTGCCCGTTCAGGTCTTCGGCACCTGGCTGCACGGCCAGCTCCCTGAGGAGGCGATGCGCCGGGCCATTGGCCTCGCGGTGGTGTCGGTCGCGCTGTGGTGGTGGTGGCGTACCTTTCGGGCCGAGGGTGTGACCCGGCCTGGACCGCTCCCGGCGGTGGCCTACGCCGAGGCGCTCGGGGCAGGTGTAGTCGGGGGCATACTCTCGGGGACGGTGGGCATGCCCGGTCCCGCCATCGCCACCTGGACCCTGCGCTGGCTCGACCCACGGGCGGCGCGCGCCACGATGCTCGCGGTGTTCGCGCCCACGTCGGTGGGCCTCGTGGCGGGCTACATGGGGACGGGGCTGGTGGCACCGGAGGTGTTCATGCACGCGCTGCTGGTGCTGCCCGCCGCAGTGGGAGGAGCCTGGGTCGGCGCCCGTCTGGCGCTGCAGGTCTCTCCGCTGGTGTTCGCCAGGTTGGTGGCCGTGGTGCTGTTCGTGGCGGGCGCGATGCTGGGGCTGCGATGAGCTCCGCGAACGACCGAAGCACGCTGGCCGGGATGCTGGTGATGGCGGCGTCGGCCATGCTGCTCGTGGCCGGCTGGCGGCTGATGTGGTTCCAGTGCGACGATGCTTACATCGCGTTTCGTTACATCTCCAACCGTCAGCTCGGGTGGGGCTACACCTGGAACCCGCCGCCCTTCTTGCCGGTCGAAGGCTACACGAGCTTCCTCTGGGTGGCGCTGCTCGATGGCATCTGGACCTTCCTCGGCATCCCGCCCGATCTGGCGGCCACGAGGCTGGGCCTGATCGCGGGCTTCGGGTCGATCGGCATCGTGGGGTGGATGGTCTGGCGGGCACCGTGGTCCCCGTCGTTCATGCCGTGGCGGCCCGCATGGCTCGCCATCGTCATGCTGGGCACGCTCACCAACCGCACCTTCCTCACGTGGACCAGCAGCGGGCTCGAAGCGCCGCTGTTCAACATGTTGCTGCTGGCATGGGTGGCGGTGGGAGCGGCTCCGCGACGCGGTCCGGGGTGGAGCTTCTCGCTGATGGGCGTAGGCACCCTGCTCACGCTGTGCCGGCCCGATGGCCTCCTGTTCTTGGCGTTCGGGTTCCTGGTGGTGGCTGCAGGACGCCGCGGACGCATGGGTCGCGATGACCTCCTGGGCGCGCTCCCTGTGGGACTCGTCGTGGCGCACGTGCTGTGGCGTCGGTGGACCTACGGCTACTGGCTGCCCAACACCTGGTACGCGAAGGACGTGGGCTGGTGGCCCACGGCGGGTCTGGACTACCTGGGCCTGTTCGTGCTCGACAACGCCTGGTGGCTCTGGGTGCCGGTGCTGGTCATGGCGGCGCGGCCCACCCGGTGGCTGCGGGCCGAAGGGCTCGCTGCGCGCGTGGTCGTGGTCGCGCTCGTGGCGCACGTCTCGTACTACGTGCTGCGCATCGGGGGCGATCACTTCGAGTTCCGCGTGCTCTCGCACCTGCCACCGCTGCTGTGGTGGGCGCTGGTGCGAGCCCTGGACGTGGCCGAGTTTGCACCGGGTCGGGCGTTCGTGCTGTCCCACACGATCGTGCCGCTGAGCGGAGCGGTGGCGTGGGTCGACTGGGCGCAGATGCTGCACGTCACGGGCTACGACGAGATCAAGCAGCTCCGCCGGCCCCTGGCCCCTCGCGCGCCGTGGCCGGTGTCGGCCTACCTCTCGCTGCACGATCGCCTGGAGAACAACCTGGTCGCCCACAGCATCGCGTCGCCCTGGCAGACCCACAAGTGGTTCGCCGAGCACAAGCGGCTGGGCTTCGACGACCGCGACGTGGTGATGGAGCGCTTTCCGGTCACCGTGTGGGCTGAGGAAGCGCAGGGCGACAAGGCCTTCCCCATCGTGACCCTGTCGTCGGTGGGTGTGGCAGGCTGGCGTCTACCCACGGTTGCGGTGCTCGATCGGTTGGGCCTGAACGACCTCGTGATCGCGCGCACGCCGGTGCCTCCGGGTCGTTTCCGTCGCATGGCGCACGCCCGCCAGCCGCCGCCTGGCTACCTCGACTGCTTCGCGCCCAACATCGACGCGATCGGCCGCCTAGAGATCGAGCCACGGTCCACGCCGATGTCGGTCGACCAGATCCGCTTCTGTGAGCGCACATGGCTGGACCGCGCGGAGGCGGGCGAGCTCGGTCCGAAGCCCGATGAGGTCACCGTAGATCTGCCTGACGATGACGCCGCCCCCGGGCCTAGCGCCGTTCCTGCGCCGGCCGAAGCCCCCTAAGCTGGGAGGTTCATCGACGCGGGCTGGGCGTACGCGAGCGTGCCCTGAAAGCGCAGCAGCACCTTGAGGAGAGCACCGGCGCTGATGGGCTTCGACAAGAACGCGTCCATGCCGGCCTCCACGCAGTCGCGCTTTACCTTGGCGCTCGCGTGGGCCGTGAGCGCCACAATGCCGCCCTGGTAGCCCTGAGCGCGCAGGGCACGCGCCGCGTTGAACCCATCCATCACGGGCATCTCGCAGTCCATCAGGATGAGATCGAAGGGGCGCTCCATGGCTGCGAACACGGCGGCCTCGCCATCTTCCACGACGTGCGCGACGATCCCGTGGCGCTGGAGGTAGCCGCGGATCACCAGCTGGTTCACGGCGTTGTCTTCGGCCACCATCACGCGCAGGTTGGCGAACGAGGTCTTGAGCGACACCGGCTCGGTGGCTTCGTCCGAGGGCGCGTCGCTCGCGACCAGGAACGGGAGCTGCACGGCAAAGGTGGACCCCTCCCCCACGGCGCTGGTGACCTCGATCGAGCCGCCCATGGCCTCCACGAGGTCGCGGGTGATCGACAGCCCGAGGCCCGTGCCGCCGTAGCGCCGGGTGACGCTGCCATCGGCTTGGGTGAACGGCTCGAACACCATCGGGAGCTGCTCCATCGGGATGCCGATGCCGGTGTCGCTGACCTCCAGGTGCAGACGCAGCCGGTCGCCGATTGGCTCCACGTGGCCACGGACGAGCACCTCGCCCTCCTCCGTGAACTTCAGCGCGTTGCCCACCAGGTTGGTGATGATCTGGCGCAGGCGGCGGGGATCGCCGAGCGTGCCGCAGTCGAGGCTCTCGTCGAGCTCGAAGTGGACGGGCACCACCCGATCGAAGCCTCCGAGGTCGACCAGGTGCTGGACGCTGCGGAGCACGTCCATGGGGCGGAAGCTGACCTCGTCGAGGCCGAGGCGACCGATGTCGAGACGGGTGCGGTCGAGGAGGTCATCGAGGATGTCGAGCAGGCTCCGGGCCGCGCCGCGGGCTGTGTCGGCGAGCCGGAGCTGATTCTCAGCCAGGGTGGTGTCGCGCAGCAGATCGAGCATGCCGAGCACGCCGTTCATCGGGGTGCGGAGCTCGTGGCTCACGATGGCCACGAGCTGGGACTTAGCAGCGTCGGCAGCACGGGCGCGATCGCCGGCGTCACGCAGCTCGGTGAGGGCGTCTTGTTGCGCGGCGTACCAGTGGCGGCTCACCGAGAACACCAGGAAGGTGAGTCCCAGGGCGTGGCCGAGGCCCTCCAGCTGGGCGTCGGGGAGCAGGGTGAAACTGGCGCGCGCGGGACCGGGCGCTCCCAGTGCCCAGAGCGCGAACACAGCGGTGAGGGAGGCGGTGAGCCAGCCCAGCGCGGCCCGTGCGTCGACCGTGACGTAGGCCACCAGGGGGGTCATCGGCAGCCAGTAGATCGTGGGGCTCGTGAGGCCTCCGCTCACCAGCGACCCGCCAAGGCCATACAGAAAGGGCAGCCCGGTGACGAGCATGCCGGTGACGTGCACGGGAGCACGGACCTGCTGGAGCGCCATCGCCGCCGCCGCGACGAGCATGCCAGCGCCCAGCATCCGCTGCACGATGGAGGTGAGCGGGCCTTCGGCTGACGCCACACTGCCCGCAAGCAGCAGACCGAACGCCACGAACGTGAACACGGCGAGCATGCGCTGGGTCTTCAGCCGGTGGTCATCCCGCGCGCGCGGCGGGGCATCGCCCTCGCGACGACCCGTCGCGAGACGCCTTAGCCAAGCCGTGGTTGCGTTCGGCGTCTCGGTCGGCGGCACCCATGCTCCTCGAGCGTGCCTTTCGGCACAAACTGCCGGGAGCTTAGACCGCTGCGGACTCTCCGGCACTTTCCTTCGGCTTTCCCGAAGTGCGCATCCGGCGGGCGATCAGCCCGATCTCCCAGACAGGGCCAGCGAGAAACGAGAGTGGATCTTCTTCGAACGCCGGCCGATTCTTCTCGAATCCGAAGTGGCCGACGAGGTTGGCCGCCCATCCGCCGACGAAGCCAACCAGCGACGGGGCGTAGATCGGCCAGGTGAGCGGCCGGAAGGGCGAAGACATCGCGAGGCCCAGTGTGCTCGCCACGATCACCGGGTTGCCCGCCATGTGCAGCGCACGGTTCACGCCGTTCGTGTGGGTGGTCTCGTAGAAGCGCACCGAGCGCGCCAGGCGCTCCTCGAAGGTGCCGTCGAACCCGTGCTGAGCGCGGTAGCGGCGCTCCATGTTGCGCATCGCGAGACCGAAGGGCACGGCAGCGAGGGGGCCGGCCCCCAGCACGAGGCCTGCGACACCCGCGATGGCCAGGGCGCGGTCGCGTCCCTTTCCAGCATGGGGGGTGGGGTTGTCCATGGAGCCTCCGGACCCTTCGGGGTAGCCCGGAGGGAGCGTGGTAGCCACGGTGTTCGGGGGGCAGCGTGGTCGTGCTGGCGTCGGCGTTGTTGGGCGCAGTGGTGGCGGTGGCCGCTACGGTGGCGATCGAGAGGCTGGGCGGTCGGCTGGGTGGCGTGGTGGGTGCGATGCCGACCACGATCGTGCCCGCGAGCCTGGGCCTGTGGGCGGCGGCTGCCGGCCCCCCCTTCGATCTGGCAATGGGCACCATCCCCGTGGGGCTGCTGGCGGACGCACTGTTCCTGGCGACCTGGCGCTACCTGCCCGCCCAACTGCCGGTGACGTGGTCGTCGCGCTCGCGGCTCACCGTGATGGTGGTGGGCTCGCTGGCCGTGTGGGGGGTGGCCGCGTGGATCGGACTGCTGGGCCTCTCCACGCCGGCGCTGCAGGCCCAGCCCCTCCTTTCGGGCCTGGCGGCGCTGGGGCTCCTGGGGCTGGCTGGAGCGCTGCTCGTGGCGGTCGCGCCGGCAGCGTCCGGAGCTGCCCGTCGGGTTTCCCCGACGACGCTGGGGCTGCGGGGCCTGCTGGCGGCGCTCGCCGTGGGCGGGGCCGTGGCGCTGGGTGCGTTGGGCGTGCCGGTGCTGGCAGGGCTCGCGGCGGTGTTCCCCGCCATCTTCCTCACCACGATGGTGAGCCTGTGGGTGTCGCAGGGAGAGGACGTGCCGGTGGGCGCCGTGGGGTCCATCGTGCTGGGCAGCTGCAGCGTGGGGGTGTTCGCGCTCGTGAGCGCGTGGACCTTCCCGTGGCAGGGTCCGTGGGTGGGCGCAGCGCTGGCGTGGTTGGCTGCCGTGCTCTCGGTCAGTCTGCCGCTGGCGCTGTGGCTTCGTCGTTGACGGAAGGTGCCGGCGGCTCGTCGGCCTCGGCCTTGCCCGCCTTCACCGGATCGGGACCTCGTGCGCGCTTCGGCAGCTTCATCCAGGCGGCCACCAGGGTGGCTGCACGACCGTAGGACTGCACGCCATCGTGCACCCCCTGCGACTTCAAGTAGGAGTCGTTGACCACCTCCTGCGCAGCCTGAGCGGGGCCCTCGTAAGCGTCCCAGAAGCTGGTGACGGCCAGCATGTCCATCTGGGGCCCGGGGCCGAGCTTGCCATCGACGAACGAGCGGGCATCGGGGTCGATGCGGAACAGCGCGGCCTGCAGCGTGCGACGCGCGAACTGCCAGCCGGCGTAGCGCAGCAGCGGCTCGGTGGACCCCTGGCACACCACGAACGACACGAAGCTGGCTTCGTCTTCCGAGGCGATCATCCGCTGGTGGGCCTTCTCGTGGCCCGCCGTGTGGACCTGCGACCACGCCGGGGACGCCCCGTTGACCAACGCCTCGCCCGTGAACGGCGAGTAGACGCCAGAGATGCCGAGGTACGAGAGCACCCACGTGAGGTAGGGTCGCTTGGAGGGGCCGCGGGGGGCTGCCAGCGCCTCGGAGAGGCCCGTCTGCTCGGCCCACCGGGTCCAGGCCACCTCCAGCGCAGCGTCGACGTCGAGGCCCTTGCGGGGCTCGGTGACCACGCCGGCGTCGTTGCTGCCGTGCAGCTCGCGGTAGGCTTCGTTCGTGCGTCGGGTGGCTTCGGCCACGAGCTCGCGAAGTTCGGCCACCCCCAGAGAGCCCGCCGCGTCCACGTCACCCAGGTCGTAGCGCTCCGCTGCGGGAGGGCGCCGGTAGGACAGTCCCCACGCGAGCTGGAACCACAGGCCGAAGAACAGGGCGAGGCTCAAGGCGTGGAGCGAACCGCCGAGCAGGGCGTTGTGGATTTGACGACGCCCCGAGGCCACATCGGAGAAGCCCTCCAGCACCCGCAGCAGCAGGTAGAGCACCAGCAGCACCACCAGCACCTCCGCCAGCGCGAACGGGAGGCGGTGGGTGAGCCACGTGGTGGTGGCGGCCACGGTGGTGCCGAAGCCGTTGATGAAGTGGGCCTCGACCCAAGCCGGATCGGTGGACAGTCCGTTCAGGACGGCGAGTCCGCCACCGCAGAGAAGCAGCGTGCGAACATGGGACCACACCCGCAGGGGTCGGTTCTCGGAGTAGACGCGGGAGGAGGTCGCCATGGGGTCCAGGGGCTTCGGGCAGGCTAGCGCAAGGGCGGCCGCTGTGCGAGCGACGGGAGGGGCGATGCGATCGTGGTGGGAGCCCCCGATCTTCTTGGTGCACGACGTGGTGGTGGTGGGCGCGGGACTGGTGGGGCTGTCCGCCGCGCTGGAGGTTCGGCGCCGGCAGCCCCACGCGAAGGTGCTGGTGCTCGAAGCCGGACTGCTGCCCACCGGTGCCAGCACGAGGAGCGCAGGGTTTGCCTGCTTTGGCAGCCTCACCGAGCTGGCGGCCGACGTCGCAGCGCACGGCCTCGACAACACCCTCGCCCTTGTCGACCGCCGTCGGCGGGGGCTCGCCCTGCTCCGCGAAGACGTGGGCGACGCCGCCCTCTCGTATGAGGCCACCGGTGGCTGGGAGCTGCTCGCCGACGATGCCGCGCTGGGCTCGCTCGAGGCGCTGGATGCTGCGCTGCGACCGCTGTTTGGGGGTCCCGTGCTCGTGCGCGACGACGCGCGGCTGACGGGCTTCGGCTTCGGTGGCACCCGTCACCTCGTGGCGCTCCCCCAGGAGGGCGCGCTCAACCCCGCCGGTGCTGTGGACGGCCTGCTGCGGAAGGCCCGAGCCGCCGACATCGCCGTGTGGACGGGTGCACGGGTGCGGGCGCTCGAGGATCGACCCGACGGCGTGCGCTTGCACCTCGACGAGGTAACCCTGGACGCGGGCGCGGTGATTGTCGCGACCAACGCCTTGGCGCATGAGCTGCTCGGTCCGCTCGACGTGGTTCCCGGGCGTGGGCAGGTGCTGGTGACCGAGCCTGTGCCCGGTCTCCCGTTTCGAGGCGTGTTCCACGCCGACGAGGGCTACGTCTACTTCCGCAGCGTGGGGGATCGCGTGCTGCTGGGCGGTGCCCGCAACCGCTTTCGCGCGGAGGAGTCCACCACCGAGATCGCGGTGACGGACGCTGTGCAGCGGCACCTCGAAGCCGTGCTCCACGAGGTGGTGTTGCCGGGTCGACAGGTGGCCATCGCCCACCGCTGGGCCGGCCGGATGGCCTTTGGCACCGAGAGGGCTCCGATCGTGGCGCGCCTGCGGCCTCGGGTGGTGGCAGCGGTGCGGATGGGCGGCATGGGCGTGGCGCTGGGGGCGCTGGTGGGACGGGAAGCGGCCGCGCTGCTCGACGGCTGATCCCACCGTCGCCGTGGAACTCTCGTCACAATCCTCCCGCGATCGGCGGTCGGGAACCTGCACCTGCTAGAGTGCGAGGTCGCGGAGGCCAGCAGATGCGCCGTTGGTGGTTGGGAGTGGGGATCGGCCTCGTGCCCGGGATCGCGCTGGCCGTGGCCCCTGTGGAAGGCGTGCACCAGGGCGCGGAGCCCACGCGCACCCACCAGTTCGACCGCGCCACTCAGCGCTACTGGTCGGCTCAGGCCGGCTGGACCGACTTCGTGGCGAGCGAGGGCGCGCGCTGGGAGGCTCGGTTCGATCAGGTCACCGGCACGCCGCAGCGGGCCTGGGGTCCGGGCATCCCCTTGGGTACGGTGGGATCGCGGGCGCAGGTGGAGCGCGCTGTGCTCGACTTCGTGCACGCCCACCCCGAGCTGGTCGGCCTTGGCGAGGCCACGCCCAAGGTGCGGTCGGCCGTCTTCGTGGCCTCCACGAACGCCTGGTACGTCGACGTGGACACGCTGTTCGAGGGCCTGCCCGTGTGGCGTGGTGGCCTCACCTTCCGCGTGAGGGAGGGCCGCCTCGTCATGTTCGGCGCCGAGACCTACCCCGAGGCCGAGCGGGAAGGCGTGGTGTCGGTGCGCCCGCAGGAGGCGCTCACGGCGTTCACGTCGGCGGGTCCGGCACCGTGGGCTGACCATCAACCGGTGGACGCGCGCGTGGTGTGGCTGCCCGAGGTGCGGTCGGGTCGTGCGGTGCTGCGCCGTGTGTGGGAGGTGCGCACCCGCACCTTGCAGCCCGTGGGCCAGTGGGTGGCCTTCGTGGACGCAGGATCGGGCGATCTGATCGGCTGGTACAACGAAGTTCGCTTCGTTGAAGGTCGGCTCGAGGTGGAACACGACGTGCGACTCGGAGATGGCAGCCTCGCCACCTCTCCGCTCCGCAACGCGACGGTCGTGGTGGATGGGCAGGAGGTGGTCACCGACGCCGACGGCGCCTTTGTGGTCGCGCCGCTCTCAGAGTCGTCCGTGCCGCTCGTCGAGCTGCGAGGGCCCCGCGCCCGCATGCGGGACCGAGAAGGCGTGGTGAACCCCGCTGTGGTGGGCGGCGACCAGCTGCTGCGCGCCGTGGACTTCGGCGATCGTCTCGCAGCGCCCACAGCCTTCGTGTGGGTGCAGGCCATCCAGGACTTTGCGCGCAGCTTCGCGCCCGAGGTGGGCTGGGTCGACACCGACGTGCGCGTGAACGTCAACAACGAGGGCAGCTGCAACGCCTGGTACGACGGCTCGATCAACTTCCTGCTCGCGGGGGATGGCTGCCGCAACACCGGCCGCCTCGCCGACGTGGTGTTCCACGAGTGGGGCCATGGCTTCCACGCCAGCAGCATCGTGTCGGGCAACCTGGATGGCAGCCTCGGTGAGGGTGCCGCCGACCTGCTGTCGGCCTTCTACAACGACGATCCGCGCATCGCGCCTTTCTTCTTCGAGCGGGGGAGCCGACCGCTCCGCACGGCCGACAACAACACGAACTACGACCGCACCTACAGCGAAGATGCGACGATGGTGCACAGCAACGGCACGATCTACTCGGGCGCCATGTGGGACACGCGCGAGGCGCTGCGGGTGAGCATCGGCGAGCCTGCCGCCACCGAGGTGGCGCTGGCGATCTTCGCGGGCACCCTCAAGGGCGGCCCCACCGTGCTCACGTCGTTTGACGAAGCGATGTTCGCCGATGACGACGACGCCGACCTCGCCAACGGCACGCCCCACCTGTGCGAGCTGGTGGAGGGCTTCGGCCTGCACGGACTGGGTCCGGCGGCCGGCTACGGCACTGAGCCGCAGATCCCGAACCCCGAGTTCACCAGCCAAGGGGAAGACGTGGTGCTCTCGGGCGTGGTGCCCAATCCTGCGCCCAGCTGCATCGACGTGCGCCCCACGGCGGGCACGCTGCACTGGCGTCGGTCGGGCGAGGCGTGGTTCGAAGAGGCCATCGAGGTCGATGCGATCGACGTGCGCGCCACCATCTCCAAGGCCGACCTCTCGTGGGGTGATGTGGTCGAGTACTACCTGGAGATCGAGACCTCCACAGGCGGTGTGGTGCAAGACCCGCCCGGTGGCGCCATTCGGCCCCACACCTTCTTCGTGGGCGACGTCATCGAGGTGAGCTGCCAGCGCTTCGAGAACGGCGACGGCGGCTTCCGCCACAGCCTGATCGCAGGCACCGAGCAGGAGGGCGCCGACGACTGGCAGTGGGGTGAGCCCCGCGGCGTCGAGGGTGATCCGCCCACAGCTTTCTCCGGCACCAACGTCTGGGGCAACGACCTCGGCGAAGAGGGCTGGGACGGCGCGTACCAGCCCCAGAAGGAGAACGAACTGCGGTCGCCGGTCTACGACACTGCCCACTACGAGGGCGTCGTGCTGCGCTACATGCGCTGGCTCAACGTCGAAGACGGCGTGTTCGATCAGGCCCGCATCCTGGCGGACGACGAAGAGGTGTGGCGCAACCACGCCAGCGACAACGTGGAGGGCGGTGAGCACCATGTCGACGACGGCTGGGCTCCCCATGTGGTCGATCTTCAGGGTCTGGGCGACGACGGTGAGGTGCGCATCGCGTGGCGCCTCAACACCGACGGAGGGTTCGAAGCGGGCGGCTGGACGATCGACGACGTCTGCGTCTACGCACCCGCCACGGCCAACAACCGCCTGGGCATCTCCGACTTCGTCGCGAAGAAGTCCCGCAAAGGCGTGACGCTCTCGTGGTCGCACCCTCGCCATGCGCCCGTGCGCACGGTGCGGGTGGTGCGGAAGCAGGGCGACTGGCCCGCCGACGCCAACGACGGCGAGGTGGTGTGGACCGCCGACGACGTCGTGCTGGAAGAAGCGGTGAGCTTCCTGGATGCCGGAGCCGAAGGCCCCGATCTCTACTACGCCGTCTACGCTTCCGATGGCACGGAGTGGCTGTCGTGGACCCGCGAGGGCCTGAACGCGGCGGCCATCGATCCCATCCCGGCCTCCGAGAAGACCGGCTGCACCTGCTCCACGTCGCATTCGGCACCTTCGGCCGTGTGGGGCGTGCTCGGCGCCCTGCTCTGGCGTCGTCGGCGGCAGCAACGCGACCGTTTGTAGGGATCCCTTACAGACGGGAGCGCTTGGATCCGACAGGCTGGAGACGAGGACGACGCCATGAGCCTGAGCACCACCGACAACACCGTGTTCGAAGAAGGCGTCCAGGTGCTCACCGAGCACCCGTGGGCGCGCCGGCTGCCGTGGTGGCTCAAGGCCGCGCACGTGGCGATCATCGGCAACCTCGGCGCGCAGTCGCTGTACGCGGGCTTTCAGGTGTTCGTGGTGCTGCAGCCGCAGGGCACCCTGGGGCCGATGTTCCTGAAGGCCACAGCCATCGATCCCGAGCTGATGTTTGCCCGCCGCCTCTACGCGATTGAAGCGTGGCTGGCGTTCGGTGCGCTTGCGCTGTACCTCGGCATCACCGAGATCCTGCCCCGACGACGCCCCGGTCTGTGAGCGTCTTCGAGGAGCGGGCGGACGAGACCCCTGATGGCGCGCGCTCTGGACGACGGGATGCCCACCGACCTGGCGGGCACCATGACCTACACGACCTACCTCCAGCTCGACCGCCTGCTCGACTGTCAGGTCACGCGCTCGAACCCGCCCCACCACGACGAGCTGCTGTTCATCGTGGTGCACCAGACCACGGAGCTGTGGTTCAAGCTGCTGGTGCACGAGCTTCGGGCCGCCATCGCTGCGCTGGAGGCCGACGACGGCTCGATGGCGCTGAAGGTGCTGGCCCGGGTGAAGAACATCCAGCGTCAGCTCTTCGATCAGTGGAACGTGCTCGAGACGCTCACCCCCAGCGAGTACACCCAGTTCCGGTCGGTGCTGGGGTCGTCGAGCGGGTTTCAGTCGGTGCAGTACCGCTCGGTGGAGTTCTTGCTTGGCAACAAGGACGCCAAGATGGTCGGCTACCACGGGCACGATGATGCCGCGCAGGCCGAGCTGCAGACTCTGCTACACGCTCCCAGCCTCTACGACGTGGCGCTGCGGTGGATGGCGCGGCGCGGTCTGCCGGTGCCCGAGGAGGTGCTCTCCCGCGACGTGAGCCTGCCCCACACGCCGCATGCGGGGGTGGTGGAGGCCTTCCGCCAAGTCTACACCGACCCCGAGGGCTGGTGGGGGGTCTACAACCTGGCCGAGAAGCTCGTGGACATCGAAGAGAACTTCAGCCTCTGGCGCTACAGGCACGTGAAGGTGGTGCAGCGCGTGATCGGCTTCAAGCCCGGCACCGGGGGAAGCTCCGGCGTGTCGTTCCTCATGAAGATGGTGGACCACAGCTTCTTCCCCGAGCTGTGGTCGGTGCGCACCGCGTTGTGACAGACGTGTGACGGATGCACGGTGCGGGAGGGGCGATGCCTCAGCTAGAATCGCGCCCATGAAGAAGTACCTGTCCCTGATCCTGTTCGCGGCGTGCGACCCCGACGTCACGGTGGCCGACAAGGACCTGTCCACCGACGAGTCCGACACCGACGTCGAGTCCGACGACTCGGAAGCGGCTGAGACCGACACGGTCGAGACCGACGTCACCGAGACGGACCCCGACTCCGACTCCGACTCCGACTCCGACACCGACGTGGTGATCGACCCCCCGGTCAACACCACGGGGCCCGTGCGGTTCATCGCGCTGGGGGATGCTGGCGAGGGCAACGCCGACCAGTTCAAGGTGGCGGATGCGATCGAGGAGGTCTGCGACGACATCGGCTGCGACTTCGCGGTCTACCTCGGCGACAACTTCTACGATGGTGGCGTCTACTCGGTGGATGACGCGCAGTTCGTCGACAAGTTCGAGCTCCCTTATGGCAACCTCGACTTCCCGTTCTACGTGGTGCTCGGCAACCACGACTTCGGCGAGATCCCGGTTGAGTTCTGGCGCACCGACTACCAGATCGAGTACACGGCGCGCTCCTCGAAGTGGACGATGCCCGCGCATCACTACGCCTTCGAGGCCGGCAACGCCGCATTCTTCGCCCTCGACACGAACCAGCTCATGCTGGGCACCGATGGCGGGCTCCAGAAGCGCTTCGTGCGCTCCAAGGCCACGGCCTACGCCGCCAAGACCTGGCGCTTCGCGTTCGGGCACCACCCCTGGCGCTCCAACGGCGAGCACGGCAACGCGGGCAACTACGAGGGCGCTTGGTACGATCCCACCGGGCTCGTGAAGGGCACGGCGATCAAGAAGTTCTTCGACGATGACCTCTGCGGTCGCGTGGACTTCTACCTCTCGGGCCACGACCACAACCGTCAGTGGCTGAGTCCCTCCACCCGTTGCGGGACCGACATGCTGGTGTCGGGCGCCGGCGCGAAGACCTCGGGCTTCGTGGGTCGCGACAACAACCCCACGGTGTTCGAGAGCTACGACCAGGAGGGCTTCATCTGGTTCGAGCTCGACGGCACCACCGCCACGATTCGCTTCTACAACAGCGACGGCGTGCTCGAGTACGAGGGCATCGTCACCAAGTAGCTGCGCTCAGGCCGCACCCAGGACAAGCTCGCGCAGGCTCTCGGCCGGCTGAGCGCCCACCAGGCCGCGGCCGCCCACCACGAAGGTGGGCACCGACTTCACGCCGAGCTTCGCGCCGAGCGCCCAGTGGCGGTCGACCTCGGAGGTGAACGCCCCCGAGAGCAGCGCAGACTCGGCCGCATCCGGATCGAGACCAATGCTCGCGGCGATCGCCACGAGCACGTCGTCGTCTGAGAGGTTGCGACCCTCCACATGGTAAGCGTGGAACAGGGCGTCGTGGATGGCCTCACCACCCGGCTGCGCCACGGCCCACACCGCCAACTCCTGCGCGCGCCGGGTGTTCCAGCCACGGAACTCCTGGGTGGCATCTCGGTAAGGCAGGCCCTCGGCCGCGAGCAGGTGACGCAGGCGGGCCACGGCGGCGTCGACGTCGTAGCCGCGGGCGTGCAGGTAAGCGCGCATGTCGCGGCCCTCGGGGGGCGTGTCGGCGGCGAGCGGGAAGTGCAGCACCTTCACCACCGCGTCGGTGCCTTCCAGCGCTCGCTTGAGCCGTGCGCGGCCGAGGTAGCACCAGGGGCACGCGTAGTCTTGGAAGGTTGCGACCTGAGGCATGGGCGTCCTGGGGTCTCTCCAAGCTATCCTGTGCTTGCGGGTCGAGGGACCCGGAGGAGGACATGATGCGTTTCGCGACCCTGACCCTGACCCTGGCTCTCGGTGCCCTGGCCTGCAACACCCCCGTCGTCGACGAGACCGACGACACCGACGACACCGACGTGTCCGAGACGGACGACACCGACGAGACCGAAGAGACGGACGAGACCGAAGAGACGGACGAGACCGAAGAGACGG
>CAYNFK010000033.1:0-42184 GCA_964396405.1 uncultured Enterobacteriaceae bacterium
CCGTCCAGTAAGCACCTGCGTCCGAGAGGCCAAGGGGCGGCGGATAATCGTCGCCCGCTCAGGCCTCGGGACCGTCCGGGCGCTTCTTCAGCACCGAGCTCTTGAGCTGCCCGCACCCCGCATCGATGTCGATGCCCCGCCGCACGCGTACCGTGGCCGGCACCCCGTAGGCGTCGAGCACCTCCACGAACCGAGCCACCTGCGCGGCGTCCGTTGGGCGTCCGCCGTACCCGCCGGTGGGGTTGAGCGGGATGAGGTTCACGTGGCAGTCGAGGCCGCGCAGCAGGCTCCCCAACCGCTCGGCCGTCGCCCCATCGTCGTTCTTTCCGGCGATCAGCGCCCACTCGAACGTGATCCGTCGACCGCTGGTCTGCACGTAGTCTCGGCACGCGCTCACCAGCTCCGCCAGCGGCCAGCGTTGGTTGATCGGCATGAGCGCGCTGCGGGCTTCATCGGTCGCCTCGTGCAAGCTCACCGCCAGCGTGACCTGCAGCCCCTCGGCAGCGAAGCGGCGGATCTGCGGCACCAGCCCCACCGTGCTGATCGTGATGTGGCGAGCACCAATGCCCAGATCGGACATGATCCGACGGACAGCCTCCACCACCGCGTCGTAGTTGTGGAACGGCTCCCCCATGCCCATCAGCACGACGTTCGACAGCCGCTCGCCGCGCGCCTGCAGCTCGTTCGCGTAGCGCCAAGCCTGCTCGAAGATCTCGCTCGACGTGAGGTGGCGTGCGAAGCCCATCTGACCCGTGGCACAGAACACGCAGCCCATCGCACACCCGGCCTGGCTGCTGATGCACGCCGTGCGGCGGAGGGTCTGGTAGGGCATCAGCACCGACTCCACCAGCTGGCCATCGTGCAGGCGGTACAGCCGCTTCACGGTACCGTCCTTCGAGATCACCTCGGTGTCGACCTCCAGCGTGCCGAGGCAGGCTTCCGCCATCAGACGGTCGCGCAGCGATGCCGGGAGATCCGACATGTCGGCGAACGAGGCGGCATGGCGTTCGTAGAGCCATCCTCGAATCTGCTTGGCTCGGAAGGGCTTCTCGCCCCACGACGCCAGCAGCGCCGCAAGCTCGGACTCCGGCAGCGCCAGCACATCCACCACCCGAACCTCCGCGCGCGTCGTAGCGCCGCCGGGAGCGACCCGCACGGGCTATGAGGCGGCCATGACCTCCCTCCCCCGCGTCTCGGTGCTGGTGCCCACCAAGGACCGACGTCCGTGGCTTCCGATGCTCCTCCAGCTCATCGATCGGCAGGACTACCCCGCCGAGTTGGTGGAGCTTGTCGTCTTCGACGACGGCCGCGACAGCGTCGCCGACGTGTTCGCCGGGCGTCCGCGCACCACCTACCTGCGCTCCGAGGTCCGGGTGCCGCTGGGCGCCAAGCGCAACACGCTAGCCGAGGCGTCCACGGGTGAGGTGCTGGTGCACTTCGATGATGACGACTGGCAGCCCGCAGATCGCATCCGCCGATCGGTCGAAGCCCTCCAGAGCGAGGACGTCGAGGTCGTCGGGAAGTCCGAGCTCACGTTCTGGGATCTGGCCACCGGGCGCCTCCACCAGACCGCGAAGGTCGGCCCGAAGCACGTCACGGCCGGCTCGATGGCCTACTGGCGCACCTACTGGGCGTCCTCGGGGTTCAAGCCCGACCCCCACACCGAGGAGCGGCAGTTCCTCAAGAACTTCGAGGCCAAGGTGGGGCAGCTCCCCGGTGAGCCCTGGCACACCGTGCTCTGCATCGCGCACGGCGGCAACGTGCTGCCCAAGCTGGCGTCGATGCCTGTGCTGGCCCTGCGCCCCGAAGACGTGGTGCCCATCGAGGCCGATCGCGCGTTCTATGCAGGGCTCGATCTCGAGGGCTGGTAAGTCCGAAAGAGCGGCCCCACACCGCACGATGGTCGCACGACCGATCCACGCTGTGTGAACTTGAGACTTGACCTTGCCCTCACATTCCGTCAGAACGACCTGCAAGACGCCCCCGGAGGACAACTTGGCCGCTCGCAGGCAGCTGCAGGATCTAGGACACGCCATTCAACTTGCCGCCGAGGTCGACGAGTCCGGCCTCGTGGAGGCTTGGCAGCGCGTGTTGGTCTTCAAGCTCGATCAGGCCGCGGGGGCCGAGGTCTGGGGAAGCTTGCCGTGCGCCGAGCGACCTCCACGGGCGTACCTGCTGTGGACGCGGCAGGACGGCGACTCGAAGGTGTTCGAGTTGCTTTGGGCCGTCGAGGGCCTGCCCGAGGCGCAGTGGCCGATCGTCGAGGTCAGCGAAGGCGGAGACGCCCAGGTCGTGGCCGCCAACACCTCCGACTACATCGACGCGCTGCTCTACACCGGCGGACTGGTGGGCGGCGGGACCGAAGAGGACCTCGAGAATGCGCGGCAGGACGCACCGGCCGAAGCCGTGCGCATCGGCGACGACGTGGCCGAAGAGCTCGACCTCGACGACATCCTGGTGGAGTCCCTCGGCGAGCGCTGGGAAGCGGCCCAAGATCGATTCGGTGACGACTGGTTCGAAGCGGTCGACGTCGGCGGGTGACTACTCGGGCATCGGCCCCGTGGTGAACGTCGACACCACGTCGTAGTCGATCACCCGCGTACCGAGGCTGACCTCCAACTCGTACGTGGTGTTCGGCGCGAGAGGACCCTTGGGCAGCACCACCACCGTGGTGCGCATCGGCATGATGGACGCGGGCTCGGGCACCAGCACCTCCACAGCCACCGCTGCGCCTCCCACGGGGCGGAGGGTCGGCACATCCACCTGAATGCCGAACGGATTGAAGTCGTCCGTGGTCAGCTCCCAGGTGCTGACCGTCAACGTGATCGGAAATCCGCGTAGCGCCGAAGCGAGCGGGTCACCTGGGGGTGCGTCAGGGTCCACGTACACGGGCGACACGCCGCTCTGTCCGTCGCGGGGGTACACGATCGGTCGCAGGGTCTGAATGCCCGACGGGAGGGTAGCGAACACGTTCGCGTACGCCATGCGCACCCCGTCCACCATGCCCTCGGCGATGCCGACGCCCACGATGCCGGGCTGCAGCCAAAGGTCACGCGCGTAGGGCTGATCGATCCACGCATCGCCGCCTACGCTCGTGTCGATCATCGGCCAACCCCAGGAGCCGGCGAGCGCTACGCCACTGTCGTCGGGCACGGCACCAGACGCCACCATGCGCGCATAGTCGTCGCCGCCAGTGAAGCCCTCGTCTTCGGGATCTTCCAGCAGCAGGTTGCGCCGCTTAGGGAGCACGATCACCTCGTCCACGACCAAATCCGCGTGTTGGGCGAGGTAGTCGAGGTGGGCCTGTGCCGCCTGCTGCACGGCGGGACCTACATCGACCTCCCACAGCCCGAGGTAACGACGGTGGCAGTTGATCCGGCGCAGCGCCTCGGTGCCGATCGGGCCGAGCCCCGCGTCCGGCGGATCTACGACGCACGCGGACTCCACATCGGGGAAGGACGGCAAGCACGCTGACAGCAGCAGTGCGAAGCAAGCGGCGCGCATTCATCCTCCCAGGGTGAGCCTACCCGCTGTGCATCACCCCTGCCCACCTCCGACCTAGGCGCTGGGTGGTGCATCCAACATCAGGACCGCCACCTTCAAGTAGTGGCCCTCCGGGAAGTGGAGCGCCGCGGGATGGTCGGCTGCTGCCCCAAAGAAGGCGAGCTCTCGCGCCGAGCGACCCGCACGACGAAGTCCGTCGATGAGCGCGCCACGGAAGGCCCGAGGCGCCGTCTGACCATGGTTGCTCGCGACCACCAACCAGCCGTCCGCGGCGACCACCCGCGCCGCAGCAGCCACGAGGCGATCCAGGGCCTGCTCCGCGGACCACGTGCCCTCGGGACCGCGCGAGAAGCTGGGCGGGTCGACGATCACGCGATCAAAGCTACGCCCCTGCCTCCGGAGGCGATCGAGCGCCTTGAATGCGTCCTCCACGAGTTGCTCGGTGGTGGCAGAGTCCACACCGTTCCTCACCAGGTTGAGCTCCAGGCGGTCCATGATCCCGCGCGACAGGTCGACGCTCACCACCTGCGAGGCGCCGTGGACCGCCGCCGCGACCGAGAACGCCCCGGTGTACGCAAACAGGTTGAGCACGCGGGTGCCTCGCCAGTGGGGCTCAAGCCAAGCGCGCACGTCTCTCATGTCGGGGTAGGCGCCCACATCGGGGCCCTCACCGGGACGCACCATCAGCTTCAGTCCGCGCTCCAAGACCTCCACGTCTCCCGTCGTCGGCTCACCCCACACCCAGCGACCTTCGAGCTGCACGGCACGCGTGTCCCGGCTGTCGAGCCGCCACGCGAGGTACACGCCGTCGGTGGGCACCCGGGCCACCAAGGCCTCCACCAGCGGCTCGACCAGCCTCTCCAACGAAGGACTGTCGAGCACGATCACCAGCCAGCGATCCCATCGATCGACACGGATCCCGGGCAGGTCGTCGTTCTCGCCGTGGATCAGGCGCATCGCGGTGGTGGAGCCACTGCTGAACAACCGCTCTCTGAGTCGAACCGCGCGATCGACCTGGGCGGTCCAAAACTCGGCGTCCAGCTCACCTGCGTCGGCCCGAAAGCGACGCACCGCGATCCAGCCCTCATCCCCCACTCCTCGACCCAGCACCTCGCCGGACACCCCGACGATCTCGACCTCCTCGCCCGTTCGGGGACGACGCCCCTTCACCTCAGCCGGGTACACCCACGCAAATCCCCGCTGCAGCCACTGCGTGCTGTGGCCATCCACCCTCACCACGCCAGGCCGATCGGACCCTACAGGCTCGGGGCCCTTCGACGCAGGCGCCGATGAACTCGGGTGGGGTCGACCCGCACGCATCCCGCCCACCGGACGCCCCGCACGCTTGCTCACAGGCGGCCCCCGTCCAGAACGCCAAGGGTGCCGAGCAAGCCCCCAGCCGCCACCCACGGGGTCTCCACCCAGCTCACCACCAGCGCATCTTCCACAGCCAGCACCTCTTCCGTGAGATCGCCGTACAAGTCGTGCAGCGTGGCGAGTCTCTCGCCCGCACGCACACGGTCTCCAACCCCACGCGCCCTGGCCACGATACCGCCGACCCGCGCACGCGGTGTGGGAGCACGCCTCCAGCGTCCTACAACCTTGGTCGCGTGAGGAGGCTCCACGTGATCGAGCACCCCGACCTGCCCGAGCGCCCCAAGCACACCGCGCATGGCATGGTCCACTGCGCGGGGATCGAGCTGGCGACGCGGACCGACCTCGAAGGTGATGGCCGGAACGCCCAGGATGTTGACCACGGCGCCGGCGAGGGACCGGTCCAGCGCGAACTGGAGGTAGGCGTCGTCGGGATACTCCCTGAGCACCGTGAGGCCCGTGGCCTCGGCCAGCTCCAACAGACGCTCTGAGAGTCGCGCCCGCACCAGCGGTGCGCACCGAACGGGGCGATCGACGATCACGTAGGGCAGCGCATCGGGTGAGTCGGCGTGCAGATCGAGCACAGCATCCGGTGCGCGACGCACAAGGTCCTGCCAGAGCGCATCGGCCAAGCGCGCGGTGGGGCCGCCGCTCCCATCTCCCGGGAAGCCACGGTTGAGGTCGCCTTCGTCGGACGGAACCGCCCGTGTGGCCGCGCGAAGACCCTGCGGATTGCATGAGGGGTACAACACCACACGCCCGCGGAACGGTGTGGTGCGCAGCCACGTATCGAGACCTCGCACGACGCCGAGGCCGGTGGTCTCATCACCATGCAGGTTGGCGGTGATCACCACGGTCGGGCCATCCGCCGTGCTCTGCAGCACAATCACCGGCACATCGGCCGCCCCCACCCCGCGGCGAGGTGCCAGCAGCACACGGCCGACCGTGCGGCGCGCCAGGGTAGGGGCGAAGTGGGTGGGACGATTCACGGCGAGGCGGTCTCGCCGGGTACCTAGCGCACCGTCTGTCGATCGTCGCACACCGAGCCCATCGCGGATACTTGCCTGCCTCGGAGAACTTGATGGCACGCCCGTCCGACATCGCGCTCGCCCACCTCAAGCGCGCGCTCTCCCGCGATCCCATCCTGCGCGACGTGCTGCTCTCCGCGCTCCCTGGCATCCCCAAGGGGTCCACGTTCGATCCCGATGCTGACGTCGCAGAGACGCCCTCGGGCCACGTCGTGTGGGTCGACGTGCCTGGCGTGCGGCGTGAGTCGGTGCACGTGCGCATCGATGGCGCCCACCTCGTCGTGGAAGGCAGCCGATCGGCACCTCTGGTCGAGGGGGCCGTGCTCTCCAGCGCCGAGCGCGCCCACGGCCCGTTCCGTCGCGAGTTTCTGCTGCCGCCGGACTACGACGCAGAAGGTGTGCGCGCTGCGGTCGACGAAGGCGTGCTCCGCATCGACATCCCGCGTCGCGGCGGCGGCGCCCGCCGACGCGACGTGCCGGTGACCGGCGCTTAGCCGAGCATCACTCCTCGACAGGCACCATCTGGATCACCTGGGGCGCATCACTCTTGGGCTTCTTCGGCTTCGGGTCGGGGCCCGTCGCACCCGGCGTCCAGATCATGCCAACGATCGGCAGGCCCTCGATCACGTCGCGCTCGGGCAGCGTGTTGGGGTCACCCTCCCAGCCCTTGAGGAGGTAGCCGATGCGCCCTTCGGCGAACGCGTTGCACATCGCGTGGCCCGTGAACGGTGCAGGCGCGGCCACGCAGGTCATCCGCGCCCAGTTCTTCTGATCGCGGGCCAGCATGCCCACCTTGGTGTTCCACGGGAAGACCACATGACCGCCACGCGCCACGGCGCGCTCGATCTTGGTGCCATCGGCGCTGGGCGTGATCTCCAAGATCACCTCCTCCCCGAGCATCACCTCGACGGTAGCCCCCTCGAACACGCCGGCACCCGCCTCACGCACCGCGTACTTCTCTGGCAGCGCGTCGCGGATCGCCGCCAACGTGGGCAACGACTCCACCGACAGCGGACCCATGCGGTGAGGGCTCGCGTACAGACCATCCGGACGCGCCGGCTGAGCCTTGGGCTCGCCCGCCTGGGGCTCGGGCAGCGGCTCGCCAGGCGCGGGGTCGGCGGGCTGGCACTCGCAGCCCGAGAGCCCTGCCAGGGACACGATCACGAGCAGGGAGAACAGGGGACGTACCATCGGGCGCATGGGCAACTCTCAGGGAATGGGGCCCCGGTAGCGTCACCCGGGAGCATCGTCGAATCCTTCACGAGCCTGTGGAACCGTATCCAACAAGTGCGCGACGCCACAGCCACGCGCCGAGGGCAAGCGAAGTCACCGCTGCGAGCGGCTGCGCGGCCACCCAGGTGGGTGGATGTTCGGCTACCATCCACGCACCCGGACCGAAACCCACCAAGCTCCACGGCACCACGGAGAAGAACGCCAGCGCGAGAGGCGCAGGAAGCACGGACGGCGGGTAAGCGGCCCACGATCCCGTCTGCCACAGCATGGACGCCGCACCGGATCGGTGGGGATGGCGCACCGCCAGCGCAGCCAGTCCGAGCAACACACCCACGATCAGCAACGCGCCGGTGCAGCCCAACGCCGCCGCCGCGACCCAGCGTCCGGACGTAGCCGGCCCCATCGCCCACCCCACCGCGACCACGCCCCAAGCGACCTGGGGAAGCGCGCCCAGGTGGAGGTTCTCCACCATGATCTGCCCGACCGGAGAGAGCGGCCGGAGCAGCACACGGTCGAGCTCACCCTCCACCACGTACCGAGGTCCCACAACCTGCAGCCCGCGGCCCACCATCCAGGCGAGCCCACGCCCGATCTCCCCGAAGCCCCAGCCCGCCAGCACGACCTCCCTCGGCCAGCCGTCCAGCGCCGGCACGTGCGCGAACACCGTGACCAGCACCACCAGTCCGAGCCCCGCCGCCACTGCGTCGGCCAGCACTCCCGCCAGCCAGTCCCACCCCCACGCGATGCGCGAGGCCAACACAGCCCTCGCCAGCACGATGAGGCCCTTCACCCACCCTCCAGAACGAGCAGAGGCCGCTCAGCCCGCCACAGCGCGTGGACGGCGACATCCGCGGCCAGAAGCCACCCGCACTGAACCAGCAAGACCCAGCCAGACCATGCCCAGGACCACACGCCGAGCCACAGCATCACCGGAACGTGGGCGAGCGACGCGGAAGGAAGAAACCCGAGCACAGCGCCCACCCCCTCGGGCAGGAGCGGCAGGGGCACCAACGCCCCTGAGAGCACGGCCACGCCGAGGTCCTTGAGGCCGACCACCCCGTCGGCACGTCGCAGGCGACGCGCCAGGAGACCCACCGCCACAGCCACCAAGCCCGCCATCCGGACACCGAGCATGAGCGCACCAGCGCCGGCCAGCCCGTGGGCCGCCGAAGCAGGTGCCAGCGGAACCCCGAGCAGCAGGGCGCCGAAGCTCAGCGGCACGCCCACCACCACCGCAGTGGCCAGCGCACGTCCACCATCCCGAAGCAGCAGCCAAGTCGTCAGGTCCACGGGCTTGAGCAAGTCCATCACCACCTGCCCGCTCGCCACACGCTGCCCAAGGTTGGCGTCGAGTCGCGTCGCCGTCACACGGGAGACGGTCCACGCCAGCGCGGCGTACACGGGCACCTGGGGTCCCGTCAGGGTGCCCACCGCACCCTGCCCGGCTGCGACCTTCGTCCACAGCGCCACCGAGACCCACCCCACCACCGCGGCAGACACCACGGCGTGCAGCACGTCGAGCCGCCACGCGAAGGCGTGCAGCGCTCCCACCCGCACGATCGCGAGCCGCGCGTTCATCCGCTCCGGACCACAGCGGCGAGGACATCGTCCATTGTGGGCTCCACCACCCGCAGCGTCACGGCGTCGACCCGAGCCAGCACGATCCGCACCGCTTCAGGGACACTCAGCTCGGGTCCTGGCGAGATCTGAAGCGTGCCATCGGCCTCCACAGCGACACCCCCTTCCACCCTCGATGCAAGCGCCTCCCGCGCGGCCCGGTCCAGCGGGGTCGACGGCCGCACCTCCAGACGCACCTGTTGGACAGCGCGCTGACGGAGCGCGGCGATCGACCCCTCCCAGCCAACACGACCTTCCCGCAGCACCACGGCCCGGTCTGCGAGCGCCTCGAGGTCGACCGGGTCATGGGTGGCAAGCAGCACGGCGACGCCGGTCCCCACGGCATCATCAACCAACGACCGCACGCGTCCTTTGACGTCGGCGTCCAGGCCCAAGGTGGGCTCGTCGAGCACCAGCAGACTCGGCCCGTGAAGCAGCCCGGCGGCCAGATCGCACCGCACCCGCTGGCCGAGCGACAGCTCGCGCACGGGCACCCGAAGCAGCGGACCCAGATCCAGCGCCTCGCTCAAGCGGCCCAGCCGCTCACGGTAGACCGCCGTCGGCACCTTGTAGAGGCTGGCGAGCAGGTCGAAGGCCTCTTGCGGGGCCAGGTCCCACCACAGCTGGGTGCGGTGTCCGAACACCACGCCGACGTGCTGAAGCAGCGCTTGCCGGTGCACGAACGGGTCACGGCCCTGAACCCGAACCGACCCACGCTCCACGGCAAGCAAACCGAGCAGGCACTTGATCAGCGTGGACTTTCCGGCTCCGTTCGCGCCCAGCAGTGCCACCACCTCGCCGGGAAACAGCTCAAGGTTCACGCCATCCAGCGCTTCAACACGGTGACCCTGCGGGACGAACCAGTCGAGCACGGCCCCCGCGAGCCCCCGTCGTCGCTCATGCACCCAGAAGCTGCGGCCCACGTCTGCGGCCACCACCAGGGGATTAGCCATCCGTCGTGCGTGCGTCCGCCATCACGGACGCCGAAGCGATCGGGAGCAAGGCCGACAGCCGCTGTGACACGGGCTCGGGCGCTGGTGGGGCGGGCCGGGCGGTGGCCATGACGTGCTGCGCCACGGCCGACGCCAGCGTCATCCCAAACACCGGCGGCATCCACGCCACGGTGCCCTGCACCACAAAGCGCCGATCGCACGACTGGGGCGAGTTCATCTTGTCGGGGCAGATGCAGGTGAATCCCTCCTGCACCTCCGCATCAAGTGCGTGGGGAGGCTCGTCGGTCCACACGCAGGTGACCCCCCGCTCGATCCCGCGCGCGCGGAGGTTCTTGCGAACGATCTTCGCGAACGGGTCGATTCGGGTCTCCGAGATGTCGGAGACGCGCACCCGGGTGGGGTCCATGCGACCGCCCGCTCCCATCGCCACGAAGATCGGAACCCCGCGCTGCACGCACGTCTCGATCAGGTGCAGCTTCGTGGCCATGTGGTCGATCGCGTCGATGACGGCGTCGTAGGGGCGGTCGAAGATCTCCGCTTCCGACTCTGGACCGTAGAACCGCACCAGCCCGCGCACGTCGGCCTTCGGATCGATCGCGCGGACGCGCTCCACCATGAGGTCGGCCTTGGGCTGGCCCACCGTGGCGCGCGTAGCGTGGAGCTGGCGGTTGAGGTTGGTGACGCAGACGCGGTCAAAGTCGACTAAGGTGAGGTGCCCCACCCCAGAGCGCGCCAGCGCCTCGGCCGCGTAGCTGCCCACCCCGCCGAGCCCGACCACCAACACGCGCGCGGCGCGCAGACGGGCGAACCCTTGGGTGCCCACAAGCAGCTCGGTGCGGTGAAACGGGTGCATTCGCATCGGCGCGTCCTATCGCGGTCCACCCCGAACGCACGAGCGCCCCGCCCAGGAGGGGCGAGGCGCGGGGCGACGGTGGAAGGGAGCGACGCTCCCGACCGGTCAGTTGTTCGGGTTGATGATGACGACCGGCACCACGGTGGCGCCGGGGAGGCCACCGACTCCCTGCACCCAGGCCCACGCGAGAACCTGAGCGTCGCCTGCGGAGATGATGCTGTGGTCGATGTCGTTGCCGTACGTGAAGGTGACTCCTTCGAGCCCTTCGATCACCGAGCCGTCGGTCCCAAACTGAACGGTGTACGAGGACCCGTCGTTGTTGTCGGTTTGCTGCCCGTCCGTCCACGTCCCGTTCGCGACGTGATCCGCACCGGTGAGGTTCTCGAGCAGGGTGGTGCCGTTGCCGTTCGCATGGGTGAACGTCATGTCGTCGCCTTGGAGCACCACGGCGATGCCGGCGTCCGACGCAGCGGTCAGCGTCTGGAGCGAGCCCTTGTCGTCGGTGGGCCATCCGGGATTGGAGAACCAAACCAAGTCGAAGCCCGTGACATCCGTCATCTGGAGGCCATTGCTCGGCTCGCCCATGTAGCTCACCTCGATGCCCGCCTCCTCCATGAGTCCGATGATGAAGGGAACGTCCTGGACGTCCTCACCATGGTGGTAATCATCGAGCACCACCAGGATCTTGGGAGCCGTGGCCCCTCCGGTGAGCTGGTCCACCAAGTACTCGATGAGCGCAGCGGCCACCCAACGCGGGATGCCGGGATCCGAGAGCGTCAGCAGGATGGTCGCGATGGAACCTGCGGGAAGCGTCGCCGGAGGAGGCGCTGCGCCGCTGGTTGCGGGAAGGGACTCGGGGCCCCGAATCTCATCGTCGAAGGTACCCGACGGGTCGACGGCGCCGGTCGGTCCACCATTGCCACCGCCCGGATTCGACACGTCGACCGTGTCGTGGTTGTTGCCGTGGCCGTTGTTGTTGTGTCCACCGCCCTCGCTGTCGCCATCGCCGTCACCGCCGTCACCGCCAGCGGGGTAACCAGGGGGCTCAATGTACTGGGGCTCGCCGTCCGTCCCGTCGCCCGGATTGCCACCCGTGCCACCCGTGCCGGTGCCGTCGCCATCCGGGGTGCCGGAACCGTCCGGATCCGTGGAACCGCCCGAACCATCGTCGCCCTCGCCGCCCCACGGGTCTTCGCCCCAGCCGTCGGGCGAGCCGTCGCCACCATCATCACCGCCCGACGTGCCGTCGCCCGGTCCGCCCGACGCACCGTGACTCTGTCCCGAGCCGTCAGAAGGATTACGGGGCGTGCCACCAACGTCGCTGTTGTCGCCGCCGTCGGTTCCACCTGTGGGGGGTGTCGTTCCGCCGCCCGTGCCGGAGCCATCATCCTCGTCCTCGTCCTCGCCAGGCGCGCCGTCGTCGCCGCCGCCCGACCAAGGATCCTCGGACCAAGGCTCGGAGGGGTCCTCGTCGCCCGGATCCGCAACCCCGTCCGTACCGCCGCCGTTCGGATGCCCGACCGGGGGTCGCGGAGCGTTGAAGGGAACCCCGCCCGTGGCGCGGGCCAAGTCACCGTGACCGCGCCCCATGTTGTCGCCCGACGTCATCAGCATGTCGGCCAGCGCATCGGGGAAGAGCACCGACACCGACACGGTGGCACCCAGCAGTGCCGCCACGACGACGTACTCCACAGGGACCGATCCTCGACGGGTACGTACCGGGAACTTGGCCATGGCGAGCCTCCAGCGGGAAATGAGCGAACGACGAGAGAAGCCCAGAGATCCACCGATCTCTCGTGCCCGGACACCTCCGAAGGGAGCTGTGACGGGCCACTTGCACTCGTAATCGGACGCTCCTCAAACCCCTGAAGCGAAATTTCTACATGGATGCTGGAAAAAACCCAGGTCTGAACCACCACATCTCTTCAGTACTCAAAACGCTTTCGACCGCTCCGACGTAAGGTCCGCCTTCTCCCGTTGGAATGGGCCGCAGCTCGGTCAGCCGGCTGCGGCCCTCCAACGTGTTCAGTTGTTGGGATTGATGATGACGACCGGAACCACGGTGGCACCGGGGAGGCCACCCGCACCGGGGACCCAGGCCCAGGCCAGCACTTCGGCGTCATTCGCGAAGACGACGCTGTGGTCGATGTCGTTGCCGTACTGCACCGTGACGCCGTCGAGGCCATCGAGGATCGCGGAGTCCTCGCCGCCGAACTGCACGGTGAAGTTCGCGCCCTGGCGGTTGTCGGTGTTCTGGCCGTCGGTACGGGTGCCGTTCGCGATGTGGGTGAGGCCGGTGAGCTCCGCGAGCATCGCGTTGCCGCCGTTGACGCCCTCCGTGAACGTCATGTCGTCGCCCTGGAGGACCACAGCGATGCCGTCATCCGAGGCCTTGGCGAGGGTCTGCAGCGAGCCCTTGTCGTCGACCGGCCAGCCGGGGTTGGAGAACCACACCACGTCGAAGCCGGACACGTGGCTGGACTTGAGGCCGTTGCCAGGCTCAGCCATGTAGGTGACGTCGATGCCAGCCTCTTCCATGAGCTCGATCACGTAGGGGACATCGTGGATGTCCTCGTTGTGGTGGTAGTCGTCGAGCACCACGAGGACCTTGGGGTTGGCCGCGCCGCCGCTGAGGGCGTCGACGAGGTTGTCCACGAGGGCCGCAGCAACCCAGCGGGGGATGCCGGGGTCTGAGAGGGTGAGGAGCACGGTGGCGACGGAGCCCGGAGCGAGCGCAGGCGGGGGCGGAGGCGTGGGCCCGCCGGAGGCAGGCGTACCGGGAGGATTGTTCCCGTTGCCGTTGCCATTGCCGTTCCCATTGCCATTCCCGTTGCCGCCCTCATCGTCGACGTCGCCCGACGGGTCGACCTCGCCGTTCGGACCGCCGTGGCCTTGACCGGGGTTCGACACGTCCACACCATCCACGTTGTTGCCGTGGCCGTTGTTCGGATTGCCGGAGCCGGACTGGGAGCCTTCACCCTCCCCGCCCTCGTCGTTGGTGGGGCCGGTGGGAGGCGCGGTGTTCTCCGGAGCACCATCCGTGCCATCACCGGGGGTGCCGGTGCCGCCGCCCGTGCCGCTGCCGTCGCCATCCGTGTTCCCGGTGCCGTCGGCGTCGGGGCTGCCCGAGCCGCCGCCGTCACCGCCGCCGGCCCAGGGATCCTCGCCCCAGGAGTCCGGCGAGCCGTCGCCACCGTTGCCGCCGCCGGAGGTGCCGTCGCCGGGACCGCCGGTCTGGCCATGACCCTGACCCGAGCCGCCGGACGAGTTGCGGGGCGTGCCATCAACGTCGCTGTTCTCGCCGCCGCCCGAGCCGCCGCCAGCCGGAGGCGTCGTGCCGCCGCCCGGACCGGAGGGGCCGCCAGCCGCCTCTTCTTCTTCTTCCGCAGGCGCGCCGTCATCCCCGCCGCCCGACCAGGGATCCTCGGACCAGGGCTCCGTGGGGTCCTGATCACCAGGATCCGCGACACCGTCATCACCGGCGGGCGGCGCATCGCTGGCCGGGGTGCCGTTGCTGAACGGGATGCCGCCGGAGGCGCTCGCCAGGTCGCCGTTGCCGCGGTCCATGTTGTCGCCCGACGTCATCAGCATGTCGGCCAGTGCATCCGGGAAGAGCACCGACACGGACACCGTGGCGCCCAGCAGCGCCGCCACGACGACGTACTCCACGGGCACCGAACCTCGACGGGTACGAACAGGGAACTTGGTCATGGTGAGTCTCCGATACGATTCGAGCGATTGATTTGTGACGGGGCGGGAGGTGTGAGTCCCCGCTGCCCTGGGCACCCTGTCGGAAGCCCGTTGTGGCACCGTCGTAATCGGGTGCTTTGAGGTCCAGAGGAACCGTTTCTCGGCTTGGAGAATGGGTACAACCGCAGCGCACAAAGCGAAAACCGTTCAGTACCCGACTACTCAACTGATACGTCTAACCATTATCTTGATACACCCGAGCTTATTCGCATCATGCGAACGAGCATCGCGCCCCACTATGCCCACATCGGTTCCGGTTCGTTCAACTTGTAAACTCACTCTTGGTACGCCAACTGCCATGGATGTACGCCGGTTATGCAGTAGGCGGCATCCGGACTGTCCACAGCTTGACCTTCGGAAATCACGCCGATGTCCGCGGTGTCTCCTTCGGTCTTCCCGAAGATCCAACTCAGCTCCGGAGGTACGCCAAGGTAGCCACTACGTTCCGCAGCGTGTGGACCACGACGGCCTGGGCCTCCGGGGTAGCGCACGTCGCCACCGACAGCGCTCCCAGGTCGACGCGCTCGACCGCCTCCGGCTCCTGGTGCTCGTACGCAACGGGCGGCATGCGCTGAGCGCCGAGCGGTAGCCCCGGGAGGCCCGCTGGCGACACGTCCTCGTGGTACCACCCCACCGACATCCATGGCGTCAGCTTCACCCGCTCCGTGTCGAGAAGGGCATGACGCACCCAAGCGTCGTTCCAGTCGCGGCACAACGCGGGTGTGAGCTCGCCATGCGCCCACCCACCGAGCGGACCACCCACCAGCAAGACGGCGGCGAGGTGATCCCGCACCTGCACCGACTCGGCCAGCGCGCGGAGGAGCACCACGGCACCACTTCCCTCCCCCACCAGGATCAGGTGCTCATCGTTCGCGGTCGGGCAAGCTGCGTCCAGCGCAGCGCGCACCTCGTCGACCTGCTCTGCGAGTGAGGCCGTTCCCATGCGATGCACCGCCGCCCACGCAGCCCACGTCTCCCCCAAGTCGGGCGCTCCCTCCGCAAGCTCGCCGACCACCACCACCCAACGCGCCTTGCAGCGGGCTTCGGCCTCCTGGGCCACGGCGTCGTCGTTCCACACGCCTGGCCGCGCAAAGCTAGGCCCCATCCACGTCGCGGGCGCGTACTCCGGCTCCAGCTCGTCCACGCTGGGCGCGCCGCCGCGAGACAGCGCGGCCCACCGCTCGCGGGGCGATCCGAGGAGCGCGAGGTCTTCACAGAGCGCCTTCTCACCGGGCAACCACCCGCCGTCGGGCGTCTCGGCGTCGGGGTGGTCCACCTTGCGCTCGGGGAGCCTTCCCAGGGGATGGTAGGGCGCAAGCGCGCTTGCATCCAGTCCGGCAGCTGAAGCCCGAGCAGCCAGCGCCGCCTTGAACAGTCGCTCCGCGTCGAGGTGCAGCACCTTCGGTTGCAGCCACAGCGCGGCTCCAGCGAGCAGCAGCACCGCACATGCGAGGACCAGGAGCGCAGGGATCGACGTCATGCTCCGCTCCTACCCTGCGCCCGTCGCGCCCGGCGGGTGGGTCAGCTTCCCGCCAGCACCCGCTCCACCAGCGCACGGTCCCCCTGGATGGCCACCCTCTGCTGGTAGAAGCGCAGGCCGCGCAGGCCACCCAGCTCTTCGCCTCCGCCGGCACGTCCGGGGCCGCCATGCGTGAACGACGGCAGCACGGTGCCGGGCCCCACGCCCTGGTCGGCCACCTTCTTGGAGCCCCAGTAGATCCGCCCCGTCCACGGCGCGACGCCCAGCAGCACCTCACCCGCAAACGCGAGGTGGTCGGAGTACAGGCTGGTGACCAGCGCGCCTCCGCCCGCCGCCACCAGCTTGACCGCCGCGGCAGCGGTGCCGTCGTAGGTGAGCACCGTGGCCACAGGGCCGAACACCTCGTGATCGTGGACGTGCGCGGCGCCAACGCCGTCGTGCGACACGAACAGCGTGGGCTGCACATAGTAGCCGCCGGCGAGCGCCTCGCCGGATCCCCGCAGCAGCACAGCGTGTGAGCCGGCCAACGTAGCCGCGCCTGCAGCCACATCCCGCGCCTGAGCCGCCGTCGCGACGGGCCCCACGGCCACACCCTTGGCTGCCGGATCTCCCATCGGCGCACCCGCGAGGCGGTCGCCGAGCGCCTCGGTCACCGCATCGAGAAGACTGCTGGGCACGAGGATCCGGCGGATGGCGGTGCACTTCTGGCCCGCCTTCTGCGTGAGATCACGCACCACGTCCGCCGCGAACATCTCGAAGGTAGGCTCGCCTGGCTCCGCGTCGGGCCCGAGCACGGCCGCGTTGAGGGAGTCGGCCTCCACATTGACCGGGACCCCAGCCTCCACCACGCGCCGGTGCCCACGGATCAGCCGCCCTGTGTCGGCGGATCCGGTGAAGGTGACCACGTCGCAGGACTCGAGGTGGTCGAGCAGATCACCCGCCTCGCCACACAGCAACGCCAGCGCTCCGGGCGGGAGCAGGCCCTGCTCCACCCACGCCTGCACGATGCGCCACGTCACCAGCGCAGTCGACGTGGCCGGCTTCACCAGCGCAGGCACCCCAGCGAGCAAGCTCACAGCAAGCTTCTCTCCCATGCCCCAGGCCGGGAAGTTGAACGCATTGATGTGCACGGCCACGCCCACCTTGGGCACCAGCACGTGGTGACCAAAGAAGCGTGCCGACCGCCCCACCGGCTCAGGCTCGCCGTCCAGCTGGTGGCGCGCATCCCCGAGCTTCGCGCCGAGCGCGCCGTAGTAAGCGAGCGTGCCGGCCGCGCCGTCGATGTCGTACTTCGCGTCGCCGCGGGTGGCGCCGTAGTTGAGCAGGGACAGGTCCACCAGCTCCTCGCGCAGCCCGTGGATCGCGCCCGAGAGCTTGGTGAGCAGCTCACCACGCTGCGCGAAGGTCAGCTGACGGAGCGCCGGGCCACCCACGACGCGGGCATGCGCCAGCGCTGCCTTGCGGTCGACGCCGCTGGCGCCCGCCACCGCCACCTCAGCCCCCGTGACGGCGCTGGTGAGCGACGCGCGCCCATCCGTGTCGATCCAACGGTCGACGACGTAGCTGTTCAGGCGGTGCATCCGATCCCTCCATTCAGGCAGCGGCGCTAACCGTCCCCATCCGTGGGGGCCCGGGTGGGCCTGTCGCCCTTAGCCGGCTACCGACATCCGCTCGGAGGTCCATGTGCTCACCGTCTACGGCATCCCATCCTGCGGCACCGTCAAGAAGGCCCTCGCCTGGCTCACCTCCGAAGGTGTCCCCCACCACTTCGTCGACTTCCGCAGCACGCCACCGTCGCCCGAACAGGTCGCACGCTGGACTGCCGCGCTCGGGGCGCAGGCGATGCGCAACACCTCAGGGGGCTCCTACCGCGCCTTGGGTGCCGAGAAGGACGGCTGGGACGACGCGACCTGGACCGGTGCGTTCGCGGCCGACCCGATGCTGATCCGCCGTCCGGTGATCGAGCAGGACGGCGCGCCCGTGCTGGTCGGCTTCCGCGGCACGGACGCCGAGCTGCGCGCTCGCCTCACTTAGGTGGGGGTGCCGTTCTTCTTCACGTAGGCCCACAGCTCGCGATCGATCACCCAGCGCACCACGCCAGGCACCCACCGGCTCAAGCGAAAGATCGCCCACGAGTCGAGGCCCACCATGTTCACGAAGCGCCCGGCGGACGCACCCGCGAGCATCGCCTCCGCCACCTGCTCGGACGTGAACTTCCGGGAGCTGCCCTCGATCGCCCAGGTGAGCGGCGGCTTGGTCTCGTTCTCGGTGGCGAGCCCCGGTGTGTCCGTGGTGGGCGGGTAGAACACCGAGACGCTCACGCCGTAAGGGAGCATCTCCTGGCGCAGCGACTCGCCGAACCCCGCGATGGCGAACTTGCTAGCGGCGTAAGCGCCGTACCCGTAGAACGACATGAACCCGAGCATCGACGTCACCAAGCAGATCCGCCCCGACCGCTGCTGCTTGAAGTGCTCGGCGAAGCCCTTCACCAGCCGCACATGGCCAAAGAAGTTGGTGTCCATGATGTCGCGGAAGTCGTCCATCGACGCCTCCCACACGGGCGCGCACCGAGCGTAGCCCTGGTTCGCCACCAGGAGGTCGAGGCCGCCCAGCTCGGAGAGCACCCGCTGGCAGGCGTCGGCCACGCTCTTGTCGTCGGTGGCGTCCATCGACACCACGATGACCTTTCGCCCCGGCGCGGCCGCACGAACCTGGGCCGCAGTGGCTTCCAGTCGGCCAAGGTCACGGGCCAGCAGCGCCACGTCACAGCCTTGCTTAGCGAGCAGGATCGCCGCCGCCGCGCCGATCCCGCTGGAGCCGCCGGAGATCGCTGCCCGCATCACGCCCTTCGCCATGTGTCGCTCCCACATCGTTGGCCCCGCCCTAGCGCCCCTTGGAACGCAGTGCATCGCTGGACGCCGGAAGCGTCCGTGCTAGTCGGCGCGGCACGCTCCCGTAGCTCAGCTGGATAGAGCAGCGGTTTCCTAAACCGCAGGTCGCACGTTCGAACCGTGTCGGGGGCGCTCGTTCACTTCGGTTCGCATCCGGCTCGCTGTGGTCCGCAGGCCTTGACTGTGCCGCGCCTACGACGCCTCACCGTACCCGTTCTGCACCGACAGGCCTGGAACGCGTCCGAGCTCGCGGACGTTGCGCGTCACGAGCACTCCGCGGTGGGCGAGCGCCGTCCCCGCGATCAGGGTGTCCATCAGGCCGATAGCGGTGCCGTCCTGCTCCCGACGAGCCCGCAGCACCGCTGCTGCCTTCGCGTCCTGAATTCCGAGGGGGAGCACCGCCACGACCTGCAGAAGCTGATCGAGCTGACCGCGCCGCTTCACGGCGTCCTTCGACTTCGCGATCCCTCTCTCCAGCTCGTAGACGACGACCGTCGAGACCGCGATGTCCGCGGAAGCCGTTGAGAGCAGGCGCCGCGCGACCTCGCCCTCGCCGGGGAAGACGTAGACGAGCGTGTTCGTGTCGAGCACGAGCATCAGAGGCTCTCGCGAGCGATATCCCCGCGGAACCTGTCAACGAGTGTGAACACAATCCGACGAGTTCCTGCTACGCCCCGACCGGGGGAGCCATCTTGGGTCCAATGGATGTAGACGGAGCAAGATCGGACCGTCCCCTTGACGCCGAGGCCCGCCGTTCGCCCGAACCGGGTAGACGCCCCCCCCACGGAGCACCGTGCGCCTCACCTGTCTCGCAACCCTCGCTTTGACCTTCCTGGTCGGCTGTCAAGCCGCCCACGGCCCACGCCGTGGCCGACTGGTGCCGGCACCGGCGCTCACTCCGAGCGAAGTCCTGATTCAGCCGTCGTCGCCGGAGACCTCGCTCATCTACGTGACCGACCGCGCCGACCTCCGACCCGACGACCCTGCCCGCGCCTACGGATGGGAGCGGGGCGATGCGGTGCGGGTGGGAACGGCCCGGGTCAGCCTGGGTCGGGGTCGCACGCAGGAGGAACTCGCGCACCGGACCTCGACCCCCGGCAGCGCACAGTCGTGGCCCTTGCGCGTCGAGGGGGTGATCGAGCATGGCACGCTCGGCGACGGCAGCCTCGAGGACCAGGTACGCGCACGGTTAGCGGGGATTGGGCATGGTGACGTCGTGCTGGCGATCCACGGCATTGGCACGGGCTTCGCCGAGTCGCTGTTCCCTCTGGCCCAGATCTGGCACCACCTCGGCCGGCGCGGGGTGCCGATCGCCTACGCCTGGCCATCGGGAAAAGCCGGCTTCATCCAGAACGTCTACCAGTACGAGCGGGACTCCGGAGACTTCACGGTCCCGACGCTTGAACAGGTCTTGATCATCCTGGCTGCTATGCCCGAGGTCGACCGGATCCACGTCGTGGCCCACAGCCGCGGCACGGCCGTGCTCGCCGACGCCCTGCGGGCCGTGCGGTTCAAGGTGCTCGCGACGGGCGCACCCCTGACCTCGCTCCGGATCGGCACTCTCGTGCTCGCAGCCCCCGACTTCGACATCCCCCTCTTCGAACGCGACGTGGTGGAGGAGGGTCTGCTCGACCTGGCCGAGCACACGCTGATGCTGGTGTCAGACCGCAACTTCCAGCTGATGGCGTCGGGGTGGATGCACGGCGGCCCGCGCGTCGGCGGAGCGCCCCTCGAAGCGGTAGCGCACCTCGCCGCCGGCCATGATCGGTTCACCATCCTAGATTGCTCCACCTTCCGCAGTGGCGGCCGTCGCGACCACTACGTGCGGGCTCCTGAAGCCTTCGCCGCCGTGCTGCGCGCGCTCGCCCGACCCCCGGCCGCCCCCGACAAGGAGGGCGGTTCGTGATCCGCCTGTTGCTCGTGTCCATCGCCCTCGGGCTGGCTTCTGCGTGCATGCCGGCCCACGGGCAACGGCACGCGTGGCTGGCCCTCGCGCCTGCGTTGGCACCCGAGCTCCATCACGTCGTAGGCGAGCCGCCTGCCTCGCCCGACGTCGAGGTTCTCTACGTCACTGATCGGGTCCCCCTGCTTCCCGACAACCCCACACTCGCCTACGGCTTCGGGCGGGATGAACAGCTTCGCGTCGGCACCGCCACGGTCACCCTAGGACAGGGAGCTACGGCGGAGGAGCTCCACGCCCGCACGACAGATCCTCAGCGAACCGAGCGCTGGAAGGTGCGGGCCACGGCGGTCTCCCCCCTCGGGTCGCTCGGCGATCCCGCGTTCGACGCCGAGGTGGCCCGGCGCATCGAGGCCAGCGGCTCGGGCGATGTGTACCTGACCGTCCACGGTATCGCTACCGGCTTCGCCGACTCCCTGTTCCCGCTAGCCCAGATCTGGCACCACCTCGGCCGGCGCGGACTGCCGATCGCCTACTCCTGGCCTACGGGGATCAACGGCTGGGTTGTCAACGCTTACGGCTACGAGCGCGAGTCCGGGGACTTCACGCTGCCGCACTTCGCCCGGCTGCTGCGTCACCTGGCCGCGATGCCGGCCGTAGAGCGCGTGCACCTCATCGGCCACAGCCGCGGCAACGCCGTCATCCTCGACACCCTCCGCGACCTGACCCTGCGCCTGGCCATCGAGGGTCTCGATGCCCGGGAGGTGCTCAAGATCCAGACCCTGGTGCTGGCCGCCCCCGACGTGAGTATCGACGTCTTCCAGGCCCGGTTCCTGGAGCCCGGCTTCACCCGAGTGGCTCGTCGCACGGTGCTGTACGTCTCCGAGCAGGACTCTGCCCTCTCCGCGTCGAGTTGGATGCACGGCGCCCGGCGCATCGGATCGTCGAACTCTTGGGATCTCGGGCGAGTAGCTCATGGCGGCCCGACCGAAGAGCGCATCGAAGTGGTGGACTGCGGCGCCAAGCGGGTCGGCCGCAGCCACGACTACTACCTCACCGACCCCACTACCCTCGCCCATGTGTTGGGCGTGCTCGCGACGGGCTCCACGCCGCCGTGAGCGCCCCCTCGCCGACCGCCCCGACCGCGTGGTCCAAGCCCGATGGGTCGACCGGGCTCCCCCTCCGGCAACCCACGCTCGCCCGCGTCGACCGAACCGCCGTGAGGTCCCGGCGCGATGCGCACCCGTGCAAGGGGGACCGCACGCGGCCGGACTTGTGCGACGGCACGCAGGAGCGGCGTTCGCACGATCGGTGGCCAAAGGGTCACCGACGAGGCGGCATGGGCGCAGCCTGCATACACGCACTGCCCACGAAGTAGCGGGCGGACGACGCCGAACGTCTGAATCCGAGGCCCAACGAGTGCAGCTCATCGTGCCCCGACTTCCGACCCTTCGGTCACATTGGCTTCCGCCTTGAACCTTGGCTCTGGCGCAGTCGGGCCCCTTGCGTTTCGCGCCGTGGCGGCGTTACAGAGCGGGCGTCCGGATCCCCGATGCTCGGCGTCCCTCCCCTTTGCCGACAGTGTGGGAACTCCTTGGAGGTCGTCGCATGAGCACCATCGACACCCTGGCCGCTGCCATTCCCCTCATGGCGAGCCTGCATCGCTCCCATGGCTTCATCTTCCAAGACGCCAAGGGCGTTGAGACCGAGCGCACCTACCCGGAGATCGAGCGGCTCACGGCCGAGCGCGCCGCGGCGTTGCAAGCCCTCGGCCTACGCAAGGGGGATCGCATCGGGCTGGTGGTGATCGAGCCCGAAGACTTCGTGCTCACCTTCCTCGCTGCCGTTCGCGTGGGCATCATCCCCGTGCCGCTGTACCCGCCCCTCTCGTTTGCAGCGCTCGATGCGTACGTCGAGAAGACCGCGCGCGTGCTGGAGCTCTCGGGCAGCCGGGTGATCGTGGCATCGGCCAGCCTGCGACACGTCCTCTGGGGACTCGTGGGCCGCGTGCCTGCTCTGGAGACCCTGGTGAAGGCCGAGGATCTGGCGGGTGGCGGCGGCCGCCCGAGCTACCCCGAGATCTCGCCCGACGACATTGCGTTCTTGCAGTACACCAGCGGATCCACCTCGGATCCGAAGGGCGTCATCGTCCCCCACCGCTGCTTGGTGGCCAACGCGCTGTCGATCGTGCCTGTGGGTCTCGGCATGGGCCACCAGCACTGCGCCGTGGCGTGGCTGCCGCTCTACCACGACATGGGCCTGATCGGCTTCGTCGTGGCCACCCTCGTGAGCGGCATGAAGTCGGTGTTCATCCCCACGATGCGGTTCATCAAGAAGCCCTCGGTGTGGTTCGATGCGATCCACCGTCACCGCGGCAACGTGAGCTTTGCGCCGAACTTTGCGTACGCGCTGGCCACGAAGAAGATCAAGGACGAAGAGGCCGCCCAGTGGGACCTCTCCTGCATGACGGCCTTCGGGTGCGGCGCTGAGCCGATCCATCCAGAGACCGCACGCGAGTTCTCCGCGCGGTTCGGCGCGCTCTCCAAGCTGCCGGCCACCTCGTTCCTTCCCGCCTACGGCATGGCCGAGGCCACGCTGGCGATCAGCTTCAAGGCGATGTCCGACACCTTCCGTACCGACCGCGTCGACCTGGCAGCGTTCCAGGGCGAAGGCCTGGTCAAGCCGGCCGAAGACGACACCCTGATGCTCGAGTACGTCTCCTGCGGCCGCCCCTTCCCCGGTCACGAGATCCGCGTGGTGGGCGAGAGCGGTGAGGTGCTGGGTGAGGGTCGCGAGGGCGAGCTGTGCTTGCGCGGTCCTTCCGTAGCCCCTGGCTACTGGAACAACCCGGAAGCCACGGCGATGAGCTTCCGCGATGGCTGGCTGCACACCGGAGACCTCGGCTACCTCAAGGATGGCGAGGTCTACGTCACCGGGCGCCTCAAGGACCTCATCATCCTGCACGGGCGCAACCTGCACCCTCAGGCGATCGAGTGGGCGGCGGCCAAGGTGGAGGGTGTTCGTAAGGGCAACGTCGTGGCCTTCTCCCGTCCTGGGAAGGACTCGGAGGAGCTCGTCGTCGTGCTGGAGACGGCCTCGGCCGAGCACGACCGGATCATCGAGGGTGTGCGGCACGCCGTGCGCCTGGAGGTGGGGCAGCCCCCCGCCGACGTGGTGTGCATTCCGGCCGGTGCGCTCCCCAAGACCTCGTCCGGGAAGCTGCAGCGTCGGAAGGCGCGCTCGCAGTACCTCACCGGCACGCTCGCCACCGAGGGTGCGCGCACGCTCGGAGCCGCCGGCAACACCGCCACCGTCGCCAAGCACGTCGCAGTTTCGGTGTTGGCACGCGCGCGCACCGCGCTGCTGGGTAAGTAGTCCCCCTCCCTTCTCCCTGCCCTCCCCGAGGCACGCTTGACGGCCGTCGCCATCGTCGGCATGGCGGGACGCTTTGCCGGCGCTCCCGACCTTGCATCTTTCTGGCGCCTCGTGCGCGACGGCCGCAATGCCTTTGGTCCGGTGCCTGCCGACCGATGGGATGCGGCGGCCTTCCACGCCACCTCCGGACGCGACGCCGACCGCACCACCGCCCCAGCGGGCGCGTTCCTCGACGACGTGCGGACCTTCCCCGCGCTCGCGTTCGGCATCCCGCCCCGCCGCGTCGAGGTGATGGATCCGCAGCAGCGCTTCGCGATCGAGGTCGCGATCGAGGCCCTCGAAGACGCAGGCTTCAAGTTGGGCGAGCTCCCCCGCTCCACGGGCGTGTACGTCGGCATCACGGCGCACGAGTTTCGCCTGCTGCACGGCGCGCGCGTCACGGCGATGATGATGGCCTCGGGTGCCTTCGGCGAAGCCCCGGAAGACGCTGCAGCGCTCGCTCGGGCTGTCGAGCGGGTGATCCCTCCGCGGCCGTTCTCGGCCCCAGGCGTGCTCGGCAACATGTGCGCGGCGGCGATCGCCCAAGAGCTCGATCTGCACGGTCCTGCCTACACCCTCGATGCAGCGTGCGCCTCCGCGCTCGTGGCGCTGGCCGATGCCGCCACCCAGCTCCGCACGGGGCACATCGACGTCGCGCTCGCTGGCGGCGCGTACCTTCAGCTCAACCCTGAGCACTACATCGCGTTCTCGCGCATCGGCGCGATGTCGAACGCGGGCGTGTGCCGCCCCTTCGACGCGCAGGCCGACGGCTTCGTGCAAGGCGACGGCGTGGGCATGGTGGTGCTCAAGCGGCTCGATGACGCCGTCCGCGACGGCGACCGAATCTACGCCACGCTCGAGGGCGTCGCGATGAACAACGACGGTCGCGGCGACGGACCGATGGCGCCTGTGGCGGAAGGCCAGATCGAGGTGATCCGCGCCGCCTGGCGGGACGCCGGTCTCGACCCGGCGCGGCTAGGACACCTCGAAGCCCACGGCACCGGCACGACCGTCGGCGATCGCACCGAGCTGGAGGGCCTCCGCGCGGCCTTTCCTGGCGCGCATGCCGTGGCGCTCGGCTCGGCCAAAGCGAACGTCGGGCACACCATGTCGGCCGCCGGCATTGCAGGTGTGCTCAAGGCCGCGCTGGCGATCCACCACCAGCAGATCCCGCCGCTGGCCAACTTCGAAGCCTCGAACGATGATCTGCCGTTGAGTGCGGCCTTCCGCATCCCCACAGCGCTCGAGCCGTGGACCCGCGCAGACCGCCTCGCTGGCGTCTCCAGCTTCGGCTTCGGCGGCACCAACGGTCACGCCGTGCTGGGTGCCCCTCCCGAGGTGGCTGCCGCACCGGAACAAGCCGAGCTGGTGCTGCTCGCTGCGGCCGACGAGGCCTCGCTGCGCACGTACGCCGCGGCGATCGCACGGGCCGTGCGGGACGACGCACGCGCCACCGTCGCGGGCGTGGCGGCTGGACTCGCGCGCAGGCGCCGCCAGGCTGCCCGGGCGGGCATCGTCGCCCGCACCGTGGAAGACCTCCTGCAGGCCCTCGACGCCCTAGCCGCAGGGTCGACGCTCCCTCGCCATGCTCACTGGGGCACGGCGCCTTCCGAGCCCCTCAGGCTGGCGTTCTTGTTCCCAGGGCAAGGTGCGCAGCGCATCGGCATGCTGCGCGACCTGGCGCGTCGTTTTCCTGTGGTGGCCTCTACGCTGGCCGCCCAGGAGGTCGTGCTCGCCGATCAGCTGCCCGCCCCGCTCACCCACCTGATGTGGCCGGAGCTGCAACACAAGCCCGTGTCCGCAGAAGCGGCTGCGACCGCGCTGAAGGCCACGGAGGTGTGTCAGCCGGCGATGCTCGCGGCAGGGCTCGCGCTCGATGCGCTGCTCGCTTCGGTGGGCGTGCGTCCGCAGGTGGTCACAGGCCACTCGCTCGGTGAGTTCGCGGCTGCGGTGGTGGGCGGGGTGCTCTCCGCCGAAGACGCCGCCGGCTTCGTGGCCCGTCGGGGTCGGGCGATGGCCGCGCTCCCCGGCGACACCGGCGCGATGGTGGCGGTGATGGCCTCTGTCGACGACGTGCGGCCGCTGCTCGTGGCGCCGGCCGTGATCGCGAACGAGAACCACCCGCGTCAGGTGGTGGTGAGCGGATCCACCCACGCCGTGCTCGCCACCCAAGCGGCTGCCGACGCCGCGGGCCTGCGCACGGTGCGGCTGGAGGTGAGCCACGCCTTCCACAGCCCCGTCCTCGCCTCCCTCGACAGCGCGTCCATCCTGGGCACCACCCGGCTGCACCCACCCACGACGCCCGTGGCCAGCGGCATCCAGCGATCGCCCTACGCAGACGCTGAGGAAGCACGCGCGGTGTTCCTCGAGCACGCCACCCGCCCGGTTGTGTTCACGAGCGCGCTCAGCCAGTGCCTGGACGCGGGCGCCAACGCGTTCCTCCAGGTGGGTGCCGGCGGCCCGCTGGCCTCGTTCGCACGCGGACTTCCCGGCGACCTCCGCGGCGTCTGGACCCTCGCCTCCCTGGAAGACGACGACGGCGGCGTGAGCCTCCTCGACACGCTGGCCCAGCTCTGGGTGGCGGGTGCGCAGCTCGATCCCAGCGCGATCACCGCGGCCGCGCCGCCGGTCTTGCTGCCGCCTACGCCGCTCCCACGGGAGTCCTACTGGGTGGTCAAGGACGACGTCACCCGCAGCCTCACGCTGAGCGCCACCCCGGCGACACATCGCGCTGCGGCGCCGCAGGTTGCGGAACGGGAGCCTGAACAACCCGCAGCCGAAGCCGGAGCCGACGACATCCTCGCGGGCGTCCTCGCCGTGGTCGCGAAGGTCAGCGCCTACCCTGTTTCATCGCTCAAGCCGTCGATGAAGCTCACCGAAGACCTGGGCTTCGACAGCCTCATGGTGGGCGACCTCGCTAAGGGCCTCACCGAGCGCTTCCCCGCCCTGCCCGGCATCCCGCAGGAGCTGCTGGTGGGGGGCCCGTCGGTGGCCGACCTCGCCGAATTCGTGCGCACCGGTCAGCTCGCCACCGACGACCATGATGACGACGCGCCGCTTCTGGTCTGGAACCCCACATGGGTGGCCCGGACCTGGCCCGACTTGCCGCTGCGCCCCGCTCCCGCAGGACCCGTGATCGTCACGGGTGCGGAGCCCACCTGGCTGGGTCCTGTGGCGGAGCAGCTTCGTGCGGGGGGCCTGCCCGCCATCGTCGGCGTCGGCACCCCGAACGAGCTCGTCGCCCAGCGCCCGGCTCTGCTCGTCTGGGTAGGACCCGAGCGGGGGCCGTCGGTCACTGATCTGCTCGCCGGTGCGTCGATGCCGAGCGGTGCCAAGTCCCTGCTGGCGCTGCTGTCGGCCCTCGATCGCGCCGCTACGAGCACCGACGTCCTGGCCCTGTCGCGCACCGGCGATCTGGGCTCGGCCGCAGTGGCCGGCGCCCTGCGAGCTGTAGCGCGTGAGTGGCCCGATCGCGTGGTGAAGCACGTGGTCGCCGACGATCTGCCGGCCCTGTTGCCCACGCTGCGCACGGAGTGGCTCACGGCCGACCGCACCGTCGATGTCGCGTGGCATGCAGGCCGCCGCCACATCAGCGCACTCACGCCCGCTCCAGAGGCGCTGCCCACAGCGCAGAACCCCCAGGTGGTGGCGATCACGGGCGGTACACGTGGCCTGGGCCTGCGGCTGGGCCTGCGCCTCGCTTCGGTGGGTCACCGCGTGGTCCTCATGGGGCGGACCCCACCCGACGGCGACGACGCAGCCTTGATCGCAGCGTTTGCGCAGATCCAGGTGGTGAGCGCAGACGTGCTCGACGCTGGGTCGCTCGGTGCGGTGCTCGGGCCTCTCGGCGTCACCACCCTCGTTCACGCAGCGGGCGTGCTCGCCGATGGCCCGCTCAGCGGCCTCACGCCCGAAGCGATCGATCAGGTGTTCGACACGAAGGTGGTCGGGTTTCTGAACGCCGTTCGCGCCTGCGGTCCCTCCTTGCGCCGCGTGCACGCCATGGGATCCTGGGCGGGTCGGTTTGGCAACCGGCACCAGGCCGTGTACGCCGCGGCCAATGCCCAGCTCGCGGCCCTCGCCGTGGCCGTGCCCGGCGTGATCGGATCGGTCGGCGAGTATGGCCCCTTCGTCGGGTCGAAGATGGCCGACAGCATCCCCGCACCGCTCCGTGCGGCCATGCGCGCCGACGGTGTCGACTTTGTCGGCCCCGAAGCAGGACTCACGGCCCTCACCGACGACCTGCAACGCACGGGTATCTTGGTGCGCGGCCGCCACCTGCCGGGCCGCGTGAGCCTCACGACCGTGAGCGTGAGCCTCACGCGTGAGGCCGACCCCTACCTGCTCGACCACGCGATCGACGGGCATCCGGTGCTCCCGCTCGCTGCCGTCGCCGACTTGTTGGCCTGGGGTGCTGGTCAGGACGGCCCCATCGCACTTGAAGACCTCACGCTGTATGCGGGCGTGGTGGTGGACAGCCCGCGTGAGCTGGTGGTCACCGTCCAGAACGGCCGCGCCGAGCTCCGCGACGCGGCGGGGCGGCTGCACGACCGTGCCCAGGTCGTCGACGCGCCTCCTGTGTCCGTGGTGCCTGCAGCGCTCACCGGGGGCGAACCCGGGCCCATCCCGCTGCGCGACTTCTACAGCGGCCTCACCTTCCACGGACCGCTCCTTCAAGGCATCCGCAGCATCGACGGCATCGGTCCCACCTTCGTGCGCGGCACGGTGGTCGGCGGTCGCCCGACCGACTGGACCCCCGCATCCACCAGGACCCGATTCACCATCGATCCGCTCGCCCTCGACAGCGCCTTTCAGCTCGCGGCTTATGCGGCCTGGGTGCGCTACCGGCGCGCGGGCACGCCCGTCGCTGTGCAGCGGGTCGTGTCGTGGAGGCCCACCGAGCCAGACGCGATCTACACGGCCGATGTGCACTTCGGAGACGCCAAGGACGACCGGTTCAGCGCCGACGTGGTGCTACGGGACGCCGAGGGTGAGCCCGTGCTCGCCGCGTGGGGCGTGGTGGCGGAGCTGCGCAAGGCCGACGACGAGGTCGAGGCCACCTTCGACGCGGCTACAGCCGATCCGAACCAGTGGACCGAGATCGCCGACCTGGAGCTGCGCCTGGAAGGCGTGCAGGCGCTCGGCCTGCAGAACCCGTACTTCCACGTGCACGAGGGCACGGCCCGCAACACCACGCGCGTAGGCGGACGTGAGCTGGTCAACTTCAGCTCCTACAACTACCTCGGGTACTCCGGCGACCCACGCGTGCTCGACGCGGTCGACGAGGCCGTGCGCCGGTACGGCACGAGCGTGAGTGCATCCCGTGTCGCGTCAGGGGAACGGCCCTTCCACCGAGAGCTGGAGGCCGAGCTGGCGGCAGCCCAGGGTGCTGAAGACGCCATCCTGTTCACCGCAGGGCACGCCACCAACGTCACCACCATCGGTCACCTGATGGGGCCGGAGGATCTTGTCCTCCACGACGCCTACATCCACGACTCAGCTCTCCAGGGCATCAAGCTCGCGGGGTCGGCCCGACGCAGCTTCCGCCACGACGACCCCGAGCACCTCGACCACGAGCTGCAGCGCCTCCGCAAGAACCACCGCCGCTGCATGATCATCATCGAGGGCGTGTACTCGATGGACGGCGACCTCGCGGATCTCCCTAGCTACGTCGCGATCAAGAAGAAGCACGGCGCGCTCCTCATGGTCGACGAAGCGCACAGCTTCGGAGTCGTGGGTCCACGTGGCTGTGGCATTGGCGAGCACCACGGAGTGGACGGCCGCGAGATCGACCTGTGGATGGGCACGCTCTCCAAGTCCTTGTCGTCATGCGGCGGCTGGATCGCCGGCTCAAAACGGCTGATCCAGTACCTGCGCTACACCGCACCCGGCTTCGTGTACTCAGCTGGCCTCACCCCTGCGAACGGTGTCGCCGCGCTCGCCTCCCTGCGCCTCATGCTCGCGGAGCCCGAGCGCGTACAGAAGCTCCAGCACAATGCGGCGTGGTTCCACGCTGCGGCGGCTGCACGCGGTCTCGACACCGGACCCGCACGAGGGGGCTCGGCGGTCGTTCCCATCGTCACGGGCAACTCTATGCACGCCCTGGTGCTCAGCCAGCGCCTGAACGTGGCCGGCATCAACGTCCAGCCGATCGTGTACCCGGCGGTGGCCGACGACGCGGCCCGCCTGCGCTTCTTCTTGTCATCCACCCACGACGAGCAGCAGCTCACCTGGACGGCCAACACCGTGGCGGACACGCTGGCTGCGGTGCGTGAGGAGCTGCCGCTGCCATGAAGACCCTCCTGCCCGCCCTGTTGGCCTCCGCAGCCTGCACCCCCGGCCCATCCCTTCCCGACATCGACCACTCCGACTTCTGGGGCGAGTGGGCCACCGAGGAGCCCGCACGCGTGAGCTTTGCCGACTGGGAGGTGGCCCTCGCGGTGAGCGGAACCCGCCCGAGCGGGAGCGACACCACCTACACCTGGACCGCCACCGCCACGCACGGTGCCACAAGCCCTACGCCCGGCTGCGTCTCCACCTTGGTCTACGCCGGCGCGCTGCGGGCCACATGCGACGAGGCGCTTGAGCCCGACCCCACCGACCCGTCCTTCCCCTCGGGGTCGAACGCGGAGGGAGGCTGCTTCTCGCTCACCGTCGACTCTCAGACGCTCTCGCGAGCCGCCTGCGACACGGCGGAGCAGAACCAAGCGCCCTCACCGTTTGAGGCACCCGCACCTGCGTCGTTCGATCCGCTCTCGTATGTGTGGGTGGGCGCCACAGGCCTCTGGCTGCGGTGGGATCCCGAGGTGCTCGTGCGGAGGGCCACGCCCTGATCGGTCGCGCCGTCGCGGGTGCGCAGGCGATCGGCTAGAAGCAGGCGGAACCCTCGGGAAGGACAGCCCGTGCGCATCTCCCTTCCGTTCCGACTCTTCTGGCTTGTGGGGGGTTGCGTGAGCACCCCGCCGGCCACGGTCGACGACGACACCGAGTCCGACACCAGCCCCGACACCGAGGTGGACACGGACTCCGTCGCGCCCACGGACGACACCGATCCAGGCTTGGAGACCGACACCCCGATCGAGACCGACGACACCCCAGCGGGCACGGGCGCGTCGCTGACGTCCGGCACCGCAGTCACCTGCGCCGACCCGTCGGTGCGCACGCGCGACCCCTACACTCGGGTCACGGCAAAGATTCGGGCACCCGAGTTCCCCTACCTGGCGGGTGGCGGCAGCGGTGCCGGCGACTTCGATGGTGACGGGCAGCTCGAGGTCGTGATGGTCGCTCACGACGCCGTGTACCTGGGTGCAGCCACCGCCAACGCCCTCGAAGGTCGCATCATCCACAGCATCGCCCCCCCCGTCGACCCCACCACGGGGCTGTTCGGCGCGCTCGTGTGGGATGTTGAAGACGACGGCGACCTCGACCTCTACATCTCGGGCATGGGCGTGCCGGGCGCGCTGCTGCTCAACGACGGCGCGGCGCAGTTCACCCAAGGTGCAGCAGCCGCCGGACTCACCCTTCCCTCCGGGCACCACAGCGCCGCTGCCAGCGCAGCCGATGCCGACTCCGACGGCGACCTCGACCTCGCGATCGCCGGCTACGGCTTCGTCGTGGAGGGGGGCACTCCGGCCGACTTCCCTCCGGGCGACCCCACCTTCCTGTTCCTGAACGACGGCAGCGGCCACTTCACGGATGCCACCTCCCGGCTGCCGGCCACGGCGAGCGCAGGATTCACGTTCATCCCCGCTTGGCTCGATGCCGACAGCGACGGCGACGACGACCTCTACCTGTTGAACGACTTTGGACGCTCTCTTGAACCCAACCGCCTGTTGCTCCGGAACGGGAACACGTTCGTCGAGGACACCCGCAACCTTGGCCTCGACGTGCGCATCTCCTCGATGGGCGTCGGCCTTGGAGACCTCGATGGCAACGGCACCGAAGACGTTGTGATGTCGGACTGGGGCGGCCTGATGGGCATCGTGCGCCAGGGATCCTACTGGTTCGACGTCACGAGCACCCTCACCGGCTTCGACACCAACCCGCCGCGCACGGTGGCCTGGGGATCAGAGCTCGCCGACCTCGACAATGATGGCGACCTCGACGTGTTCAGCACCTTCGGGTTCGTCGAGACCACCATCGGTCGCCAGAATCGACCTGAGCAGCCCGACATGCTGCTCGAGCGCCTTGACGACGGATCCTACCGCGAGCGCGCCTTCGACCTCGGTCTGGCCGACAACGCGCCGAACCGAGGCGTGAGCTTCGTGGATCTCAATGCCGATGGCTGGCTCGACATCGTGCGCACAGGCCTCGATGGTGTCGGCCGCCTCGATCTCGCAGCCTGTGGCGAGGCTGCGTGGAGCACGGTTGCGCTCCGTCAGCCGGCGCCGAACGGACTTGCTGTGGGGGCCACCGTGCGCATCTCGGATGGCACGCGCAGCTGGACGCGGCGTGTGCGCGCAGGAGGCACCTCCCTCGGCGTCGGGCTACCTCCGGTCGTCCACTTCGGCCTCGGTGACGCGACCCGCGTCACGGTCGACATCACCTGGCCGGACGGGGAGCGAGATCGCTTCCTCGACGTGCCCACGAACCGGCCCCTCCAGATCGAGCGCCCATGACTGTCCCTGTTGAGCGATGCGCAGCCTGTGGCGCGCCCACCCCTTGGTGCGTCTGCGACCGCCTCACGCCGCACACCTTGAAGCACCGCGTGCTCGTGCTCCGTCACCCGCAGGAGAGCCGTGAGGCTCTCGGCAGCGCGCCCTTACTCCAGGCCGCGCTCCCCGGTCTCGTGCTGAAGACCGGCCTCTCCTGGCCGTCGCTGGCGGCAGCTGTAGGCAGTCCTGCCGAAGCCGACCGCTGGGGCGTGCTCTGGCGCGGCAGCCTGCCTCGGGAGCTCACGCCCAAGGAGCTCCAGGCTCCCTGCCTCGTGATCGACCGACAGGGCAACGCCATCCAGCCCCGCCTTCAGGGCGTGGTCGTGCTCGATGGCACCTGGTCGCAGGGCAAGACCCTGTGGTGGCGAAACCCGTGGCTGCTCAAGCTGAACCGCGTGCTGCTGTGGCCAGCCGAGCCTTCGATCTACGGGAAGCTCCGCCCCGAGCCCCGCCGTGAGGCGCTCTCCACCCTGGAAGCGGTGGCCGACACCCTCCAGGCGCTCGGCGAGCCCGACGACGTGCGCGAAGACCTTCGCCGGCTCTTCCGCACCTTCGTGCAGCGAGCCCGCGACGTCACTCCGCGTCCGTCTCCTCCTCAGTGACTTCTTCGAGGGCCGAGAGCAGCTCGTAGGTGATCGAGACGTCGGCGAGCGCGCCAGGCAGGTAGTCCTCGAAGTACACCGAGTTGCGGGCTGCGTCGTAGGTGAACCCGAAGCAGTTCTTGAAGCCGCGCCGACGGCAGATGCCGTCGAACGGTGCATCCTCGGGGATGCGGTCGAGATCGAGGCCGTGAAGCTCCGCGCCGTCGTCGATGACCGTGACGTCGATCGAGCTCGGCACCGGCAGCTCGGTGAGGAAGTACTCCTTCTTCAGGCCGGCGGCCTGGAGGCCGAGGGCTTCGAGCACAGGGTACCAGTCGTCCACGCAGATGGACTCGATCTGGCCGCCGATCTGCTGGGACACGTTCATGTAGCGGGTGCCGGGGGTGCCATCCCCAGGGCATGCCGGCTGCGGTGTGACGATGGAGGAAAACGTGAGCGGGATCTCAGGCGATGCCTTGAGGTTGACCATCCAGTTCACGAACTCGGGCACCGAGAGCGGGCTGGACTGATCTTCTTCGTCGGAGATGACCACGACGTGGAGCGCGGCGCCTTCGCGGTAGAAGCCGGCGTTCGCAGCCTGCACCGCCGCATTGCTAGGAGCGATCGCGCGCTGGGTTGCCTTCAGGCCGGACTCGGTGGGCGAGCCGTTGGTCCCGAGATTGACCATGTTGGAGAATGCGGCCTCCACGTTGCTCATGGAGGGCGTGAGGAAGCGCGCCTGGCTTCCGTCCATCGCGGCCCGGAGCTTGCCAGCGTTGTTCCCGTTGTCGGTGTCGGTGGAGACCACCCCGATGTGCCAGTCGAGGCCGGAGCCCAAGAAGAACGAGATGAACGCGTCGAAGTTGTTGCCCAGCTTACGCTGCTCGTCGGCCATCGAGCAGGAGTCGTCCACCACCCAGAGGATGTCGACCTCGGGGATGGTGGTCTGGCGGATCACGTCTTCGTTACGCGGCGTCTCCAGCGAAGGCGCATCTCGCGATCCCGAGAGGCCCGCGGCACCGACGATGCCGATGTCCGCAGCGCAGCCAGCGGCCAACAGCGAGAACCAAGCAAGTGAGCGACGCATCCACCCTCCGACCCGTACAGACCCGGGCTCTTGAGACCCGCCAATCTACACGAGTTCCTTAGCACTCGGTAGCACAACCTACGGACTCACCGAAGTTCAGCGCGTGTTTTCACAAGCGGTTCGCTGTCAGGGCTGGTTGTCGACCTCCCGCACCTCAGGCGCACCCTCGCCACGCTCCAGGATGACGAACTGCACGCGACGGTTCTTCGCGTGATCCGCTTCCTTCTTGGCGCCAACCACCACCGGCGCAGACTCCCCGTAGCCCTTCGCGATCAGCCGGCTTGCGTCGATCCCCCGAGCGGCCAGGGCGTCGACCACCGCCGCCACACGGCGCTGGCTAAGGTCGCGGTTGTACTCGTCGGAGCCGCGCTCGTCGGTGTGACCGGCGACCTCGACCAAGCGAATGTCGCGGTAGGCCCGCAGCACGTTTGCGACGGCATCCACCACGGGGTTCGACTCGGCCCGAATGACCGCCTTGTCGTACTCGAAGTAGATCTTCTCGAGGATGACGATCTCCTGCTTCTCGACGTCAACCCGAGCGAGCAGCTCGTCGGGGCAACCATCGGAGTCGTCGATGCCGTTGATGATCTCGGGCTCGTTCGGGCAGCCGTCTTCGAGGTCGAGGAAGCCGTCGTAGTCGTTGTCAGGGTCGGGGCAGCCATCCACGTCCTTCCACCCGTCGAAGTCTTCCGGCTCCATCATGCAGGCGTCCGCGAGGTCGAGGATCGTGTCTTGGTCGTTGTCGACGTCGGGGCAGCCATCGATGTCCTCGAAGGTGTCGTAGTCCTCCGGGTCGAGCGGGCAGCCGTCTTCGAGGTCGAGCACACGGTCGAAGTCGTTGTCGGGCTCGGGGCAGCCATCGAGATCCTCGAACGCGTCGAAGTCCTCAGGCACCGACGGGCACGCATCTTCCACGTCGATGATGCCGTCCTTGTCGGCATCCTGGGGGCCTGTGTCCTTCGGGCGGAGGATGCCGCCGAACTGCGCGAACGCGCGCACATCCGGGGTGCCGAAGCCCTTGTTGAGACCGGGACCCGCGCCGATCTTCACGAAGAACGGGGCATCAGGCGGGAGCCACCCAAAGCCGAACAGCAGCTCGGTGGGCGCATGCACCCGGTCGAAGGCGGACGTGCCGAGCGCAGCGAGACGTTCGGCAGCGACCACGGCGCCGCCCGACCACTCAGTGCTGACCTCGAAGCGATCGCCCTGGCCAAACGGAACCGCGAGGCCCACGCCGTACCGAAACTCATCGTCGGCGAGCACATTGCCTACGGGCTCGGTCGAAGCGAGCCACGTGTAGCCGGCAGAGGCCGCGAACTTGAAGTACTTCCAGCGGCCCCCTAGCGAGAGATCACCACCCACGCTGACCGTGCCGCTGCCCGTGAGCTGCGAGCTCGTGCCCGTGGGGACCACAACGAACGGCGCGACCGCGAACGACACACGGCCGTTCTGCCGTTGCCGCACCGGGTAGAACGTGAGCGCGGCCTTGAGGTCGCCGATGCCCACCTGCCCTTCGGCACCGCCGAGCTGGTTGAGGATGGCCTTGCCGGTGTCGCTGGTGCTGATCACCTGCAAGATCGGCAGGTCGATCCCGATCAGCATCCACTTCGTGGGCGCGAACCCGACGCCCACGTCGAACCCGAACAGGTGGTCGATCACGGCGGCCGTGCGCTCGCCCGACTCCGCTGAGCCGAGCTCAAACGGCCTGTAGCCGTAGTTGATGCTCAGGCCGGCGATGAAGCCGAGCTTGGGCATCGACTCGGCATCCCGCACCACGGAGAAGCCAGGCTTCTGCGTGATGGGGTCGAAGCGCTGCACGTCGAGGGAGCTGTTCTGCTCCTGGGCCGCGGCCGAGGCCGAAGCCAGGGCGGCCGCGACCATCACGCTGCGCCGACGGCGCAGACCGGTGAGCGCGAGGGCCACCAACCCGAGGCCCAGACCCGCGCCCGACCCGCCGGTCTGGCTGCAGCTCGCGGGCTCGCCCGAGCCTTGCATCCAGTCCGGGCTCAGCGGATCCGTGCCGATCTCCACCTCGAAGCCGTCGTCGAGCCCGTCATCATCGGTGTCGGGATCGAGCGGGTCGGTGCCGATGTCGAGCTCGTCACAGTCGCCCAGGCCGTCCTCGTCGGTGTCGGGGTTGAGCGGATCGGTGCCGTTGGCGACCTCGGTGCCGTCGTTGCAGCCGTCATCGTCCGTGTCGGGATCGTAGGGGTTGGTCTCGTTGTCGTCCCAGAAGAAGTCGCAGTCTGCGTCTTCCTGAGCGTTCGTGAGACCGTCGTCATCGCTGTCGAGCCGGTACTTGTCGTCCAGGCCGTTGTTGACGTCGATCTCGCCCACGTCGAACGAGCCGTCGGCGTTGTCGTCTTCGCCGCCGTCGAACACGCCACCGTCGTCGGTGTCCGCATCGCGCGGGTCCGAGGTGGTGTCGGGGTCGGCGTCGGGGACGAACACGCCGAGATCGGTGCCGCTGCCCTCAGGCACCGGCAGACCGGCTTCCGTGCCATCGAGCAGGCCGTCGTTGTCGGTGTCGGGGTTGAGCGGGTCGGTCTCGCCCGTGCCCGGCGTGCCGGTCTCACCGATGGTGCCTTCGTACGCGCCGTTGCCGTCCGCGTCCTCAGTCCCATCCATCAGGCCGTCGTCGTCGGTGTCGTCGTCGAGCGGATCCGTCGTGGTGTTCGTGTCCTGGTCGGGCACGAACACTTCGGGATCGGTGCCGGTGCCCTCGGGCTCGGTGAGGCCACCCTCAGTACCGTCCTGGATGCCATCGCCGTCGGTGTCGACCGCGGTGGGATCCGTCTCACCAGGGTCGTTGGCGCCGTCGGCGTCAGCGTCCTCGGTGCCGTCCACCAGGCCGTCGTCGTCCGTGTCGTCGTCGAGCGGATCCGTGGTGCTGCCAGGATCGGCGTCGGGCACGAACACGGTGGGATCGGTGTCGGTGGGGTGACCGGTCTCGACACCGACCTCGGTGCCGTCCTGCACGTCGTCGTCATCGGAGTCCACGTCCAGAGGATCCGTGGGGCCGTAGTCGTCGAGCGGGCCATCACCGAACACCTCGGTGCCGTCCTCGAGACCGTCGTCGTCGGTGTCCGCATCGGTCGGATCGGTCAGGCTCGTCTCGTCCTCGAAGTCGTCGCACAGACGGTCGCCGTCGGTGTCGCCCGTGAGGTCGTTGCCCCAGCAGATGTCGATCTCGTCGCAGATGCCGTCGCCATCGGCGTCGGCGGTGGAGCCCACGCACTCGATGTCGCAGATGCCGTCCTGGTTGGCGTCGCCGGCAGCGTCATCACCCTCGCAGAGGTCGTCGCTGTCGCACACGCCGTCGCCATCGGAGTCATCCGGGTTGTCGAGCGGGCAGGGATCCTCGCTGTCGCACACGCCATCACCGTCGGAGTCGTCGGTGGCATCGTTCGGACACGGATCCTCGCTGTCGCACACGCCGTCACCGTCGGTGTCGTCGGTGGCGTCGTTCGGGCACGGGTCCACGTCGTCGCACACGCCGTCGCCGTCGGTGTCGCCGGCCGCGTCATCACCGACGCAGACGTCGAGGTTGTCGCAGATGCCGTCACCATCGGTGTCGCCGGAGATGTCCTCACCCAAGCAGCGGTCACCCGAGTCGCACTCGCCGTCACCATCGGAGTCATCCGGGTTGTCGGCGGGGCACGGATCGTCGCTGTCGCACACGCCGTCACCATCCGAGTCGTCCGGATTGTCGAGCGGGCAGGCGTCGTCGCTGTCGCACACGCCGTCACCGTCGGTGTCGTCGGGCGCATCGAGCGGGCACGGATCGTCGCTGTCGCACACGCCGTCACCGTCGGTGTCGTCGGGCGCATCGAGCGGGCACGGATCCAGGTCGTCGCAGATCAGGTCGCCGTCGGTGTCGCCGGAGAAGTCGTCGCCCACGCAGACGTCGAGGTCGTCACAGACGCCGTCTTCGTCTTCGTCGCCAAAGCGGTCGTCGCCGATGCAGAGGTCGTCGCTGTCGCAGCGGCCGTCGTTGTCGGAGTCGTCGTTCACGTCGGCCGGGCACGGGTCTTCGCCGTCGCAGACGCCGTCGCCGTCCGAGTCGTCGTTCACGTCGTCGGGGCAAGGATCCTCGCTGTCGCAGACGCCATCACCGTCCGAGTCGTCGTTCACGTCGTTCGGGCAGGGGTCGTCGCTATCGCAGACACCATCGCCGTCCGAGTCGTCGGGGTCGTCGAGCGGGCAAGGATCCACATCATCGCACACGCCATCGCCATCGGTGTCGCCGGTGGCATCGTCGCCCACGCAGTCGTCGAGGTCGTCGCAGATGCCGTCGCCGTCGGTGTCGCCCAGGCGGTCGTTGCCCAAGCACTGGTCGTCGCTGTCGCACACGCCGTCGTTGTCCGAGTCGTCGGGGTCGTCGAGCGGGCAAGGATCCACGTCGTCGCACACGCCGTCGCCGTCGGTGTCGCCGGCTGCGTCATCGCCCTCACACTGATCGAGGTCGTCGCAGATGCCGTCGAAGTCGCTGTCGCCGGTGATGTCCTCGCCAAGGCAGCGGTCACCCGAGTCGCACTCGCCGTCGCCATCGCTGTCGTCAGGGTTGTCTTCGGGGCACGGATCTTCCGAGTCGCAGACGCCGTCGCCGTCCGAGTCGTCGTTCACGTCGTTCGGGCAGGGGTCCTCGCTGTCGCACACGCCGTCACCGTCGGTGTCGTCGGTGGCATCGTTCGGGCAAGGGTCGATGTCATCGCACACGCCGTCGCCATCGGTGTCACCGCTGGCATCGTCGCCCACGCAGTCGTCGAGGTCGTCGCAGATGCCGTCGCCGTCGGTGTCGCCCAGGCGGTCGTTGCCCACGCACTGGTCGTCGCTGTCGCAGATGCCGTCGTTGTCCGAGTCATCGGGGTTGTCGGCGGGGCACGGATCCACGCCGTCACACACGCCATCTCCATCCGAGTCGTCGTTCACGTCGTTCGGGCAGGGGTCGTCGCTGTCGCAGACGCCGTCGCCATCCGTGTCGTCCGGGTTGTCGAGCGGGCACGGGTCGTCGCTGTCGCACACACCGTCGCCATCGACATCGTCCTCGGCATCGAGAGGGCACGGATCCGTGTCGTCGCAGAAGCCGTCGCCGTCCGTGTCGCCCACAGCGTCGTCGCCGATGCAGTCGTCGATGTTGTCGCAGACGCCATCACCATCGGTGTCACCGAAGCGGTCGTCGCCCAAGCACTGGTCATCGCTGTCGCAGACCCCGTCGTTGTCGGAGTCGTCGTTGACGTCGTCTGGGCAGGGATCATCGGAGTCGCACACGCCGTCGCCATCGGAGTCGTCGTTGGCGTCCTCAGGGCAGTCGTCGTCGGAGTCGCACACGCCGTCACCATCGGTGTCGTCGGGGCGGTCAAGCGGGCACGGGTCATCGCTGTCGCACACGCCATCGAGATCTGAGTCGTCGGGCGCATCGAGCGGGCACGGGTCCACGTCGTCGCAGCGGCCATCGCCGTCGGTGTCGCCGGTGTCATCGTCGCCCAGGCAGTCGTCGACGTTGTCGCAGTAGCCGTCGCCGTCGGTGTCGCCGAAGCGGTCGTCGCCGATGCACTGGTCGTCCGAGTCGCAGGTGCCGTCGCTGTCGCTGTCGTTGCCAGCGTCCACCGGGCAGGGATCGTCGCTGTCGCAGGCGCCGTCACCATCCGTGTCGTTCGGGTCGTCGAGCGGGCACGGGTCGTCGCTGTCGCACACGCCGTCGCCGTCGGTGTCGTCGGGGTCGTCGAGCGGGCACGGGTCGTCGCTGTCGCACACGCCGTCGCCGTCCGTGTCGTCGGGCGAATCGAGCGGGCACGGGTCGACGTCATCGCAGATGCCGTCGCCGTCCGTGTCGCCCGAGATGTCGTCGCCAATGCAGTCGTCCACGTTGTCGCAGAAGCCGTCGCCGTCGCTGTCGCCGAAGCGATCGTTGCCGATGCACGCGTCGTCGGAGTCGCAGCTGCCGTCGTTGTCGCTGTCGTCGTTCACGTCATCGGGGCAAGGGTCGTCGCTGTCGCACACGCCGTCGCCGTCCGAGTCATCGTTCGCGTCGACAGGGCAAGGGTCGTCGCTGTCGCACACGCCGTCGCCATCGGTGTCGTTGGGGTCGTCGAGCGGACACGGGTCGTCGCTGTCGCACACGCCGTCACCATCGGTGTCGTCGCCGGCGTCGACGGGGCACGGGTCCACGTCGTCGCACACGCCGTCACCGTCGGCATCGCCGCTGGCGTCATCGCCCAGGCAGTCGTCGGCGTTGTCGCAGACGCCGTCGCCATCCGAGTCGCCGAAGCGGTCGTCGCCGATGCAGGCGTCATCGGAGTCGCAGCTGCCGTCAAGGTCGCTGTCGTCGTTGACATCCAGCGGGCAGGGATCGTTGCTGTCGCAGACACCGTCGCCATCCGTGTCGTCGGGGCTGTCGGCCGGGCACGGATCATCGCTGTCGCACACGCCGTCGCCATCGGAGTCGTCGTTGCGATCCTCGGGGCAAGGGTCGTCGCTGTCGCACACGCCGTCACCATCGGTGTCGTCGTTCGCGTCGTTCGGGCACGGATCGAGGTCGTCGCAGACGCCGTCGCCGTCGGTGTCGCCAGCCTGGTCGCCACCTTCACAGTCGTCGAGGTTGTCGCACACGCCGTCGCCATCGGCATCGCCGGTGCGATCGTCGCCGCGGCAGAGGTCGTCGCTGTCGCAGCTGCCATCGTTGTCGGAGTCGTCGAAGCGATCGAGCGGGCACGGGTCGAGGTCGTCGCAGACGCCATCCCCATCCGTGTCGCCGGTGGCGTCGTCGCCCTCGCAGAGGTCGTCGCTGTCGCACACGCCGTCGCCATCCGTATCACCCGTGCGGTCGTCGCCGACGCACTGGTCATCGGAGTCACAGCTGCCGTCATTGTCGCTGTCGTCGTTGACGTCGCCGGGGCACGGATCGTCGCTGTCGCACGCGCCGTCGCCATCAGAGTCGTCGTTCGCGTCGTCCGGGCACTCGTCGTCGCTGTCGCACACGCCGTCGCCATCGGAGTCGTCGTTCACGTCGACGGGGCAGGGATCGTCGCTGTCACACACGCCGTCGTTGTCGTCGTCGTCATCGGGCGCGTCGAGGGGGCACGGATCGGTGTTGTCGCAGATGCCGTCACCATCGGCGTCGCCGCTGGCGTCGTTGCCGGTGCACTGGTCGTCGCTGTCGCACACGCCGTCGTTGTCGTCGTCATCATCCGGCGCGTCGAGAGGGCACGGATCCGTGTTGTCGCAGAGGCCGTCGTTGTCGGCATCACCCGAAGCGTCGTTACCCAGGCACTGATCGTTGCTGTCGCACACGCCGTCGTTGTCGTCGTCATCATCCGGCGCATCGAGGGGGCACGGATCCGTGTTGTTGCACACGCCGTCGCCGTCGGTGTCGCCGGAGGCATCGTTGCCCAAGCACTGGTCATCGCTGTCGCAGACGCCGTCGTTGTCGTCGTCGTCATCGGGCGCGTCGAGCGGGCACGGATCGGTGTTGTCACACACGCCGTCGCCATCGGTGTCGCCGGAGGCGTCATTGCCCAGGCACTGGTCATCGCTGTCGCAGACGCCGTCGTTGTCGTCGTCGTCGTCGGGCGCATCGAGGGGGCACGGATCCGTGTTGTCGCAGAGACCGTCGTTGTCGGCATCGCCGGACGCGTCGTTGCCCAGGCACTCGTCGTCGCTGTCGCAGACGCCATCGTTGTCGTCGTCATCGTCGGGCGCATCGAGGGGGCACGGGTCGATGTCGTTGCAGGTGCCGTCGCCATCCGAGTCGCCGGAAGCATCGTTGCCGATGCAGAGCTCCTCCTGGCAGGTGGAGGAGCAGCCATCGTGGTTGTCGCGGTTGCCGTCGTCGCAGGTCTCGCCGCCCGTGACCTGGTTGTCGC
>CAYNFK010000034.1:0-42006 GCA_964396405.1 uncultured Enterobacteriaceae bacterium
TCGCGTGGATCCTGCCCGTGCCGCAGGAGCCGCAGATCCGCGTCACGGTGGATGATGTGTTCCTGGCGCTCGCCAACGCCACGCGGGCGCAGTGGAACCTCACCTTCGAGGTGGAGGGCACGTGCAGGGACGACGACGAGGGTGTCAACCTTGGGAGTCAGGCGTCTGACGACGACGGCTTCGACACCGACGTCTCCTCCCCGCCCAAGGATGGCGGCGTCACCGTGGTGGCCGAGTCTTCGGTGGGGCCGTACGCCACCGTGGTGCTCCAGGGCACCGATGCCGACGGGCTGATGGAGTGGCTCGTCGCGCGAGATTACGCGCTCCCGCCCGGCACCCGCGACAAGCTCGTGCCGTATGTGGGCGAGAACAGCTACTTCGTCGCGCTGCGCCTCGAGAAGAACAACGACGCGGGCGACATCGTGCCGATCGCCCTCACCTACGCCGGCACCGAGCCGCAGATCCCCCTGCAGCTCACGGCCGTGGCCGCGGCCCCCGATCTTCGCCTCCAGCCCTACGTGCTCGGCGCACACCGGGCCGTGCCGCAGAACTACCTGCACGTCGAGATCGACGAGCTCGCTGTGGACTGGGTCCAGCGCGGGATCAACTACGAGAGCGTGGTGTCGCAGGCGGCGGATGTCGCAGGCGGTCAGGCCTTCGCCACCGACTACGCCGACGATGCCGACGTGCTCGCGGGGGCCTTCTGGGCTCCCGGGCGCTACTTTGTCAATGGCATGCGCGGCCTCACCGAGCTCACGGAGGTGCTCAGCGCGATGCAGAACGGCGGCTTCCCGATCACCACGGGCACCGTGCCGCTGATCCGCAAGTTCGTCGACATCCCGCAGGCGCTCCTCGACGATGCGGGCATCACCGACGTGACGCTGCTCCAGTGCGTGGACTGCTGGACCGACCCCGACAACCTCGTCGTCAACACGGCCACCTTCGGCGACGACCTCGCGGATCTGCTCAACACAGAGTGGGTGGCACCCATGCGTCACGCCCAGGAGCTGGCCGACCGCTCCGGGTGGCTCACGCGGTTCACGTCGTCGATGGACGCCGACGAGATGACCAGCGATCCGCTGTTCGTGGTGAACCCCGACCTGGGGCCCGTCTCGAACGTGCACAACGCCACGCTCACCACGCTCTGTGGCAACCGCGCCTACAGGTCGTGGGAGGCGCCCCTTGAGCTGCGGGTGGCCGATGGCCGCACGCTGATCCTGCCGCCTGAGGCCGGCCAGGGCGGCTTCGACTACGACGGTTACTTCGCCTCCACCGGCGCATCGACGGCGCGCACGGTGGGCGATGCCGAGCGCACTGGCCCGATCCTCACCGTGAAAGACAACCGCGACAGCAACGACCTCGCGCTGGCCGTGTTCAACGGGGCCTTCCCGCTGCGCACCTGCGGCTGCGCGAGCGCGTCGCCGGCCCCGGTGGGCGTCCTGGCCGGTCTGGTCGGCCTGCTCGGGCTGCGTCGGCGCCGTCGTTGAGCGGTGGCGTCGACCCGCTCGACGACTTCACGTCCACCACGTTCCTCCACGAGGGCGTGGAGCATGACGTGTTCCGGAAGGGGGCTGGGCCCGGTGTGATCGTGGTGCACGAGATCCCGGGCATCACGCCACCCGTGGCCGCGTTCGCGCGGCGGGTGGAGGAGGCCGGGTTCACCGTGTGGCTGCCGTCCTTGCTGGGCACTCCCGGTCGACCCCGGTCGCTGCCCTACATCGCGACGTCGTTTGCGCGCGCCTGCGTGTCGCGGGAGTTTGCTGTGCTCGCGGCCAACGCCAGCAGCCCGGTCACGGACTGGCTCCGCGCCCTCGCCCGGCACGCCCACGCTGAGTGCGGCGGGCCGGGTGTTGGGGCCGTGGGCATGTGCCTCACGGGCAACTTCGCGCTCGCGATGATGGTGGAGCCGGCGGTGATGGCGCCGGTGCTGTCGCAGCCCTCGCTGCCGGTATCGGTGGGCGGAGCCGCGGCGGGCCTTCACCTGTCGCCAGCCGACCTCGACGTGGTGCGTCGCCGGACCCAGGAAGAAGGCCTGACCGTGCTCGGCCTTCGGTTCACGCACGACCTCCTCTGCCCGGCCGCTCGGTTCGACAGGCTCGCCAAAGAGCTCGGGAGTGGCTTCGAGCGCATCGACATCCCATCGGGCGTCGGGAACCCCTGGGGGCACCCACTGTGGGCGCACTCGGTGCTCACCGAGGACCTGAAGGACGCTGAGGGGCAGCCCACCCAAGCGGCCCTGAACCGGGTGCTGGCGCTGTTCCGGGAGCGCCTGCTGGAAGCCGGCACTTAGGCCTGCTGGGGTACGACCCGCGCTGGTCTACTTTCGGAGCACGGCCGTGGTGAGCAGCACGTAGGGTCCATCCGTGGGGGTGCGCAGGCGCAGGCGAAGCTCGTTCACCGCGCCATCCACCGGCGCGTCGAGCGCGACGAGGTTGGCCCTTCCTTCGAAGTCGGCAAGCGGCAGCGACCCACCCCCGAGGCGCGCATCGCCGGCCCACACCTCCACCTCCAGCATCTTGTCGCCCGGCTCGCTCACCAGCACGGCCCCGGCCAGCTCGACCGTGACGAGCCCATCCGCGCGGCTGGCGGCGAGGCGCGTGGTGACCTCCAGCACGTCGCCCGGGTACACCCAGAGCCGCCCGGCGCACGCACGCTCGGGCTCGAGGAACGCCCCCCACACGCGGTCGTCGCGCAGGGCCGGCTCACCGTCGGGCGCGGTGACGACGATCTGCCCGCGAACCGTGTGGTAGGCCCCTTTCCCCTGCTCGTGCACGGCACGCAGGCCGGCGTTGCCTCCCGGGAGCGGTGCGCCGTTGAGCGTGGCCCGCACGGGGAGGCACTTGGCCGCACTCGCGCGCTCGTCCAACACCTTCGGGTCGAAGTCCGACAGTCCGACAAGCGGCACGCGCGCCAGCAACGGCGCGCCCTTCTGTTCCACGGCTGCGCCCGCCGTGATCGCGGGGGGCGGGGTCTGCGCGACCACCCGAACGGCACCCGGAGGACCGGTCAGCAAGGGCACGGCATCCGAGCGCCCCGAAGGCATCTGGAAGATGATCTGCTCGCGGCCATCCGCCTCGAGCTGGACGCTGCGCAGCAGCAGTCCGCCACCGGTTGCGCCCAGCTCCAGCGGGCCCATCGCTGAGCCCGTGATCGGCAGGCGCGCAGCGAGCACGTCACCACTCACCGTGAGCTCCACCCGCTCTCCGCTCCCCCACCGTGCCCACGCCGACGGCGTGCCGATCGGCCACGCCGTCACCTCGATCGTGCTCGGTGTGGCGAGGTCCTCGAACCCAAACTGCAGCGACGTCTCGGGGAGCACCCACCACCCGTCCACCTCGGCGCGCCCTATGCGCAGGCGATCGGGCAGCGCGTCGCGCCAGGCGAGCGTGAACGTCGACGCCTGCCAAGGCTTTGCCGTGCGCGCGACAAAGCCCGATCCCAGCCACACGAAGGTGCCGTCACAGCCCTGCAGCCGACCTTCCGAGGCCTTGAGCGGCACCCCGTCCTGGTGCACCTTCAGCCATGGGAACGACGCGAAGCCCGTGGACTTGAGCAACGCGGCGGGCGACCACTCCGCGAGTGCCGCCGCGCCCAAGCGCACCTCGCAGGGCTGGGATCCCTCCCGCGCTTGCGCCAGGGGACCTGGGGCAGGCGGGCTCCCAACGCGCTGCACGGCCTTCCAGGTGCGCCGGGGTTCGGCCGTGACCAGCTCGCCCTCCAAGGCGTGGATCGACGAGAGCCCCTCCGCCAGCGCCGCCGTGAACCGTTCTCGCCCCGTGCCCGTCATGTGGACACCGTCGAAGTAGCCGGATGCCGGCATGTCCAGCGTCGAGAGGTCGATCCACCCGGCTCCCAGCGCACCGACCTCCTTCAGCGTCTGTGCAAGCACCTCTTCGTCCAAGTCTCCGCGGCTCGGCACCGGGATGGCGACGAACACCACGCGAACCCCCGCATCCGACGCTTCCCGTGCCAGGTCCTGCAGGAACCCCGCCGCCACCTCAGGACCCGGATCCAGGGTGACGGCCGTGGCCGTGGGCGCGGTCACCGGAAGGTGGGCACCCGAGGTGGGATCGGCCACGATGCGCTCAATGTCGAGCACGACGGCTGCAGCAGCATCCGCTGTGGCACGACCGCCCTCGATCCACCCGAGCCCTTCGTCGCTCCCGAACGCGACCCCAACAGCCGCATCGCGGGCCCACGAGAACAGGTGATCGACGGCATCCTGTAGGCGCAACAGCCGCGCATCGCTCGCCGGCTGACCCGTGATGCGCGACAGGACCGACTCGGCGTCTGCGCCAAGAAGGTTCCGCAGGCGCTCCAGGTCCCGCGCGTCGTGGTCGGTCGCGAGCAGCTGGTACCGAGGGGCCGCCACCACCACGAGGGACGGGAGTCTCGGCCGCGCCAGCACCACGGACGACGTCAGCGCGTACCAGGCCGAGCTGCGGGAGTCCGGCACGAAGATCTTAGCCACCTTGCCGGGCCGACCCAGTGCGTCCCCGAGCTGTTGCTCATCGACGGCCCGAAACGAGACCGAGTTGCCCAGCACCACCACGTCGGGGTCGACCGCGTCCAGCGCTTCGTGAAACGCCACAGCGTCGGGGTGAGCGACCTCGTCCCCTGGAACCGACATCCAACCGAGCACACCGGCAACCACCACGCTCGGGCCGACGAGCGCGGTGATCAGCACGGCCACGTCGAGCTTAGAAGGCGAAGTAGATGAAGTCATGACCCCCGCCTCGGTAGAAGGCCGCGATGCTCAGCGCGCCGAGCGTCCACAAGGTGGTCTCTACGGCAGGTGCCCAGCGCCACGCCACCATGCGGGGCAGCACCAAGCGCTCCCAGCACAGGCCAGCCACCAGCACCAGGGCGCACAGCGCCACGGCTGACGAGAGCGCCACCGTCATCACCCACTCCTCGCGGGAGCCCGACCACGGCGCGTGGCCCGCGTACTGGACGATGCGCGAGAGCCGGCCCTCACGGAACAGCAGCCAGCCCACGCAGGTGAAGCCGTACATCAGCACGATCGCGGCGGGACCCGACCACGCCTTTCCCCTCCACGACGACGGAACCACCGGCTTGATCTTGCGGTACAGCGTGAGCAGCGTGGCGTGGTAGCCGCCCCACAGCACGAAGTTCCAGCTCGCTCCATGCCACAGACCCGAGAGCAGCATGGCGCCGTAGGTGGACCTCAGACCGCCCCGGTTCCCTCCCAGCGGGATGTAGAGGTAGTCGCGGATCCAGCTGGAGAAGCTGATGTGCCAGCGCCGCCAGAAGTCGGAGGGATCCACCGCCAGGTAGGGGTGGTCGAAGTTTTGGGTGAGCTGGAAGCCCAACAGCACCGCCACGCCTCGGGCGATGTCGGTGTAGCCGGAGAAGTCGGCGAGGATCTGCAGCGAGAAGCCCACGGTGGCCACGGCCACAAGGCCCCAGGACGGATCGTCGATCGCGAACACCCGGTCCACGTACGGGGCGATCGTGTCGGCCACGCAGACCTTCTTCACCGCACCCCAGATCGCCAAGCCGATGCCCCACCGCACGGCCGACAGCGTGATCGTGCGGGGTGCCTCCACCTGCGGAAGCAAGTCGGACGCACGCTCGACAGGCCCCGCGACGAGCTGCGGGAAGAAGCTGACGAACACGAGGTAATCGAGCAGGTTCTTACGCGGCTCTAGCTTCCCGCGCGCGATGTCGAGCGAGTAGGAGAGCGTCTGGAACGTGTAGAAGCTGATGCCCACAGGGAGGAAGATGCCGAGCACGTGAACGCTGTGGCCCACGCCCAGCGCGGTGAGCGCGTCGGCCACGTTCTGCACGAAGAAGTCGAAGTACTTGAACCACCCGAGCAGCCCCAGGTTGCCGATCAGGCTGATCGTCACCCAACGTCGGGTGTGCTGGGGCTGGGCGCGCACCAGCAGGCCCACCGCGTAGTCGAGGAAGGCCGATCCAAACATCAGCAGCAAGAACCACGGGTGGATCCACCCGTAGAAGATGGCGCTGCTGACCAGCAACACGACGTTCTGCCAGGTGCGGTGACGCCAGCCCCAGTAGAGCACGAGCACGACGCCGAGCAGCGCCAAGAACTCGGACTGGATGAAGGTCATCTCGCCCCCGCCGCCAACGGCCTAACGCTGGCTCGATCACGCCGGCCCACCACCACGAGATTCCGCGGGCTGTCGGTGGGCGCGCAGAACGTGCCGACCTCCACCTGCCAGCCGCGCTCCACCAAGCCTTGGGCGCGGTCCAGCACCGTCCACAGCTCCAGCGGACGACGCGCGAGTCCCCTGTAGAGCGCCAGCGCACGGATGCGCCGCACCAGCGCCGCAGCCTCACCTTCCAGCGCGCGCTGATCCCACCCCGCCGGCAGCCGCAGGGGGTGCTTGGCGTCGACCTCTCGAATCGCGCTGGCCAAGGGCTGGTCGAAGACGGTTCGCGGCACGCTAGGGAAGCCGAAGTACCGATCCTCGCCGGTCGCCTCGCGCGCAAGCTCGTCGACCATCGAGCGCACCATCAGCTCGCGCTGGCGGAGATGTCGCCTGCGGGGCGTGGCCACCACCTCGTCCGTGATGGCGAGGCGCAGGTCATCCGAGGTCAACGCCAGCGCGTGGGCGGCTCCTGCTCGGCTAGCTGGCGCCCAGCCCGCCTGCCCGAACTGACGGTGGGGACAGCACGGCGCCACGGCGACCCGCTCGGCCTCGGCGCCCTCTGCCAGCGCGATGAGGCGGTCGGTGAGCCGTCCGCAGGCGTGCAGGGCGACGACCGAGCTCCCCTTCGGAACCGCACCGGGGGCCGCTTCGCCCAGCACATCGACACACACGTGCCGCACCCCTTCCACCTCCGCCGCACCGTGAGCCGGCGCACAGAGCGCGGCGTCGACCTCCAGCAGCACAGCCTGTCGGGACAGGTGCTGTGCAAGGGTTCGACCCAGGTGACCGCGCCCCGAGCACCCCTCGACCACGGCGCCGTCGGTCCCTTCCAGGCGCGGCTCCACCACCGACAAGAATCCCCGCACCTGCGACCACTTCCGGGTCTTCATGCGGCGCGCGAGCGGATGGCGCTGCGGCAGCCACGGGTGCCCGATCAACGGACCAACGTCCGTGAGCACGGCCACCTCGGCCGCACGTTCAGGCCACGGATCCGGCGCGCCGAGCGCTTCCGCCCCCTGCTCGATCGCCGACACCTGGGCCTCGGTGCGGCTCAACAACCACGCTGCCAGCGCCGGATGGTCGCGTGTCCACGCTGGCGCGCGATCGCGGAAGGGCGGTACCGACCACACGGACCGCTCCCGCTTCAGCCAGTCGGCCACAGCCTCGAAGCGAGCAGCGATGGCGTCGTCGGTGAGCACGTCCAGCCCCCACACGGGCTAGTCCCTCGCCCACGACTCGGCCAACGACGCCTGGAGCCCCGATGAAGCCCCCCCAGTGCCCCCAGCGTGCGCTTGTGCACGACGCCCACGGCGTGCTCCGGCCCGACCCGTACGCGTGGCTGCGCGACCGGGAGGATCCGCAGGTGATCGCCCACCTCCGCGCCGAGAACGCGTACACCGACGCCCGTACCGCGGCGCTCGCGCCCCTTCGCAAGCGCCTGTACGACGAGATGCTGGGACGCATCCAGGAGGACGACAGCTCCGTGCCCGCGCGCCGCGGCAACCACTGGTACGTCACCCGCTCCCTCTCGGGGGCCCCCTACGCGCAGCACCACCGTCGCGCCGGCGCTCACCACGCGCCCGACGAGCTCATCTTGGACGAGAACGCCCTCGCGGAAGGCCGGTCCTTCTTTGAGCTGGGCGCCCTTGCGATCAGCCCCGACGGGAACCTGCTCGCGTACGCGTCCGACACCACCGGCGGCGAGCGCTACCAGCTTCGGATTCGTGACCTGCGCACAGGCGAAGATCTCCCCGATGTCATCGACGACATCTGGCCCGACATCGCGTGGAGCGCCGACAGCGCGTCCTTGCTCTACGGTCGTCTGGATGATGCTTGGCGGCCCCACGAGATCTGGCTGCACCGCCTCGGACACTCGGAGGACATGCGGGTCTACCATGAGCCCGACACGCGCTTTCGTGTGCTCGTCGACCGTACGCTCGACGACGCCTGGCTGTTCGTTGGGAGCGCGTCCTCCTCCACCACCGAGCTGCACTACGCACCCGCTACGCGCCCCGAGGGTCCCTACACCTGCTTCGCACCGCGCCATGAGGGCCATGAGTACGCCGTCACCAGCCAAGGCGAGCGGTTCTGGGTCCTCACCAACGACGCCGACGACGCCGACGGCAACCACAGCGATGCCGCGGTGGGGTTCGCGCTCAAAGAGGCCCGACCGGGTGCCACGGAGCGTTCGTCGTGGGTCACGCGCGTGCCGGCACGGGACGGGTGCACCTTGGAGGGCATGCACCCCGTGGCCGACCACCTCGTGCTCCTCGAGCGAAGGGACGGCCTCACGCACCTGCGTGTGCTCGGCGCCGACGGGAGCGATCGCTCCCTCGATCTTCCTGGCAGCACCTGGGTGATCGAGGCGGAGTCCAACCTCGACGCACGCGCGACCCACTTTCGCTACACGTACCAGACGCTGACGCAGCCCCCCTCCGTGTGCGACCTCGACCTCGTGACCCTCCAGACCACCGTTCGGAAGGTGGCAGAAGTCCGTGGCGGCCACGACCCCGAGCAGTACGTCGCGTGGCGCATTCACGTGCCGAGCGTGGATGGTGTGCCTGTGCCCGTGAGCTTGGTGCGCCACCGCAACACCCCCCTCGACGGCTCCGCCCCCGTCTTGCTGTACGGCTACGGTGCTTACGGCGTCACGATCGACCCGTCGTTCTCGTCCACGCGCCTCTCGATGCTCGATCGCGGCGTGATCTACGCCATTGCGCATGTGCGCGGAGGAGCTGATCTCGGCCGGCCGTGGCGAGAGGCCGGCCGCCTGGCCCACAAGCAGCGCAGCTTCGATGACTTCATCGCCGTGATCGACCACCTCAACGAGTCCGGCGTGGCACGTCCCGAACGCCTTGCGATCGAAGGCGGGAGCGCCGGCGGCCTCTTGGTCGGCGCGGTGCTGAACCAGGCCCAGGGCAAGGTGGGTGCTGCGATCGCGCAGGTGCCCTTCGTCGACGTGGTGACGTCGATGCTCGATGCCGACCTGCCGCTCACCACCACCGACTGGGACGAGTGGGGAGACCCCGCGGATCGCGCGGTCTTCGACCGCTTGCTGGCCTACTCGCCCTACGACAACGTGCGGGCGGGCCCCTACCCGCCGCTGCTCGTCACGGCCGGCCTCAACGACCCACGGGTCCCCTACTGGGAGCCTGCCAAGTGGGTAGCGCGGCTCCGCGAGCACGCGCCCCACCCCGACCAGGTGCTGCTCAAGGTCGAGCTGGAGGCCGGCCATGGAGGCAAGAGCGGGCGCTACGGTCAACTCGAGGAGATCGCGTTCGAGACGGCGTGGCTGCTGCAGACCTGGGGCCATCCCGACGCTGCGGTCTGATCAGTCGATGGCCTCCACGACGTCGACCACCACGGTGCGCTCGCAAGCGTTCCCACGGTTTCCGCGATCGTCCTCAGCCTGCACGGAGACCGTGTAGAAGCCAGCCCCCACGATGCGACCGCCGGTGTCGCGTCCGTCCCACACCCAGCTGCCGGACGACGTGTTGCCCGCGACCTGGGTGATCACCACGGGCTGGCCGTCGGCGTCGCGCACCTCAAGGCCCCACCACGCTGGCACCGTCGCCGCAGTGAACGAGAAGCCCACGCGCTCGTTGGACAGCGCATCGGTGCCGGGGTCTCCGTCGGGCTGCAGCACCACGGCATCGAGCTGGCAGCTGGAGACGACCACCGGTGCGCCGCCGCCCCCCATGAGGCCCTCGAATGCGCTGGCCTGACCACGCCATGCACCATCGAGAGGGTTGCCCGCGCGATCGGTCACCGTGGCCTCGACCCGCAGCACCCACTGCCCAGCGTCGGGCAACAACGCTTGGTCGGGGTAGACGCGCAGCGTGCGGTCGCCATCCACGAGCGCGGCCGTCCACCCCATCGCCACAGGTCCGCGAAGATCCACAGCGCCCAGACTCAGCGACGACGGGTCCAGGGGCTCGGAGAACCTGATGTCGATGGTGTCCGCAGGCGTCTCGAGGTCTCCTTCGGGCGTCATACGCCACACGGTGGGAGGCTTGTTGTCGCCGAGGACCGCAAACGATGCCGACCCGAATGCCGTGCGCCCCGGAGACCACGCTGTGATGGTGGTGGTGCCGCCGGTGGACGCCGCGCCCACATCGATCCTCGCGGACACGACGCCGAGGGCGTCGGACTCGCCTTCGAGACCCAAGCCTGTGGGGAGCAGATCGACCAGCGCACCACGATCGGAGCGCACACGCACCGAGGCTCCCGCGGCTGCGACGCCATGGCAGGTCTCAATCTCCGAGACCCGCACATCGACGACGGGCTGCGCGACCAGATCGGGCACTCCGAGCACGTCCACCCTGAGCGGCCCCACCGCCGATCCATCGTCGGGACCCACATACAAGTACGTTCGCGCCTCGGCCCCGCAGCCATCGCTCTGCTGCACCCAGCCCCAAAGATCGAGGGCGCCGGCCTCAGACGTGGTCACCGACACCCGAGACGTCGAGCTCACAACGGGCTCGCCATCCAGCGCCAGCGCGTAGCGGGTGAGCGCCTGGCCGGGGCCCGGCGCGCTGGTCCCAAAGTCACCGGCTACTGAGGCGTTGCCGCCTGGATCGAAGCAAGCGCGCGCGAACGACTGGCTCGCGAACCGCACCGAGGCCGTCGGTGCCCCAGACGTACACCGTCGGGCCACCCCTCGTGCGGCTCCCTGCCCTTCCAACGCGGGCCCACCTTGGGTCTGCGCCACCAACCGGTCGGATGGCGACCAGCTGTCGTATCGAAACGTGCCCACCGCAGAGCCGTTCACGAGCGCCAGCACGACGGGAGGCCCCGCACCGCCCTCAGATCGCACCTCGACCGACGTGTCAGCCAGCGCCACGCGGTTCCCTTGGGTGTCGACCGCGTCCACTCGAAACAGCGCCGACTCGCCCACCCATGCCCACGGCACGAGGGGCTCGACCTGAAGCTGGCTCGGTGCTCCCGGGCTCACGACGATCTCGGCAGACTGCCCCAACACCGCACCCTGAGCACTCGCCACGACGCGGTTGGACCCAGCGCGGCGCAGCACCACCGACGTGCTCCCCTCCCCTGCGTTGTCGATGGCCACGGCCAACGGCTCCACGTCGCCCAACAGGTCGGAGATCGTGATCACCGTCCCCGCGGCGTCCGAGAAGCGATTTCCCCAGGCATCCTGCGCGCGAATGCTGACACCGAGGATCGTAGCGGAAGGCACTGCGAGCGCGTCGGGGGTCACCTGCACCACGGCGAGAGGACCGTGGACCACCCGAACAGCGCCCGCCGTCCCGGAGAGCGTCCAGCTCACCCCTTCGTCGACAACGGTTCCACGCACGGTGAGCGGCGTGGCGCTGGCGACTTGGCGAAGGCTGCACCACAAGGTGTCCTCCACGACGGAGCACGGGAGCGCGCCATCCGGCCCCTCCAGGCGGACCGAAGCGAGGTCGACCACCGCTGTCGCCGACCGATTGGACCACGCGTCCAGCGCGACGGGGCGCACGATGACCGGCTCACCGGCGGTCCACGTCGTCGGGACGTCGGCATCGAGCCTGACCGGTGCCGCAGCGCGCACCGTGAGCAGGTTGCTGGTGCCAAACAGCCCAAGCTGGCTGGTCACGCGAAGCCGAAGGCCCGTCCCCGCTCGCCGAGGCACCGCCACGCAGTACGCGAGCTGGTCGCCTTCCGTACAAGCGACGTCGGTGAGATCGAGGGATCCATCCTCCAGCGATGTGACCACCCCCGACCAAGGCGTGAGGTTGCTCCACGCATCCACGGCACTCACCAGCGCGGACAACGTCGTGCCGGCACGCACAGGAGACGGGCCTGCCACCACCTGAAGGCCAACCGCGGGACCCGGCAGGACGTCGAACGCCTCGGACTCGCCGCTCACGCCCGCACCGCTCACGACCAGCCGGTCCTCGGGGCAGCGGGTGGTGTTCGTCGCCTGGAGCGGCACCACGGTGACATCGCCACGACCGACAATACGAACGCCCTGGGCGACACTCGCACACGCGTCGGTGATGGCCAGCGTGGCCACAGCGTCGACCGCGAGGTTGCCGTACTGATCCACCAGCTCCAGCGTGGCCGTGAACGGCTGTCCTGCAGTAGCCTCGAACGGGACCGAAGGCAGACCCACCCGGACCGACACGCTCTGACCGCGATCCCAGGCGAGCCGAAGGTCGTCGCCGACCACCCGCACCGGCGCGTCGGGGGCCTCCACGGTCACCTCCACTTCACCCGGTGTCTCCAGCAGGGGATACATGGTGGCCGCGCCATCACTACCCACTTGGCCCTCGATGAGGATCACGGCGCCTTCTCGGGTGGTGACCGCCTGCTCCAGTCCGTCGATGCGGACCTGGCCCACGAAGTCCGCCCCGTCGAGGCGCTCAAACCGCAGGCGCACCGGCAGGTCCTCTCGCACGGGACCGTCGCCCTGGGACCGCAGGCTCACCAGCACTGTGGCTTCGTCGAACACCTCGTGAGACACCGCATCCACGTCGAGGTCCACCCGCTCCACCCGCGTGGTGCGAATCGAGAAAGCGTCGACCTCCAGCCCGATCTGACCCGACGGCGCCACGACCTCCACGTCGTAGGTGCCTGCCGTCAGACCCGACGGCACGACCCCCACCAGGGTGTTCAGGTCTTCGAGCTGCACGCCCACCAAGCTCGCCGTGGCCCGCCCTTCCGTGTCGAGCAGACGCACGACGAAGCCGTCGTCGACGACCTCATCTCCTCCGCCCGCAGACACGCCCAGCGATGGGTAGAACGACGTGCCGATCACCCGCACCGTCGTGTCGCTGTCGGTGTAGCCCCAGGGTGGCTCCACACGCACGGGGTCGGGTGCCGGCGGCGGGGCCGTGCACCCGAACAGCGCCGTGATGGCGAGCAGCGTCCTCACCGTGAGCTCCTCCCGCCGTAGTACACGCGGTAGGCCAACGTAGCCGACAGTCCGCCGACCTGGCCTTCAAAGCTGATGTCGCTGCCCGGGCTGGTGAGGACCGTGCCCCGCAGCTCTAGGGCAACCTCACCGCCGGGCACCCTCACGCCGTAGCCGGCAGCAACAACGAACCCCGGGGGCAGCACGCCGACGCGCCGCGTGACGATGACCCCTCCATACGACGCAGAGCCGATGAACGGCGCGAGCACGCCGCCCACCTCGAACCACGCGGACTGCACCGGGTACTCCACGCGCACGCCCAGGAGCGCCTGGATCGGCAGCAGGTCCATGCGAACCGTGCCCTCCACGCTCGGGACGGCCACCGTGGTGGCCTGGGCGCCGTACCACCCCACGCCCAGGCGCCCGACAAAGCGCGTGGGCCCTGAGCGTTCTTCGTCCTCTCGCGGCGACAGCCGGATCCGCCACTCGCCTTCTGCCGACACGTAGGGCGACACGATGCGACCGAAGTTGGTCTGGACGCCTGCGCCTACGCCGAGCCAGCGCCGCATCGGGGCCGGCCGAATGTTGACCTCGGCGCGCTCCTCCACATCGAGGACCTCGTTGCGCGCGATGATCTCCACCGAGCGAGCGCGAAACCCAGGCGGCGGCAGGTACCGCCACTCCCACGCCCCGTCCTCCGCTTGGCCCAGCGGCGCCAACACCCCCTCAGACGTCGACATCGTGGGCATCTCCGCTCGCGCGAGCAGCCCCTCACGATCCAGGAGCTGCGCACGCACCAGGGCCTCGGCCCGCGGACCGGGCCTGAGCAGGCGCGGGACCACCTGGAGGTCCACCTCGGCGACCCGACCGGGATCGACCCGCACCGTGCGGGTGAGCGTGAGATCCGGCTGTCCCGGGCCCCACCTGTAGGCTCCTCCGATCAGCACAGCGTCGTGCCGAACCTGCTGCTCGGAACGCACCACCAGCCGCACGACCGTGTCGGGCGCTGGCACGTCGAGGGTGGCCCAGCCATCCGCGCCGGTCGTTCCAGGAACGGTCTCGCCGCCTGCCTCCACCGCCACCCTGCGGCCAGCCAGCGGTCGCCGTTGGTCGTCAAGGGCGCGAACATGGACGAGTCCGCGCTCACCTCGTCGCACGCCGCCGACCACGAGCACCCGGTCCACAGGACCCTCGCCTGCTTCCCGACGGTAAGCGACCTCAAGCTGGTCCTCCCCCACCTCCACAGCGACCTGCGCCGTGTACTCAGCCCGCAGCGCGGGCCCCTTGCGGCTGTCGACGGTGACCTCGCCGAGCGCAGCCTTGACCGAGAACGTGCCGCGGGCCTCGACGCGCTCGCCCAGCACGTTGAGCAAGGCAACCTGCAGGTTGGCCACAGGAAGGTCGGCCGAGAGCACCTCCGGCCACACCTTCAGGTCCAAGGCCACCGGCACGCTCTCAGCGAGCGGCAGCACTACGGTCGTGTCCGCCTCATCGCCGAGGTTGCAGCGAACTCGGACCTCCCACACGTCCTCGGGTACACGAGCCGGCAAGCGCACCCGCCACGTGCCGGGCTGCAGGCGCACGATCGGCAGCTCACCGAGCGAGGACGACCGGCATGACGGCGGCTCCCGGGTCCACGGCTTCCCGTCACCCCGAATACCGTAGAGCACCATGTCGGGCGGTGCCTCGCGCGTGTACGCTGGACCGCTCACCACCCCAACGAGCTTGGGGACGAGCTGGCCGGGGAGAGGGAACGGGTAGGTGGCCTCGTTGCCGAAGGTGTCCACGAGGTGAATGCGTCCGGACCCGTCTTCTGGGCCGTGCTCGACCGGCACCACCACCCGCCCGGTCGCCGGAATCACCACGGAAGGCGTTCGGCGCCCGCCCACCTCCAGGGAGACGGTGGTGCCAGGCTGGGACTCGACAGGAACCTCCGTGCGCTGGCGCACGCGCAGCACGCCGAATGTTGGCGGCACCTCGCTGTGTGCGTCCCGAACGCCCACGACGACCAGTCGCGCAAACCGGACATCTTCGACCGCGAGCGTGACCGTGAGGCGATCATCGTCCCGCTCGATCGAGGACACGCGGCCCTCGCTGGTGACGATCTGCACCTGGCTCGCGTCGGGGAGCGGCTGTCCCTCCACAGCGAAGCGAATCGCGCGTGGATCGCCGTCCTGCGGCAGGGCCCGGACGCGCAGCGTCGGCAAGGGACCCTCGCGAACCGGCAGCTCGACCACCTGGCTCACCGCACCGGCCAACACCCGAACGGACACGGCGTCGATGCCCGCCGGCGTGGTGGCCACGAATCGGGCCATCCCAGGTACGGTCTCGCCGTCGATGCGCACCCACACACCCGCCGACGGTCGGACTTCGACCGGACCCTCCTGCGGCTGCCCGTCGTCGCCCAGCACCAGGACCCGAACCTCGGTGGCCACTTCCGATCGAAGCTCCCCGAACTGCGGCACCAGCGCCACCTCGGCCCCAGCTGCCGATGCAGCGAGCAACGCGAAGATGGCGAGACCGAAGGTCATCGTTTCCGCCGTCCAAAGTCCATCTTGAACGTAGGAGGCTCGGTGGGCGCGCTGGGGGCCACCACCACGGCGACTTCGCGATGCGCCTCCCCGAGTGCGTCGTACGCCACCACCGCGACCTCCGTAGCGTCTTCGGGCACCCGCACATCGATCACGAAGGCACCTGCTGCGTCGGCACGGGTGCTCTCGCCGCCCTCCACCTCCACGCGCGCCCATGGCTCGGCCCGTCCGACGACCCGAGCGGCCACACCTGCGCGCACCTCGGGCCAGTCCACCACCAGGAGCGCGTCCATCGGGACGTCGAACAGCTCCGCTTGACCTCCCGCAGCGACCATACGCTGACCCTCGCGGACCTCTGTGATGCCCTCGACCCCTTCGACCTCGACGCGGCCGGCCTGCACGTCGGCACCAAGGGTGCCATCGTCGGCCAGGGCCACGGTGAAGTCGGCCTCGCGAGCGCGGAGCCGCGCCCCGCGCGCGCGCACCCGAATGCCCGCACCTGTCCCAAGTGCTTTCACGCGCATCCGACCACGCTGCAGCTCCAGCGACAGCTCTCGATCCTGCAGTTCCTCGACTCGCACCGTGGTGCGGGCCGACAGCGTCACCGGCGCCTCGCCGTCCTGCCACAGCACCGCCTCGGCCCCCGCGCCCGTGCGGAGCACGTCGCCCGGACCCAGTGCCATTCCGCTGGAAGCGGCCTTACGCACACCATCGATCTCCGCCGTCACCTGGCCACGCACGCTGTCGACGGAGATGGTGGGCTCACCGGAGCCCTCCCACACCGAGCCGTCCATCAGCGCGCCGACGAGCAGCACGACCGCAGCAACCAGCAGCAGCCAGCTTCGTCGGCTCATGGCACGCCCGGGAGGCGCACACGCCACGTGGGATCCGTCGACGACCCTGGAATCACTTCGCCACCCGCCAGCGACATCAGCCCGCGAACGCTCCAGCTCTTCAGCCCTGATGCGCGCCAGTCATCGAGTGCTTCGGCGTGGGCGACGGGTCGATCGGGCACGAAGCGGACCTCGGGGTGAACGCTTTGGGCAACCTCCACACGCAGCGCAGAACCCTCTGAGAGGCCGGCACACAGCGCCTCCATGAGGCCCACGAACAGCCGCTTGAGCACAGCGCCCTCAATGGGCACCTGCACCGCAACCTCGGCGAGATCGGCCGAGAGGGTGACCCCTCGCGCCTCGAACAGACGACCGACCTCGACCGCCGCCTCAGCCAGGGTGGCCCCCAGCTCCACAGCGGCGGGGGCCGCCAGGGACGGCTCCCCCCCCAGCCGCACCATCGAAGCCACGAGGGTACGGCAGCGCTCGGCCTGCTCCTCGATCATCCGAAGGCCGGTCTCGGGATCACGGCGAAGATCGGCGAGGAGCAGCTGTGCTTGGCCCAGGATGGTGGTGATGGGGTTGTTGAGTTCGTGGGCAAGCCCAGCGCTCACCTCCCCCACAGCCGCGACCTGTCCAGCCCGGACCAGCTGATCTTGAGCGGCCTCTAGCTCGGCCGTGCGGGCCTCTACACGCTGCTGCAGTTCCTGATGGAACGCTCGCAGCTCGATGTCATCGCGCTCGATGCGGGTGCTCATCTCGTTGAGCGCCAGGCCTAGATCGCCGATCTCATCTGCCACGTCGACGTTGTTGCGGACCTGGTAGTCGCCTTGCCGCACGGCTTCGGCGTGCTGCGCCAGCGCCACCACGCTGCGGGCCAGGGTGCGATCCAGCGCGACGCCCACCAACATCACCAGCGCGACAGCCAACAGGCCCACCCGAAAGGTCTGGCCCCGGATCCGCGCGGCAGCCACGCCCGCTGCCGAGGGTGGTGCGAGCACGACCACCTTCCAGTCCAAGCCCGGCACCGACCAGATCGCGCCCTGAAATGGCAGGTCGGCCCCCTCGGCGGTGAATGCCAGGTCCAGTCCGAGGTCGAGCAGGCGCTCGAGGTCGACCTCGGCCAGGTACGAGTGGCCCATCCCCACCACCACTTGACCGGCTCCGTTCACCAGCAGCGTGGCGACGGCGTCCCGGTCCGCGAACACGCCCACCACGGCGTCCAGCGAGACCTCGGCCACGAGACGGAGGTTGTCGTCACCCGCCATGATCGCGACCGAGGGCACCGTGGCACCGGGCGCAAGGTAGGGCGTGCCAATGCCGATGCCGCGTGCGTCGAGGCGGGTCGGGAGGTTCTGCAAGAGTGCTTGCGCCCGAGCATCGCTGCCGGCCTCTCGGCCCGGTAGCGTGAGCCCCTGCGCCAGGTAGAGCGGCGGCACCACAGGACGACCTCGACCGTCCACAAGGGCGACGGTGACGACTTCGTCCATCGCTTTGTAGGTGGCCCGGGTGAGGCCCACCTGGAAGTCCTCGCTCTGGCCGCGCAGATCCCACACCCTCTGCCACCCTGCAACCAGCTGCGCCTGCCCATCCGTCCACGATCCAACGAACGTAGCGAGCGTGACCGCCTCGCGGGAGAGCTGAGCTTCGGGCCGGAGCGTTGCGGCCTCCCGCGCAGCGCCCACGGCGAGCGCCCCCGCGATGACGAGCGGCACCAGCGCCACCGTCGCCAACACCAGCAGCATGCGAATCCACAGCCGCATCAGGGCTCTCCTTGGTCATCGACGCACGGAAGTCGGATCGACATCGTGGTTCCGGAGCCCGGTTCACTCTCGATGTCGACGGAGCCACCGTGCCCCGTGACGATACGCCAAACGATGTTGAGACCGAGGCCGGTGCCGCGGCCGGGATCCTTGGTGGTGAAGAAGGGATCGAACACCCTTCGGCGAACGTCCGGGGTCATTCCAGCGCCGTCGTCATGCACGCTCACGCGCACGCGGCCATCTTCCACCACGCCCTCGGCCCACACACGACCCTTGCCCACGCCCTGACGCTCGTCGGCAGCCTCGATCGCGTTCTTGAGCAGGTTCACGAACACCTGCTGCAGCTCGGTGGTGCGCCCCCGCACGGGCAGCGACGGGGCCACGTTCACCTGCACACGGTCGAGAGGGAGGCCCATCGCTCGCGCCACCAAGCGGGCCGCATCCTTGAGGGCATCGCCCGCGTCGATCGTGGCCACCACCTCGCGCTCCGCCGACCGCGCGTAGCCGGCCAGCTGCTGCACGATCTCCTTGATGCTGCGCGCGTACTCGATGATCTCCGCGGCGTGCTGATGCACCACCTCGATGCGCGGTTCATCGGCGATCGCCTCCGCCAGACCCAGCACGCCGAACAGCGGACTCGAGATCTCGTGGGCGACGCCAGCCGCGAGTGTGCCGATGCCCGCGAGCTTCTCCGACTGAACCAGCTCGGCTTGCACACGCTCGTTCTCGAGCTGGGCGTCCTGCAGCGCGTGGTTGGTGCGCTGGAGGTCGACCACGAGTCGGCGGTTCTCCCTCACGATCGCCTGACGCGCGAACGCCTCGTCCACCTTTCGACGCACCTCGAAGATGCTCTTGGGCGGCTTGACGATGTAGTCGAACGCGCCTCGCTGGAGCGCCTGGATCGCGGTGTCCATCGAGGCGTAGCCGGTGATGACGATCACCTCGGCGTCGGGCTGCACGTGCTTCGCAGCCTCCAGCAGATCGAAGCCGCCTACGTCGGGGAGGTTCTTGTCGGTGAGCAGCACGTCGACACCATGCGCGCGCATGTGAGCCAGCGCTTCCGCGCCACGGGTAAACCCCACCACCTGTCGTTGACCCACAAACAGGGACTTCAACAGCTCCAGCAGCGCCGGCTCGTCGTCGACGATGACGAGTCGACCCTCGGACCCGGTCGGAGTCGGCTGCGGCGGGGGCGTCCTGGTCGACACGAAAACCCACTACCACGGCGGCGTGTCGGGCGGACGGAGGCGCGCACACGTAGTAGGATGCCCTCGTCCCGAGGAGAGCTCCATGTCCGTGCTCGTGCTGCTGCTCGCGCTCCATGGCCCAGCGCTGGCGAAGAAGCCTGCCGCAGCGTCCACTGCGTCCGGTCCTGCGATTGAAGAGAAGGAGGTCGAGGGCCTCGTCGCGCAAGAGATCGACCTCGACGGCAACGGCAAGGTCGACGTGCGCAACCTCTGGCAGCCGCTTGAGAGCGGTGGACGCACCCTCGTGAAGAAGGAGACCGACCTCGACCTCGATGGTCGAATGGACATGGTCTCCACCTACGACGCCACCGGCGCACTGGTGCGTGAGGAGGTCGACCTCGACTTCGACGGCCGCAACGACCTCACCGACCACTACAAAGAAGGGCAGCGGGTGTTCGCCGAGCTCGACAGCAACTTCGACGGCCGCAAGGATACCTTCCTGTACTTCCTCGCCGCCGACGGTGGGAAGCCGCTGCTCGACCGCAAGGAGCGGGACACCAACAACGACGGCAAGGTGGACCTCTGGGAGCGCTTCGATGCTCAAGGGCTCGTCACGCGCACCGCGCGCGACACCGACGGCGATGGCCGCATGGACGAGCGCAACGAGTAGCCCTCGCCGGCTCGCTCACGGGTCCGAGAAGAGCGATGGCATCACGTGGGTCATCGCGTGGTACGCCACCACCGAAGCTGCGTTCGCCAGGTTGAGCGAACGGATCGGACCCGGCACCGCAGGAATCCTCAACGCGCCATGGGTCGCCACCCACGGTGCGGGCAGCCCCTTCGTCTCCTTGCCGAACACGAGGACGTCACCCGGCAAGAACCGGACCTCCGTGTAGGGCTTCGCGCCCTTTGCGGCGAACAGGTGCACACGTCGGTCGGCCGCCCAAGCCCAGAAAGCGTCGTCATCATCGTGGACGACGAGATCGACATGGCGCCAGTAGTCAAGCCCTGCGCGCCGAACCGCACGATCGTCGATGTCGAACGCCAGAGGTCGCACCAGGTGCAGGCGAACGCCAAGCGCCACGCAGAGGCGTCCCACCGAGCCCGTGTTGCCGGGGATCTCCGGCTGATGGAGCACGATGTGCAGCACGGGCTCGGACACGTCGACCTCCTCCGCCCGTGTGCGCGCGGGCGGCGAGGAGCTATGGTGGGGCGTCCCCACCGTCACGGAGGCAAGGCATGGAAGCGCGGCCCGTCGCCGGCCCCTATCGGGGGGAGCGGAAGCTCGGGTTGGGCCTCTCGGGCTCGGTGTGGCGAGCGCGTGGACCCCGCGGGGTCGTGGCGCTGAAGGTCGCGCGCACCGACACGTCCATCTTGCACGCCGAAGCCGAGGTGCTCAAAGCGGCCAGCCACCCGCACCTCGTGCGCTTCGTTCAGCACGGCCCCGATTGGCTCGCCACCGAGCTCGTCGACGGCGTGCCCTCCCACCACTGGGCCGCCAAGCGCGGCACGTTGGAGATCGTCGACCTCGCGCTCGAGGTCTCCTGTGCACTTCGACACCTGCACGACCGCGGTCTGGTCCATGGCGATCTGAAGCCGGCCAACGTGCTCGTCGACCCCTGGGACCACGCGAAGGTGATCGACCCTGCCGGTGCACGCAGTGCCGTGCGCGGCACGCCGGGCTTCACGGCACCGGAGGTGGTGACCGGCGCGCGCGCCACGCCCGCATCCGACGCGTGGTCCTTCGGTGCGCTCCTGATGGCGCTCCTCACCGGCGCGCCACCGTTCCCGCATGGCGAGGTTGCCGCGGTCTTGCACGCCAGTCGACACCAGCTGTCGCTGCCGCCGAGCACATGGCGCGCGGACGTACGACCGGATCTCGACCTCCTGGTGCTCGCGCTGCTCTCGGCCGACCCTGCACGAAGGCCCACGCTCGCCGACGTGGAGCGGCGCCTGTGCGAACCCACGCCCGGCAAGCTCCCCCGTCCGATCGTCGGCATGCGCCATGCGCGGTCCACCCTCTTAGAAGCCCTGGTCCGAGCCCGCGACGGCGAGCCCACCGTGGTCGTGCTCTATGGGCCTCAGGGAGCGGGTCGTCGCACCCTGCTGTCGGAGGTCATCAAGCGTGCGGCGGGCATTGGCCTGCCCACCCGCGCCCGCCTGGATGCGACCGCCTACCTGGAAGCCGTCACCGGCGGTCGGCGTCCAGCAGCCGGCGCACGAGCGTCGTCCGCCGAGGCTGTGGAGGTCGCGCGTAAGCTTCGCGAGAGCGGCAAGGGCGGGCTGCTCGTGCTGCACGCCGACGCGCCGCACGCGCAGCTCGCCGACCTCGGTGCCACCCACGTCGCCCCCGATGCCCTCTCGCTCTCCGACGCTCAGCAACTGGGTCGCTGGCTCGGCGTGGCCGACGACGACGCCATCGCGCTGGCTTGGTCGCGCAGCGAAGGCCAGCCGCGTGGGCTCTGGCTCGCACTGGAACCCTACGCCACCCGGCGCACCGACGATCGATCCGCGTTCTCAGTGCCCATGGCCGCGATGGGCGTCCTCGACGCACTGCGCGCCCACGCCGACGTCCTCCCCATGGACCGCCTCGCTGTGGCCGTCGGCACGAGCTTGCAGGGGCTCTCCGATCTGATCGCCATGCTGCTCGCTACGGGCCGCATCACCATCGACGAAGATGGTTGGCGCGTTCGTCTGCGCTCAGCGTCCGCGCCTTCTACGCCTAACCGCCCGGCGGCACCATGAGGGTCGGCATCCTCGGCGGCGGCCGATGGAGCGAAGCGCTCGCCCGGCTCGTCCTCGCTGCAGGGCACGACCCGTACGTGGCCTACCGCGAACGGTCCCAGAAGCCGCCCCACGTGATCCCGTCCACCGACGATCCGCCCAAGGTCGCGGAGGCCTGCGAGCTGCTTCTGGTGGCCACCAGCTCGGGCGAGGTGCGCAATGCCCTCCGCCTGTCTCAGCCCACGCCCGCCAACGTCATCGTGGTCGCCGTGCGCGGCCTCGACCCCACCACGGGGGACTGGCTCACGGACGTGGTCCTCCAAGAGTGCCCCACCCCGAGGGTTGGCGCGCTCGCCGGACCTGCTCCCGCCGAGGAGATCTTGCAGGGCGGCCTGTGCGCGGGCGTCGTGGCCAGCCGCTCCGAGGAGACCCGCCGCCTCACGGTCGAAGCCCTGCACTCCACCCGCTACCGGTGCTACCCCACTGAGGACCTCACGGGGGTGCAGCTCGCGGGAGCGATGGTGCCGGTGCTGGCTGCCCTACAAGGCGTCACCCACCACCTCGGCGGCTCCGGCGTGGGCCTGCACGCGATGGTGCTCTCCCGAGGCTTAGCCGAGGCCACCCGCCTCGGTGCCGCTGTTGGCGCCGACCCCACCACCTTTCTGGGGCTCGCCGGTGTGGGTGACCTCGTCGCCGTGCAGTCGAAGCCCGGACACCCGTCCTACGACGTGGGTCGCGCCCTCGCGACCGGAAAGCCGCCCAAGACCGACGCGGTCGAGAAGCTCGCTCGGGCACTGCACTCGTTCGCCCGGCTGCACCGCGTCGACGCCCCCCTGCTGGAGGCCTTCGTAGCGATGTGCGACGGGAGGCCCCCCATTGACCTCGTCGCCGGCCTCATGCGACGCGACCCGCGCCGCGGCTGAGGCCCCCCGGCTCAGAGCGACTGCAACTCGTCGTAGCCAGGCAGTCCGGACAGGTCGGGAACGACCACGATCTCGATGCGGCGGTTCATCGCGCGCCCGGCCTCTTCGACGTTCGAGGCCACAGGCTTGGTGTCGGCGAATGCCGCTGCGCTCACCTGCGCCGCCTGCAGTCCGTGAGCGAGCAGGTGCTCCACGACCCCAATCGCACGCGCTGCGCCCAGGTACCAGTTCGAAGGAAAGCGCGTGGTCTTGATGGGCCGATCGTCGGTGTGGCCTTCGATCTGGTAGCGGTTCTCGGGAATCGACCCGAGCACGGCACCGACCTCGGTGAGCGCGGCCTGGCCCTCGGGGGACAGGTCGGCTGAGCCCGACGGGAACAGCACGTCGGTGGCCAGCACGACCACCATGCGCCCGTCGACCACCCGCACGTCGAGCTTGCCGGCGTCGATCAGCTTCTGGAAGCGCTGAACGAGGTCGCGGTAGGCCACGACACGCGCCTCCGCCTGGCGCTTGCGCTCTTCCAGGTCGGCGAGCGCAGCCTGGGTGGCCGCGATCTCCGCACGCAGGGCACCCTTGTCGGCCATCATCCGTGCGCTGCGGGCGCGCTCTTCGTCCAGATCGGACTCGAGCGCCGCGAGGTTCGCCTCCTGATCGGACAGCGACCGCTTGAGGGCGCCGATCTCGGCGGTGAGGCGCGCGATCTCGCCGTCGCGATCGGCGATGGTGCCTTCCTGAGCGATCATCGCGGCGTCGCGGTCGGCCACGAGACCCTCGAGGCTGGCGATGTCCTGCTTCCACCCACAACCGACCGCAGCGACCAGCATCAACCACCGAACCCGCATCGCAGCCTCCACAAGGCTGGATAGCGGACCCCACCCCTCCATGCACGAGTCTGACGATGAACAGGTCCTCCGTCGTGGCGCTCACGACGCTGCTCGCATGTTCCCATGCCGAGCGGGCACAGCCCGCGCAAGCCCTGGCGGCTCCGACCTCCACGCCACCCGAGTCGCTCGCGCCGCTGCCTCCCCCACCGGCACCGAATGGCCTCCGCATGTTGGCCGGCGAAATTCGGGTGGCGTGGTCGGGCGCCGCTGGGGCGAGCGCTGCCGTGCTCCGCACGCCTGACGAGGCGGAAGCCCTCGCTGAAGCGATCCATCAGCAGCTGGTAGCGGGAGCGTCCTTCGCGGATCTAGCGGCGAGCACTTCGGATGCCCCATCGGCCATGCGCGGAGGGCTGCTCGGTCCGTTCGAGACGCCGCTCTTGGACCCACGCCTGGAGGCGGCCCTCGCAGCAACGCCCGTCGGGGACGTCACACTCCCGGTGCGAACCGCCGCGGGATTTCACGTGCTGCGACGCGAGCCGCTGGACGAGCCGCTGGTGCGCTGGGTCGTCGTCGGGTGGACAGGTGCCCATCGCGCCACCGTGCGCCGCAGCCGCGAGGAAGCCGAGCGGCTCGCCCTTCAAGGTGCGGATCGTCTGGCGGCCGGGGCGCTGCCGTCGACCGTAGAGGCCGATGCTCGAGGTGCGGACGAAGGCGAGCGGGTCGGGGCGAACTCGTGGCCGCCGCGCGCGCTCGCAGCGGTGCACGCGCTCACTCAGGGGCAGGTGACCACCATCGAGACCTCTGGCGGCCTGTGGGTGGTGCAGCGGCTCCCTACTCCCCTGCTACCGCCGCCCTGATCGCCGCGACCGCCGCCTCTTCCACCGGCGGCTCGATGCGCTCGGCCACCTTGAGCGCAGTGTCGACCAACAACAACACTGGGAACTGGTTCGCGCGCACCGCCTGCTGGCTGCCCCCAACGCCCTTCGGATCCGCGACCACCGGGGCCGTGATGAGGTCGTACGGGCCTTCGCCGCCCGACGGCAGCTGCGACCACAGCACAAGGTCATCCTGGCTGGGCGGCTCGTTGTCGAGGTTCTCCAGGATCATCGTGACGTAGATGAAGCCCTCGCCTTTGAACTCCTGGTAGACCTCCTCCGTGCCTCGCGCGAGATCCTGGCAGGGTGCGCACCACATCGTGCTGATGTCGATGAGCACCCAGCGCTCGTGGAACTGCCAGATGGACACCTCGTCGCCGAACTGGTCCGTGCCACGGATGTCGAGCACGGTGTTGCCTTCATCCATCCCCTGCCCCACCAGGCCTTCCGGGGGGGGCACCACGGGCCAGGTGTTCTCGGGGGCCTCCCACGAGGGACCGTCGGTGTCGATCACGGCGTCGGTGTAGAGGCGCGGGGTACACCCCACCGTCACACTGAGCAGCATGGCCCATCCGACACGCATCGCGCAGACCTCCCGTCCTATTGTATCGCGCGATCGTCCGGTCGCCTGCCCAGGCCTTGACGTGGGCCGCCACCTGGGTGAACGACCCTGCCTATTCGGAGCCCCTCATGACCCCGTCTCGCCGGCTGACCCGCGAGGACCTGATCACCACGTTCGGGTCCTACGGTCGTTCCCGTCACGCGTGGCTGGTCGGCGGGGAGTTCGAGCGCCACATCCTCGGACCCAACGGCTGGCCCGCCCCCTACGAAGGCCGTGACGGCATCCGGCACCTCCTGCAGCGGTTCGCAGCGGACGGCTGGAAGCCCAAGTACGAGGCGGGGGCCCTCATCGAGCTCGGGCGCAACAAAGCGGCGATCACGCTGGAGCCGGGGGGACAGTTCGAGCTGTCGGGCGCGCCGTTCCGCACGGCGCGTGAGGTCACAACGGAGGCCGATCGTTTCGCACGAGACGTCGACCGCCTGCTCGAGGGCACCTCGCTCTCGCAGGTGGCCATGGGCCTGACGCCATTCGCGCCCATCCCCTCCATCGGGTGGGTTCCGAAAGGACGCTACGCGATCATGCAGCGCCACATGGCGTCCTCCGGCCCGCTCGGTCACCACATGATGAAGGGCACCGCCGCCACGCAGGCGTCGTTCGACTTCTCCGACGAGCGAGACTGCGCCGCCAAGGTGCGCGTGGGTACGCTGCTGGCCCCACTGGTCACCGCCATGTTCGCGTCATCCCCCTACGAGAAGGGGCGCGCTACGGGCTGGAAGAGCACGCGTGGCTACGTCTGGACCCTCACGGACCCTGCCCGAACGGGCTTTCCCGACGCAGCCTCGTCGTTCACGCACGAGCGGTGGGTCGACTACCTGCTCGATGTGCCGATGATGTTCACCCGGCACGGCGGCACCTGGCGCGCGGCGAACGGCCGGTCGTTCCGCTCGTGGATGACCGACGGTGATGAGGGACGCTTTCCCCAGACCGATGACTGGGATCTGCACCTCACGTCGGTGTTTCCCGAGGTGCGCGTGAAGCACCAGATCGAGATGCGGATGGGCGACTGCGTGCCGGTGGCGTTGGCCGGTGCCTTTGTGGCGCTGTGGCGGGGCTTGCTCTACGACCCACGGGCCCTCCATGGCGCCCTCGCGCTGGCAGAGCGGGTGGACCACTACGGCGACCGCATGCAGCGCTTCGTCGCGGCCAGCCGACACGGCCTCGATGCCAAGCTCGGGGGACGCTCGTTGGTGGCGTGGTGCGAGGAGGCCTTCGAGCTTGCTGCCGGCGGACTGGAACGTCTGAAGGACGGCGACCGTCCGCTGCTGGCACCGCTCGCTGAGCTTCTGCAGGCCGGAGAGAGCCCGGCGGACCAGATGCTGCGCGCCCTTGGGCCCACGCCCGACCCTACCGCGCTGCGCGCGTGGACTCACCCTCTAGGGGCAGCGGCACACGTCCCTGTGTGACGATGTTGTGCCTGCTGTGGAACGTCACGCTAGCTGCATGGGTGGCCCATGGGCCAGGAGACTCACCATGCCGCGCAAGAAGTCTGAGCCCTCCCTCACCGCCGTGTCGGTGGCCCGGGAGCTCGAGGAGGCGATCGGCGCGCTCAGGGCGCTGAGCAGTCAGGTCTCGGAGGGCCGCTTCCAGCGGACCCGACGCCGCCTCGTGAAGCAGCTGCGTAAGCTCGACGGCGTGCTCGCTGGCCTTCAGCGAGCGGTGCTCACGCCCAACGTGGGTGAGCATGTGGTCGACTCCGTTCGCACCGAGCTGGGCACGCTGCTCACCCGACTTCAGGCTGTTGCTTCGGCGGATCCGGCGAAAGCCGACCTCAAGGACGTGCGCCGTGCCACGAAGCAGGCGCGCCTCACGATCGCGGCCCAGATCGACCCCGAACCGGCCGCGTAGGCCGCGGGCCGCGCCTACCTGCAGGCCGGATCGGTACCGACGTCGGTGGGCGTGCGGACCACGAGGGGGGGACCATCTTCCCGAGTAGGGACGCCTTCCCACGCCATGGTCACGCACCCGATGGCACCATCTGGGCATCGTGAGCAGCCTGCCGGGAGCTTGCTGCACACGCCCTCGATGGAGGGCCCACCGGACAGCCCGGGCGCCGCGGGTCGGAGGTCCACGGTGACCTCGACGGTGAGCGGACCCAGGGTTCCTTCGGGCGTCTCGCGCGCACCCGACAGGGTCAAGCCTCGCACGGGCAGCACGGCCGCCGACGACTGCATCACGCCACTCACGCTGCGCGCCTGGAACGTGAGGCCTACGGCATCGAGCGCCCCGGCCAGGCCCACCGAGGGCACACAGGTCTCCTGCAGGACGCCCACCGCAGGCGCGAGGATCCACGTGGCTTGATCGCGGCTCACGCCCGACAGCCCCAGCCAATACGGGGCGAGCAGCGCACGGTAGGCTTCGCCTCGCTCGCCCTGAAGGGCGGGACGCACCAAAGTGCCGAGCTGGGGCTCCACCCGCCAGGTGCGCTCGATCGGCGTGAACCGGGTGAGCGACGACCCGCAAGCCCAGCTGATCCGCAGCTCGTGCTCGGCTCCTGCCTGAATCGGCGACGCCGGCACGAAGGTGGCCACGGCACCCTCAACCTCGGTGGTGCCGGGCACGTCGACTTGGCCGCGCCGAAGCCGCATCTGGACCTCGGGGTCGGCCGACGTGAGGCGCACGGAGGGGCGTCGCGCCGGGTCGGAGACCACCGAACCGTCCGCAGGATCGAGAGCGAGGATCGGGTTCTCGCACCCCGAAGGCTGCGGGGGCGCCGTGTCGGTCGACACGTCGTCGGGCGTGTCGGCGGCGTCGTCGAGCACGGTGAAGCCACCACGCTCATCGGCACAGCCTGCCGCCACCAACCCCACGATGACCGCCTGCAGCTTGCGCATGGCTGCACGGTAACACCGCATGGCGTGTTCGCGTCGGCACACTGGGCGTCCTTGTGCTAGGGTGCGCGCGGATCTCCACCCAACCGCCCCGAGACCTGCCGATGCCTTCCTGGCTCGCTCGAAGCGCCCGCTTGGCCGCCCTCGCTCTGCTTGCACCTGGTGCCGCGTGGGCCCAGCAGACCACACCACTACGCAATGGCTTCGACGGCAACGTCGACCTGGTCCGTCCGGTGTGGGCCCCCGAGAACCTGCCGGGCATCGATGTGCCGGCTGGCGAGCGTGGGGGCACGTTCCGCGGCGGCATCGCGATCGGCTACGCGAACTCTCCGCTGGTGCTGTACGAGTTCGACCAGGAGGTCGGCTCGGTCATCAACAACCGGATGATGATGTACGCGGGCATCTCGGTCGACATCAGCCGCGCGTTTACGCTCCGCGCCACGCTCCCCGTCTACTTCCAGAGCGGCACCAACGTGCCCAAGTACGCCTCGGAAGGGTTTGCGCTCGGCGACCTCGCTGTCGGCGGTCACTTCGCGTTCTTGCGCAAGCCGAAGGTCGGCATGGGCCTGCGCATCGACCTCACCACGCCCACCGGACGGCGTGGCTACTACGCCGGCGAGCCGATCCCGAACCTCGCGCCTGGCCTGCTCCTCATGTTCGATGTGGGCCGCGTTCGCATCGCGACCGACCTCGGTGCCAACCTCCGGTTCAACGCGATCGACACCAAGCAGGATCTCACCTTCGGGCACGAGCTCGCAGCCAGCGTCGGCGTTCGTGTTCACGTGCTGCGCGAGGTGCTCGTCGTAGGTCTGGGCGTGTACTCCCGGTTCGGCCTCGCGCGCTTCGGCGCTCCCGGCGAGACCACCGCCGAGTTCCTCGCCAACCTGGCGTACCGCGCCACGCCCTGGCTCTGGGTCGACCTCGCGGCCGGGCGTGGCTTCACCCAAGGCTACGGAAGCTCCGACTTTAAGGCACTCGCCACCCTGCGATTCCAGCGCGTTCGCAAGCCGCTCGAAGAAGAGACCGGCTTCTCGGACACCACGAACCCCGAGTCGGATCAGGAGGGCCTGAAGTTCAACGTGCGCGAGCTCTCCAAGCTCTCCGGCGGCGACGAAGTGGAGGCCCCTCCGCCCGAAGAAGCATGGGCCGAGGGCGAGTTTGTCCGTAAGGAAGACAAGCGCATCCGCTACCGCTACGCGATCGAGTTCAAGGTGGGCACCGCCGAGATCCTCCCCGAGAGCTTCGTGGTGCTCGATGGCATCGCCGACCTGATGAACAACGACGCGCGCATTGCGCACGTGATCATCGAGGGGCACGCCTCGCCCGAAGGCCCCTTCGAGCTGAACTACGAGCTCTCCCAGGATCGCGCGGCGAGCATCTGGAAGCGGCTGGTGGAGCAGCGCGTTCACCCGTCGCGCCTCTCCTACCGAGGCATGGGCGAGGTCCTGCCTGTGGATGCCACCGAGGGCGTCGACCAGCTCCAACGCAGCCGCCGCGTCGTGTTCCACATCGTCGATCAGTACGAGTCGTGGGAGCAGCCCCCGCTCTACTCCACCGACCTCCTCTACCCGTGGAGCGGCGAGTCCTACGTGGCCCCCCAGCCGCGCATGCCTTCGGCCGAGGAGATCGCCCGGGAAGCGGAAGGCGAGATCATCCTCCCCGGTAAGCGCCCCGAGCGCACCGAGGACGACACCCGAGATGTGAACTTCGGCGAGGTCGAAGACGACGTCGACATCGAGACCGAGCCCCAGCCCGCGCCCGAGCCCGCCCCCCAGGACGAGGAGTAGACGATGACAAGCGTGATGTCCTTGCTGCTCCTCGCCCTGTGCGCTCAGGCCGCCGACCCGCCCCCGGTGTTGGTCCCTCCGCGCCCCTACCAAGACCTCAACTGCAACTACGCACCCAACCCCACCAACGAGTTCACGGTGCCGCCAACGCCGCTCTCGGGTGCTTGGACCGGCGCGCGTGAGCAGCCGGTGAACCTGCTCGATCCGCTGTGCGCCGACGCGATCGACGCGGAGCGTCGTGACGGCGATCCGGATCCCGAGCCTACCACCACCGACTTCTACTTCGACTACGCGATCTTCGGCTGCGCGTTTCCTTTCGACCCGCGCAACATCGACACCGACTTCGACGGCCTAGGACGCGGATCGGTGGAGCTCTTCGAGAGTCCGAGTGCCCCGGCACCGTTCATCACGGTCGTGCTGTCGTGCGACAACTGCCCCGACGATCGGAATCCCACCCAAGAAGATGAAGACGCCGACTTCGCAGGCGACCTCTGCGACAACTGTCCCGGCCTGCCCAACGAAGACCAGGGCAACTCCGACGAGGACTTCCTTGGCGACGCGTGCGACAACTGCATCGACGTCACGCAGCTCGAGGTCGCCCCCGTCGGCCAGACGTGCCCCGTGGGGTCGCGCCCGTTCGTCGACTACGAAGACGATGGCACGCCCACCCTGCACTGCATCGATCAGGCCGACCGCGACGGTGACGGCATCGGCGATGCCTGCGACAACTGCCCCGACCTGGTGAACCCGAACCAGCGCGACAGCGACGAAGACGAAGTCGGCGACGCCTGCGATGTCTGCCCGCTGGTGGTCGACACGGAGCAAGACGACCGCGACGTCGACGGCGTAGGTGACGCCTGCGACAACTGCGAGCTGGTCGGCATCTCCCCCGCTCAAGACAACAACGACTCCGACCCGTTCGGCGATGTCTGCGACAACTGCCCCTTCGTGCCCAACGAGACGCAGACCGACCTCGACCTCGACGGTGTCGGTGACTCCTGCGACATCTGCCCCGACGCGGTCGATCCCAACCAGGACGACTCCGACCTCGACGGCTTCGGCGACGCCTGCGACAACTGCCCGCTCGTGCGCAACGAGGCGCAGTTCGACGTCGACGAAGATGGCGTCGGCGATGTCTGCGACGTCTGCCCCAACGACTACGATCCCGACCAGGCCGACGCAGACGCAGACGGCCTCAACGATGTCTGTGACAACTGCCCCGACGATGAGAATCCGCCGGATGCTGAAGGCAACCAGGAGGACGCTGACAACGACGGCATCGGCGACCCGTGCGACAAGGATAGGCTGCGCGGCGGCGGCCTGTCGGCTTGCAGCCAGGCACCGGCCTCGTCGTTGGGGGGTGTGGTGCTCGCCCTGGCCGTCGCCGCGCGGCGTCGGCGTCCGCGCGCCTGACGCGCGTTGCCAGCGCGGCACCCGCCGAGCTGGGTTCAGCCCCCGCTGAACACCCACGGAGCCCAGAAGGCCCCCACCAGGGTCACCACGAAGGCACCCACCAGGTCGACCACGATGCCCGCGCGCAGCATGTCGCGCACGGCTACGCCGCCAGCTTCGGTGGCGACGGCGTTCGCGGCGGTCGCTACCGGCAGCGCAAAGCCGCAGCTCGCCGCCAGTGTCGCCGGCACCATCCAGGCGAGCGGCGGGTCACCGAGAGCGACAGCCACCTCGGCCACAAGTGGCAGGGCAAGCTGAGCGGTCGCCATGTTGCTCGCCAGCTCAGAGAGCCCCACGACGCCCAGGCTCATCAGGCCAATCCGAACGGGCCCGGGCAGGGCCTCCAGCGCGCCGGCGCCGCTCGCCACCCACGCTGTGACGCCCGTAGAGGCGAGCGCCTCTCCGAGAGCAAAGCCACCGCCGAAGAGCAGCAGGATGGACCACGAGATGGCGCCCTGGGCCCCCTTCCAGGTGAGGATCGGCTCGCGTCGTCCATCGCGGACGGCGGGAAGGAGGAACAACAGGATCGCCGCCAGCACCGCCACGCCAGCGTCCCGCTCCGTGGCCCGCCCGAGCACGTGCTGGCCCCACCCGTCCCACTGCACAGGGCCCAGCGCGATGCCGCTGGAGGTGACCCACAGGCTGAGGGCGAGCGCGCCCACGGCAAGCACCGTGCGCTCGCCCGGCCGCCACCCCCGGGCGGCTGCCACGGTCAGCGGCACCTGAAACGTACGGGGCAGTCGATGGACCCACCGCACCACGATCCACCACGTCGCGGGCAACATCAGGAACACGCACGGCAGACCCACCCACATCCACCGACCGAACCCGATCTCCTCCCCCACCAGCCGAGGTGCCAGGCCCGCCAGCACCGCGTTGGTGGGCGTGCCGACCAGCGTGGCCATTCCGCCGATGCTCGCCGCGTACGCCACCCCGAGGACGTAGGCAGGGCCTGTGCGCTCGCCGCCTGTGATGCGCGCCGTCGCGAGCACGATGGGCAGCATCGTGACCATCGTGGCGGTGTTCGAGATCAGCATCGACAGCACGGCCGTGGCCACCATGAGCGCAGCCGCGACCGACTGGGGCGATCGGGCCACGCCGGGGAGGCGTAAGAGGGCGTCGACGAAGCGTTCGTGCAGGCCCACCACCTCAACCGCGTGCCCCAGCACGAACCCACCGAGGATCAAGAACAGCAGAGGATCCGCGTAGCCGACACACACGTCGCGCAGCGGTGCCACGCCGAGCACCGGAAACGCCACCATCGGCACCAGCGCCGTCACAGCGAGAGGCGCGGCCTCGCCTAGCCACCACCACGCCATCAACCAGGCGACCGCCAGGGTTCGCCACGCCTCCACCGACAGCGCGGCGGGCGGGTCGATCCACAGCAGGACGAGGGCACCAAGTCCTCCCACCCACCGGGCCACCCATGAGGTCCACACGCCAGGTCCTGCTTCGTCGGTCTGCGTCACCACCGATGCCTCCGCACCGGGAGGCTACAACCTCCCTACGGAATGCGGTAGAGCGAGTGCCCGAGGACGCCATGACTCAGCCCGATCTCGAAGCCCTCCGCGCCCGCCTGGGCGCCCTCGACGAGCAGCTCCTCGAGCTGGTGGGTCAGCGGCAAGCGTTGTCGCTCGAGATCGGTCGCTCCAAGGCGAAGCTTGGACGCAGCACCCGAGACTTTGCGCGCGAGAAGGTCGTGCTCGACAAGGCCCGAGCTGGCGCGGAACGACTCGGCCTCGATCCGAAGCTCGCTGAGCGACTGATGGTGGGCCTGATCGAGTCCTCCCTCTCGGTCCAAGAGCTCGACCGCATCGAGCGTCAGGGTGGAGGATCCGGGCGACGCGCCCTCGTGCTCGGCGGATCGGGCAAGATGGGTCGGTGGTTCGTGGGGTTCTTGGCGGCGCAAGGCTGGTCCGTGGAGCTGGCCGACCCGACACCCGGCCCCGACGACCTTCCCCAGCGCACGAACTGGCAAGATGGCGACCTGGATCACGACCTCATCATCGTGGCCGTCCCGCTGCATGCCACGAACGGCGTCCTGCAGGCGCTGGCGCAGAGGCGCCCGGCTGGGGTGGTGTTCGATGTGGGCTCCCTCAAGACCCCGCTCCGGACAGGCCTCCAGGCCCTGTGTGACGCGGGCGTGAAGGTCACGTCCATCCACCCGATGTTCGGACCCGACACCGCGCTGCTCTCCGGCCGGCACGTGCTGTTCGTCGACGTGGGCTGCACAGAGGCCACCGCCACCGCGCGCACCCTGTTCGAGCCCACGATGGCGGATCTCGTCGACGTGGACCTCGACACGCATGACCGGCTGGTGGCCTACGTCCTCGGACTGTCGCACGCGCTCAATCTCGCGTTCAATTCTGCGCTCGGCCACAGCGGCACCGACCTGGCGCTCTTAGGCCGGATCTCGTCGACCACGTTCGACGCACAGCTCGGGGTCTCTCGGCGCGTGGCACAAGAGAACCCCCAACTCTACTACGAGATCCAAGCGCTGAACCACTACGGCGCGGCGTCGCTCCGTGCGCTTCAGGACGCCGTCAACACCTTGCTCGCACAGGTGGAGTCTCGCGATGAGGCAGGCTTCATCGAGCAGATGCTCGCGGGCCGGGCGAACGTGATGAGCGTGCGACCCTAGCGGGACGCGCGCTCATTGGCGCCTCAACAGACGATCACACCGCCTCGCGAATCGAGGTCTGCTCACGCAAGCGAATGAGTGCCTCGCGCTCGATCTGGCGCACGCGCTCGCGCGACAGGCCCATCTCCTTGCCCACCTCGGACAGGGTGCGGAACTCGCCATCCTTGAGACCGTAGCGGCGCGTGAGCACGAAGCGGTGGCGCTCGGACAGGACCATCTCGAACGCATCGTGCATGCGCGCGAGCTCCTGGCTGTTGATCGCCTCGCCATCGGGGCGGATGGCGTCTTCATCCGAGAGGAAACGCTCGAGGCTGCGCGGACGCGGACCATCATCCACGGGCTGCTCCAGCGAGACCGTGCTGCCCTGGCTCAGGAGCAGCTCGGCCCGCTCCTTGTCGATGCCCACCTCTTCGGCGAGATCGCCAAGGCCGTAGTCGAGGCCGGACGCTTCGAAGCGCTTGATCGCCTTACGAAGGTTGCGCGTTTGCTCCACAGCGCAGCCGGGCAGACGCACGGGCCGACCGGTGTGGTCGATCGCGCGCGTCATCTGGGCACGCACCCACCAGCGGGCGTAGGTGCTGAACCGGATGTCGCGGTCGGGGTCGAAGCGCTTCGCCGCGCGGAGGAGGCCGATGTAGCCCTCCTGCACCAGATCCTCTTCATCCATGAACGGACCTGCGAGCTTGCGCGCCTCGCCATGCGCAATGCGCCGACCCGACATGGCGAGGGTCCAGCGAAGCGCCTCGGCCTCGGCCCACGCGGTCTTCGCGCCACGGCCGCGCTGCTTGAGGTCAGGCCGCTCCTTGCTGGTCTTCCACACCGCCTCCACCGCCTGCTCCAGGCGGTCGACGGCACCGGCCCGCGTGCGCTCAGCGCGCTCCGGACGGCGGTTGAGGATCTCCATCGCCACATCGACGCCATCGATCGAGACGCGTGCGCGATCCTCGGCCACGCGGATCCGGCGTGCAATGTCCTTCTCTTCCTCGGCGGTCAGTCGCTCAGAGACGCGACGCCGGGTGTCCACGAAGCTCATCATGATGGGGGCTCCTTGCGCACACCGCGCACGGATGGATGGAAATAATTTCTCGGCTGTGCAGATGGGGCCCACGCTGTGGGGGCGACTCCACCCTGCTCCTCGGGGGGCGATAGTCTCCCACGGACGGCCGGTTGTCAACCGGTTTCGTCCCGTGTTCGACGTTGTGCGCCATCTCGCGGCGCCAAAACGCCTACGGCAGCAGCTGAACGTCCATCCAAATGATGGCGTTGAAGTTGAGCTGACCCACCGCCTCCCACTCGTAGTAGGTGGAGTAGGGAACCAGGTCGCCGTAGCTGTCGAGGGTGAACACTCCGCCGTAGGTGGTCGACAGCAGCAGGGGGCGCGGAGGCAGCGAGTAGTTGGTGCCTCCGTAAGCATCGAACACGCCAGGGCAGTTCGAGTTGCCGAAGCCGTACTGAGGCAACGAGTCGCGACGGTTGGTGGCGGCAACGTTGAAGCCCCACTCGCACGACGGGCACACGGAGCCGGCCTGCACGCCCACAGGCAGGGCACTCCGCTGCCTGTCGTCGAGCCACAGCCACGAACACGTGCCACCGCTTCCGACCTCGGGCGCACCAGGTCCGCCACGGAACAGCGCACGGCTTCCGATCACCTGACGGCGCGTCATCTCGCCGTCGTAGAAGGCCTGCGGGGCCACGGTGGCGGTGAGCTCGATGAACGTCACGTCGTAGATGCCCGAGTCTGTGAACGGGTCGTTGTACTCCACGGCATCGCTGTCGGTGTCACTGTCTTCGATCGCCGACGTGTCCGTGGAGCAGTCGTTCGGCTCACTCGGCGTGCCACGGGCGCGTGTGGACGGCAGAAGGCGCTTCGTGCCGATGCACCAGTTCTCGAGGTCGTCGTTGTCGGTGGCGTTCTCGGACCCGGGCATGAGCTGCCACGCATCGCCCTCAGCCTCCGGCCAGCCGCGCTGGTCGATGGTGTCGAGAATGCGCGTGCCCACCTTGAGCCGGATCCGCTCACCGCCAGTGAACCGGAAGCCAGGGAAGGTGTAGCCGTAGTCGAACTCCAGGCCGGCGATGCAGTTGCCCGTAGACAGACCGAGCACGACCTCCTCACCTGCGTTCAACACGAGGGTGGTCCCGATGGTGTGGGTGCCGCCACCACCAGTGGCACCGGTGACCTCAAATGCCACGCCTTCCAGATCCACCGCCGCCCCGCTGGCGTTGAAGATCTCAAGGTACTGCGCGTGCGACGTCGCGACGCAGTCCGCCGCGTCGTACATCACCTCGCTGATGATCAAGTCGCCCACCAGCAGGTCGGCGGCCTTCTTCACACCGGCGTCTGTTCCGCAGGCGCCGTTTGCGAAGCCGGGCGTGCCCTTGTCGGTGGAGGATCCGGCGATGCCGGCGGCCGGGTAGCACCACGACGCGAGGTCATCGTTGGCGGCGGCATTCACGATCCCGGTCTTGGTGGTGAACGCCACGCCATCGCGCACCCCCAGCGAGCCGTAAGCCACCGCGTCGAGCTGCGAGTGCCCGTTCTGGAGCGTGACCGTACGCTCGCCGCCCTGGGCCGAGTCCGGCAGCGACAGTCGCTGCACAATGACGTCGGCAACCGCCGAGGGGTAGCATGCTGCCGACGCCGCCGACCGGCGAACCAGCGCGTACTCGCCGGGGAGCACCACATGGGTCTCCGCCACGACCACGTCGCTGGCCCCCGTGATGATGCGGAGGCCCTGGAGGTCGACGGCATCATCGGAGAGGTTCACGAACTCGACGTACTCACCCAGCAGATCGGTGCAGTCGCTGGTGCGCACCATCACCTCGGTGATGGCCACCTCGCCGACTTCGAGCTCGTCGATGTGCTGCACGTAGAGCCCGGTGTGCGGCACGTCGTCGGTGTCCGACAGGCAGGGGCTGTTGGGCTGACCGGGGCTACCCATGTCGGACTTGCCGCCTGGGATTCGGTAGTAGGCGCTGCACCAGTCGGTCGGGGTGGTCAGCGGGTACGTGCCCGGAAAGGTCGTCCCACCGATGGGGTCGCCGACCGCGCCCGTGGGCGGGAAGACGCCGACCAGGTCAGGGTCGACGGTGAGCGCCTTGCCCGGCGTGATGTCGAAGCCCGTGAGCTGAAGTGCGGCGACAGCGTGCGTGGGGTTGCCCACTGCGATCCACCCTGCGGGGGCGCGCAGGAGCACGCTGCCGTACCGGACTTCCTTGGTGAGCGTGTAGCACTCGTCCGATGCCTGACGCTGCAGCACCGCGTACGCGCCCGGCAGCAGCACCTCACGACCCAGCTGGCGCGACACCGTGAAGAGGGTGTTGCCATCGGCCACGGTGAGGTTGGCCAGATCGATCGGCAGGCCCGCGTTGTTGTAGATCTCAATGTACTGCGCGGACGATCCTGGGCAGTCACGACCGGCGACGTTCAGCTCGGTGATGAGCAGATCGCCTACCCTAAGCTCCGACACGAGCTTGGTCTCACCGTCGAACACCGTGCTCGTGTCGCCAGTGTGCAGCGGATCCAAGTCGTCCGTGTCGTCCGTGTCGTCCGTGTCGTCCGTGTCGATCGGGATGGACACCGTGCACACCGGGTTGGCCTCGCCTGGCGTGCCCTTGTCGTCCGCGGCACCCGGGATCGTGCCTTCCGACGCACACCACGCGTCGGGCACGTTGTTCTGCGTGTCCGAGAGGGCGTCGAAGGAGAGCTGCAGCGAGGCGCCTTCGGGGATGGTCCACGAGCGGAAGTCGACCTCGTCGATCACCCGGGTGCCGACCCGAAGGCGCAGGAGGTCTCCCCCGTTGTCGAACAGGAGCGACGAGTACTCCATGTAGCTCCGCGCAGGGTAGCACCGACCGGCTTCCTGGCGACGGGCAGCGACAGCCCATTGACCAGGGGCCACGTAGACGCTGTCGAGAACCTGGACCGCATCCCGGCGATTCTCGATGACCAGACCGCGTAGGTCGATCACGCGGGCCGTGCTGTTGTAGATCTCGAAGTACTCCGTGCCTACGTCACCGCAGCCGGCCTCGACGCTGTCGACCAGGATCTCGGTGATCACCAGATCGCCGGGCTGCATCTCGAGCACACTCACCAAGCCGGTGTCGGTGTCGCTGTCATCTGAGTCGGGGGTGCAGTCGTCGGTGCACCCGACGATGGGATCGGGCTCGCAGGTGTTGGGCGCGCCGGGTGTGCCGCGGCCGCTCGCGGATCCTGGGATGCCGCGGGAGTCGGCCAAACACCAATTGTCCAGATCGTCGTTCGCCACTTTGTCGATCAAGCCCGCACGAAGTTCCCAGGCGCGGCCAGGAGCGGGCGGCAAGTCGCGGAAGTCCACCGCGTCGAACACTGTGCCGTCGAGGCGCAGCAGTCGAATGGCATCGCCGCCGTCGGTCAGCTCGGCGGAGTAGTCGTTCTCGCCGCCGTAGTAGCCGGCGGGCGAGATCGGGTAGCACCGGCCGGAGGCGCCGAACCGATTGTTCGCCAGCACCAGATAGCTCTCGGGCTGGATCTCGGCGCGCACGTCGACACGCGCGGTGCCGAAGTCATCCTCCACCAGCAAGCCGCGCAGGTTGATGATGTCCGAGGACTGGTTGTAGATCTCGATGTACTCGCCGCGCTGTTGATCCTGGCAGTCGGTGGGCTGGGCAAAGATCTCGGTGATCACGAGCGCGGTTGGGTCGACCTGATCGATCGGCAGGGCAGGGTCATCGGTTTCGAAGGTCTCATCGGTGCCGCCCGTGATCGGATCGGTGTCCGGACCGGTCTCGAGACCGGTGTCGGTGTCGGGAGGCAGGCAAGGATCGTTGCCTCGGCCCGGCGTGCCGTAGTCCTTCTTGAGGTCACGGACGGCGATCTCGTAGACCTGGTTGGCCGGCGTGGGGCACCAGTTCTCCTTGGCGTCATTGTCACCGGCCGTGAGGAAGCGGGCGGAGAGCTGCGTGGAGATTCCGAAGTCTTGCCCCGTGGTGGCCCGCGTCCAGCCGGTGGTGTTGATGATGTCGAGCGTCACGTCGCCCGCCGAGGCCCCAGCTACGACGGCGTACGCATCGCTGGGAACGGACAGATCGATGGTGCGGTCGAACCGAGCGACCTCACCATCCGCGAAGCACCGGGTGGTTCCGTCACGGTTGAACGTGGCGTACCGCGAGGTGCCGAGCACGATGTGCTGATTGACCCTGAACTCCCGCTGCACCGAGCCCACCACCTGGCGGACCTTCACGTTGAACAGGTCCACCGTGCCGCCCGAGGCATTGTAGATCTCGAGGTACTCTCCGTTGGCCGCCGAGCACGCACGCGCATCGCCAAAGATCTCGGACATGATCAGGTCGCCGGGCACGAGATCGTCCACGCGCTTTTGTGCCGGCGGAAGGCCATCGTCGGTGTCGGGCGGATCGGTCTCGTACTGCCGGAACGTGTCGCTGTCGTCGGTGTCGTCGGGCGTGAAGGGGAAGTTGCCGCACGTGCCTGTGGCGTTCGGCGAGCCATAGTCCAGATCGCCCGGCAGCAGGTTGCCCGAGGGGCACCAGTTGGCCTCGATGTTGTTGTTGCCGCGCGTGAGTGGCGTGGCCGGACGAAGCTGCAAGGACATTCCGTCGGCCCAGGTCCACCCCGTCATGTTCACGTCGTCGATCATGTCGAAGGCGTTGTACAGACGCAGCAGGTTCGGACGGCCGGTCAGGCTGGCGCGACCGACCACAAAGGGACGAGGCAGGCCGTAGCAGGAGGGCGACGGCGACTTCATCGCCAGCACGGCGTAGGAACGCGGCGCGATCGCCTGACCGGGCTGCAAGCCCAGCTCGACCACACCCAGCGGGTTTGCGTCGATCTCGACCTTCAGACGTTCCGGATACACGAGGTACTCGGTGGTGTTGAACACCTCGACGTACTGGGCGCTGGAGTCGCCATCGCACGAGAGCGGCGAGAACATCACCTCAGTGATGATGAGGTCGCCTTCTCGAAGTTCGTCGGCGTCCAGGCCGGGGCGCTCGCCGCCGTCGGTGTCGGTCTCGACAGGCGGATCGTCCGTGTCCACGGGATCGGTGTCGATCGTGTCGTCGGTGTCGGTCTCAGATCCGCCCGACGTGGTGCAGTCGGAGGCCAAGCCGGGCGTGCCACGGTCGTTGCGGGGCTGACCGGCCGGATTGGACGTGATCGACGGGCCGCCGTTGCACCAAGAGAAGCTGTCGTCGTTGGTGACGGCGGCGAAGTCGTTGAGGGTGATGGTGGGCTTGAGCTGTAGCGAACGCCCGTTCGGGATGGCCCAGCTGCCGGTGTTCACCTCGTCGATCAACTCGGTGCCGTTCTCGACGCGCAGACGCCCCTTCGAGAGCGAGAGATCGTTGATGTCGAACTTCGCGGTGTAGGCGTGGCAGCGGGTGGGGTTGCCGATGTTGGCCGGCACGAGGATTGCAAAGGTGCCGGGCGCGATGCTGTTGTTCGACGCAGCGGGGAAGCTTCGCACCGTAGCGAGCGGAGCGTCGAACGCGTTGTTGACCGCATCCTGGGACACGATCAGCGCACCTGGCCGGATGGTGTACGTGGTGGTGTTGTAGACCTCCACGTACTGCGCGAGATCGGGGATGCAGTCGGTGGGGTCGAACATGATCTCGGTGATGACGAGCTCGCCGGGGCACAGCTCCGTGGCGTCGAGACCGTTGCCAGGGACGCGGCCGGGCTTGAGCAAGCAGTCGTCCGGACCGATGGGGTCGGTGTCGGTGTCGGTGTCGGTGTCCGTGTCCGTGATGTCGCACGAGTCGTTTCGGCGGTTCGGCGTGCCGAGATCGCTCACGGCCGTGGGCACCGGGCCCTGCTGGGCGCACCAGTTTCGCTCGACATCGTTGTTGGCGTTGCCGTTGACAGCGTTGAGGAGCACGGGGTCAACGCCGATCGCCGCACCCAGTGGGATCGTCCAGCCACGCATGTCGACCGTGTCGAGCGTGCGTACGGTGTTCTGAATGACGAGCACGCCGCCCTGCGCACTCAGAGGATTCGCCATCTCGAAGTCGTACGGGTACGCGTAGCAGGGTGCGCCCGTGGAGCGGACCCGCTGCAAGGTGACGAAGTCGCCGGGTCCGACGAGCCACTGGCTTCGGGCGGGACGGGTGAGTCGCGAGGGGCCGAGGCTGATGGTGCTCGGAATGCCCTGGGAGCCCCACGTGAACTGCAGGCCTTGGAGGCTGATGGTGCGATCGGTGTTGTTGCGAAGCTCGATGTAGCGACCGCGATCCGCCGTGCCGCTGCCGCAGTCATCGGGGCGGAGCATGACCTCGCTGATCACGAGGTCGCCAGGCACGAGGTCGTCGGCGGCATCGGGATTCGCGGTCTCGACGGGCGGCTCAAAGTAGGTGTCGTCGGTGTCGCTGTCGGTGTCGCTGTCGCTCTCGTCCGTGCCTCCGCTGCCTCCGGTCTCGTCAGTGTCGGGCACGAAGCAGGTGGACGCAGTCGCACCCGGCGTGCCGTAGTTGGTGGCCGTTCCGCCCGCGGTCATCGCAGTGTCGGACGCGCACCAGTTGGCGACATCGTCGTTGGCCGTAGCGTCTTCCACGAGGAGGTGGATGGAGCGGCCCACGGGAGCGCGGGTGCCCTGCCCGAACGCCCACGAGGCGTACGTGACGCGGTCGTGCGTGAACGTGGTGGCACCGACCTCGATGTACACGCGGTTGTTGGCGTCGAGCTGCTTGCTGGTGAGGAGGCCGCCCAGTGTGATCGGGGCGGGTACCTGCACGCTCGCGCACGTGGCACCGGCGAAACGCAGCACGACGTAGCCGCCGGCCGGAACCAGGAAGCGGGTGGGCACCGTCCACGGCGTTCCCGAGTCTCGGACGATCAGGCCCTTGAGGTCAACCGTGCGGTCCCAGTCGTTCTTGAGCTCGACGAACTGGCCTTCCACGCGCCGAGTACACCCGGCCGGCTCGATGTGCAGCTCGGTGATGATGAGCTTCCCTGGGGGCATGTCCTCGGGGCCGGGCTCCTTCACGCCGGTGTCGGTGTCGGTGTCCGTGTCCGTGTCTGTGTCTG